>DASWSP010000113.1:0-16460 GCA_036402575.1 Allosphingosinicella sp. | reverse complement strand
AGCGCGGCGAGGAACGCGAAGATCGCCGCGGGCGACGACCGCAACGATTCCCGCATTCTTGCCCCGCGACTCACGCGCCGGAGCGTGCCGGATTCCCGGGGCGAGGGAAACAAGCCGGACCTCAAGCGCCGGCGGAGAATTGCGTGGCGAAAAAGTTCAGCATGACGCGATTGCGATGCTAGGAGGCCGGGCATGTACAAGTCCCAGCTCCTGCGCCTGCTCGACGAGCGCGGCTACATCCACCAGCTGACCGACCCCGAGGGCCTCGACGCGCTCGCCGCTCGGCAGATCGTTCCGGGCTATATCGGCTTCGACGCGACCGCGCCCTCGCTCCACGTCGGCAGCCTCGTCCAGATCATGCTGCTGCGCCGGCTCCAGCAGACCGGGCACAAGCCGATCGTGGTGATGGGCGGCGGCACCACCAAGGTCGGCGACCCTTCCGGCCGGGACGAGAGCCGCAAGATGCTGAGCGATGAGGATATCGAGGCGAACATCGCCTCGATCCGCCGCATCTTCGAGCATTTCCTGACGTTCGGCGACGGCCCGACCGACGCCATCATGGTCAACAATGACGATTGGCTGTCGAAGCTGGAATATATCCCTTTCCTGCGCGAGATCGGCCCGCATTTCACGATCAACCGGATGCTGACCTTCGACAGCGTTCAGCTCCGCCTGGAGCGCGAGCAGCCGCTCACCTTCCTCGAATTCAACTACATGATCCTGCAGGCGTACGATTTCCTGGAGCTGTCGCGGCGGGTTTCCTGCCGGCTGCAGCTCGGCGGCTCGGACCAGTGGGGCAACATCGTCAACGGCGTCGAGCTTTGCCGCCGCGTCGACGGCAGCCAGGTCTTCGGGCTGACGACGCCTTTGCTCACCACCGCCGACGGCGCCAAGATGGGCAAGACCGCCGCCGGCGCGGTCTGGCTCAATTCCGACCAGCTCGGCCCGTACGATTACTGGCAGTTCTGGCGGAACACGCACGACCGCGACGTCGGCACGTTCCTGCGCCGCTTCACCGACCTGCCGGTGGATGAGATCGCCCGGCTGGAGGCGCTGGCGGGCAGCGAGATCAACGAAGCGAAGAAGGTGCTCGCCGACAGCGTGACGGCGATGCTGCACGGCGAGGAAGCCGCCCGGGAGGCGGCGGAGACCGCGCGCAAGACGTTCGAGGAGGGCTCGGCGGGCGAGTCCCTGCCGTCGCTGCGCGTCAGCGATGGCAGGATCGGCATCGTCCAGGCGCTGACCGTGCTCGGCTTCGCGGCGTCGAACGGCGAGGCGCGGCGCAAGATCGGCGAGGGCGCGGTGCGGCTCAACGGGGTGGTGATCAGCGACCCCGCTTTCGCGGTCGTGCTGGAAAGCGACGAGCCGCTCAAGCTCAGCCTCGGCAAGAAGAAGCACGGCCTGCTGACGCGCTAGCGCGTTCGATCCTTGCCTATGACGGTGCGGATCGGCGGCTGCGGGAGGCCGCCCGCCACCAGGTTCATCCGCAGATCAAGCGGGGCGCCGGGCGTGAAGCGGCCCGCCTCCACCTCCCCGATGAAATCGACGATCGCCCGGGCGGCCTTGGCCATCGGCACGTTCTTGAGCGGGTGCGCGGCGCCTTCGAACAGGCCGAGGCGCGCGTTCGGAAGCAGCCCGGCGAGCCGGCGCGAATGGGCCGCGGGCACCAGCGGATCGGCATCGCCCGACAGCAGCAGCACCGGCTGCCCGATCGCGCCAAGATCTTCCTCGCTCATCGGTGTGCGCCGGCCGAAGCCCTGGACCAGCGCGGCCGTGTTGTTGGTGACCCTGATCCAATTCTCCTCGCCATGGACCTGGATGAGCTCGGCCTTGCGCGGATTGCCGGGCCGCGCCAGCCGCTCGGGATCGGCGAGATAGGTGATGTGCGCGACCGACTCGGCATCGAAGACGTGCTTCACCACCACGCCGGCGATCGAGAGCACCCGGCCCGGATGGTGGCGGGCGAGGTAGAGGGCGAGGTAGCCGCCGAGGCTGTAGCCGAGGAAATGGGCGGGCCCGATCGCCTCGGCGTCGAGCCACCGGACCAGATCCGCCGCCATCTCTTCGAGCGTGTAGCCATCCGGCACCGGACGTCCGCCGTGGCCGAGCAGGTTGGGCACCTCGAGCGTGAACCGCCCCCGCAGCGCCCGCACGAACGGGGCCATCTCGCCGCTCGAGCCGCTGACGCCGTGGAGGATGACCAGAATGGGCTTCATCTCAGCCCGAACGTAGCAGGCCGACGGCGGCGTCGCGCTCGAAAAGGTAGAGCAAAGTGCGCGCCGCCCGGCCGCGCTCGCCCGCAAGGCCGCCGTCGCGGTCGACGAGCAGGCGCGCGTCGTCGGTGGCGGCCTGGATCAGTTCGCCGATCTGCTCGGGACTGGCGAGGCGGAACTGCGCTTCGCCCGACTGGCGCGTCCCGAGGATCTCGCCGCCGCCGCGCAGGCGCAGATCCTCCTCGGCGATCCGGAAGCCGTCATTGGTCTCGCGCATCAGCGCCAGCCGCGCCCGGGCGGTCTCGCTGAGGACGTTGCCGCGCAGCAGCAGGCAGACCGACTTCTGCTCGCCCCGCCCTACCCTGCCCCTGAGCTGGTGGAGCTGGGCGAGGCCGAAGCGGTCGGCGCCCTCGACGATCATGAGGGTCGCGTTGGGAACGTCCACGCCGACCTCGATCACGGTCGTCGCGACGAGCACGGCGATGGTGCCGCGCTGGAACGCGTCCATCACCGAATCCTTGTCCGGCCCCTTCATCCGCCCGTGGACGAGCCCCACCTTGTCGCCGAAGCGGAGCCGAAGGACCTGCGCCCGCTCCTCCGCGGCGGCCTGGTCCGATGCTTCGCTCTCCTCGACGAGCGGGCAGACCCAATAGGCCTGGCCGCCGCCCGCAATGTGCCGCCCGAGCGCGTCCACCACCTCCGGCAGCCGCTCCGCGCTCAGCACGCGGGTCTCGATCGGCTGGCGGCCGGGCGGCATCTCGTCGAGCTGGCTGACGTCCATCTCGCCATATTGGGCAAGCGTCAGCGTGCGCGGGATCGGAGTGGCGGTCATCACGAGGAGGTGGGGCGGCCGCTCGGCCTTTTGCGCGAGCATCATCCGCTGGGCGACGCCGAAGCGGTGCTGCTCGTCCACCACCGCGAGGCCGAGCCGCTTGTACGCCACCGATTGCTGGAAGATGGCGTGAGTGCCGATGAGGATGTCGATCGAGCCGTCGGCAAGGCCCATCAGAGTCGATTCCCGCGCCCGCCCCTTCTCGCGCCCGGTGAGGATCGCGACGTTGACCGGCAGGCCGGCGAGCTGCCGCGACAGATTGTCGAAATGCTGACGGGCGAGGATCTCGGTCGGCGCGAGCAGCGCCCCCTGCGACCCGGCCTCGACCGCAATCAGCAGCGCCACCAGCGCCACCAGGGTCTTGCCGGAGCCGACGTCGCCCTGGAGCAAGCGAAGCATCGGCACTTCCTGCTGCAGGTCGCCTTCGATCTCGCCGATCGATCGAAGCTGCGCGCCGGTCGCGGCATAGGGCAGCTTGAGCGCGTCGCGCAGCCGCCCGTCGCCCTTCAGCGGCACGCCGCGGCGCCGGCGGGACTGCGCCCGCACCAGCATCAGCGCGAGCTGGTTGGCGAATATCTCGTCATAAGCGAGCCTTTCGCGCGCCGCGTCCGAGCCCGGATCGCGATGCGCCCGCGCCAGCGCCTCGGGCCATTCGGGCCAGGCGCGGCGCCCGGCCAGGCTCGGCTCGATCCATTCGCCCAGCCTGGGCACTCGCGCCAGCGCCTGGCCGGCGAGCTGGCCCATGCGATTGTTGGTCAGCCCCTCCGACAAGGGATAGACCGGTTCGCGCTCCGGCAGGCTGCCCGCCTCGGCAGGCGGCAGCACATAATCCGGATGGACGATCTGGAGCTCCTGCCCGTAACTCTCCATCCGGCCGGAGACGACGCGGGGCTCGCCCAGCGGCAGCTGCTTCTTCGCCCAGCCCGGATTGTTGAAATAGGTGAGCGTCAGATAGTTGCCGGCCCTGTCGGTCGCATTCACCCGGAAGGGGCTGCGCGGCCCGCCCTGGCGATAGTCGACCGGAGTGACCTGCACCGTCACCACGCGTCCCGCGTCGGCCATGTCGACGGTCTCGACCCGCTTGCGCTCGATCCACCCGGTCGGCAGGTGGAACAGGATGTCCACCACCCGCTCCAGCCCAAGCTTCTTGAGCGGCTTGGCGAGCTGCGGCCCGATGCCTTTCAGCACCTCCACTTCGGCGAACAGCGGATTGAGAATGTCGGGTCGCATGCCTAGATGAGGCATCCGTAACCAAGCCGACTGGCTCCGCAAAGCCCGCCGGCCAATCGCGCGTGGAATGAATGGACCGAGAAGACCGCCTCAAACGCCTCCGCTTCCGCGCTGGGCACCGCGGCACGAGAGAGGCCGATTTCCTGATCGGCGGCTTTTTCGACCGCCATTCGGCGCAATGGGGAGAGGAAGAAATGGCCTGGCTGGAGGCGATCCTGGAAGAACAGGATGTCGACATCCTCGCCTGGGCGTTTGGAACCGCGGCGCCGCCCGCTCGCTACGACGGCGAGATGATGACGCGCCTCAGGACCCTGAATTACATCAAGCATCCGGAGTGATCGTGGACGATACCGAATTGGCGCCTCCGCCCGAAGCGGGGCAGGCGAAGGCGCAGGCTCCGGCGAAAGACGGGGGCACGGCCGATCTTCAAAAGATCCTGAAGGCGAGCAAGCCGATCACGCTGGCGGGGGCGCCGGCGGGGTTCCTGCCGTGGCTCGCGGCCGACCTCGCCCGAGCCGCCAAAGGCCGGGCCGTGTTCATCGCTCCGGACGAGGCGGCGATGCGGGCGATCGTCGATGCCGCCCATTATTTCGCGCCGGAGCTTGAGACGCTGAGCTTCCCGGCCTGGGACTGCCTGCCCTACGACCGCAGCTCGCCCTCGCTCCGCGCCACCTCCGAGCGGCTGGCGACGCTGCACGCGCTCCAGCAGAAGGCGAAGGGGCCGCAGCTGCTCGTCACCACCGTCAACGCCGCCACCCAGCGGACGCTGACGCCGTTCCGGATCCGCCAGCTGGTCGCCCGCCTTGCGCCGGGCGAGCGGATCGACCTCGAGCGCCTGACCGTGCTCCTCCAGGGCAACGGCTACGTCCGCACCGACACGGTGCAGGATGCCGGCGAGTTCGCGGTCCGCGGCGGCCTGGTCGACCTGTTTCCGTCGGGGCAGAATGAGGGCCTGAGGCTGGATTTCTTCGGCGACGAGATCGAGAGCGTCCGGCGCTTCGATCCGGCGACGCAGCGCACCACCGGCACTGCGGAAAGCGGCTTCACCCTCCTCCCCGCCTCCGAGACCTTGCTCGACGAGGGCAGCGTCAAGCGCTTCCGCTCGCGCTATCGCGAGCTGTTCGGCGCCAACGCGACCGGCGATCCCATCTACCAGGCGGTGTCGGAAGGGCGACGGCTCGCCGGGCTCGACCACTGGCTGCCTTTGTTCGAGGAGAAGCTCGCCACCCTGTTCGACCATCTCGGCGACGACGACCTGGTCGTGCGCGACGCCCACGATGCCGGCGCCGCCGACGCCCGCTTCGAGGCGATCGCCGATTATTACGAAAACCGGAAGCGCGCCCAGACGTCGGACCCCGGCAGCTACCGCCCGCTCGAGCCCGGCACCCTGTATCTGGGCCGCGAGGAGTGGGATGCGCTGATCGCCGGGCGGCCGCTTCACCTCGCCACGCCCTATCACGAGCCCGACAGCGCCAGCGTCCTCGACTTCGAGGTCGATCCGGCGCGCGATTTCGCTCCCGAGCGGGCGCAGAACGTCAATGTCTACGAGGCGGTGGTCGAGCATGTCGCCAAGCTGCGCCGCGACAAGCGCAAGGTCGTGCTGGCGAGCTATTCGAAAGGGTCGCGCGAGCGCCTGAAGGGCCTGCTCGCCGACCACGGCCTCAAGAAGGCGGCCGAAACGGATACGTGGCAGGAGGCGCTCGGCGCCGCCGGCAAGGGCCAGGTGGCGCTGACCGTCATCCAGCTCGATCATGGCTTCACCACCGCCGATATTGCCTTGCTCACCGAGCAGGACATGCTCGGCGACCGGCTCGTCCGCCGCGCCAGGCGCCGCAAGAGCGCCGACGCCTTCCTCAACGAGCTGGCGACGCTTAGCCCCGGCGACCTCGTCGTCCACGCCGACCACGGCATCGGCCGCTACGAGGGGCTGACCCAGATCCCGGTCGGAACCTCGCCGCACGATTGCGTCGCGCTCGAATATGCCGGCGGCGACAAGCTCTACGTGCCGGTGGAGAATATCGACGTCCTCTCCCGCTACGGCAGCGGCAGCGACAGCGACAGCGTGACGCTCGACCGGCTCGGCGGCGAGGCCTGGCAGCGCCGCAAGGCGAAGATGAAGGAGCGGATCCGCGAGATTGCGGGCGAGCTCATCAAGACCGCCGCCGCCCGCGCCACCCGCCCCGGCGAGGTGGTCGAGCCCGACACCGGCTATGCCGCCTTCGCCGACCGCTTCCCCTATGAGGAGACGGAGGACCAGGACCGCGCCATCGCCGACGTGATCGGCGATCTGGGCGCCGGGCGGCCGATGGACCGCCTGGTCTGCGGCGACGTCGGCTTCGGCAAGACCGAGGTGGCTTTGCGCGCGGCGTTCATCGCGGCGATGTCCGGCCTCCAGGTCGCGCTGGTCTGCCCGACCACCCTGCTCGCGCGCCAGCATTACAACACCTTCAAGGAGCGTTTTCAGGGCTTTCCGCTGGAGATCGGCCGCCTCTCCCGGCTGGTGCCGCCCGCCGAGGCCAAGACCACCCGGGAAGGCATTACCGCGGGCAAGATCGACATCGTCATCGGCACCCACGCGATCCTGGCCAAGAGCGTCGATTTCAAGAAGCTCGGGCTGGTGATCGTCGACGAGGAGCAGCGTTTCGGAGTGACCCACAAGGAGCGCCTCAAGGCGATGAAGGCGGACGTCCACGTCCTCACCCTCACCGCCACGCCGATCCCGCGAACGCTGCAGATGGCGATGTCGGGGCTTCGCGAGCTGTCGGTGATCCAGACCCCGCCGGTCGACCGGCTGGCGGTGCGCACCTACGTGATGCCCTGGGACCCGGTGGTGATCCGCGAGGCGCTGCTGCGCGAACATTATCGCGGCGGCCAGAGCTATTTCGTCGCGCCGAGGGTCGCCGACCTTGCGGACCTGGAGCAGTTCCTGCGCGACGAGGTGCCGGAGGTGAATTTCGTCGTCGCTCACGGCCAGATGGCGCCGACCGAGGTCGAGGAGCGGATGAGCGCCTTCTACGACCGCAAATACGACGTGCTGCTCTCGACCACGATCGTCGAGAGCGGGCTCGACATCCCTTCGGCCAACACGCTGATCATCCACCGCGCCGACCGCTTCGGCCTCGCCCAGCTCTACCAGCTTCGCGGCCGCGTCGGCCGGGCCAAGACCCGCGCCTACGCCTATCTGACCACCCCGCCGACCCGGCAAGTCACCGAAGGCGCCGACAAGCGGCTGCAGGTGCTCGCCAACCTCGATTCGCTGGGCGCCGGCTTCCAGCTCGCCAGCCACGACCTCGACATCCGCGGCGCCGGCAATCTGCTCGGCGACGAGCAGTCCGGCCATATCAAGGAGGTCGGCTTCGAGCTCTACCAGTCGATGCTGGAGGAGGCGATCGTCGAGGCCAAGGCAGGCGATGCCGGCCTCAAAGCGCCGGTCGAGGGCTTCTCGCCCCAGATCACCGTCGACGCGCCGATCATGCTGCCCGAGGAATATGTGCCCGATCTCGACCTGCGCATGGGCCTCTATCGCCGGATCAACGAGCTCGAGACGAGCCAGGAGGTGGAATCCTTCGCCGCCGAGCTGATCGACCGCTTCGGCAAGCTCCCGCAGGGCGCCGAGAACCTCCTCAAGGTGATCGAGATCAAGCTCAACTGCCGCAAGGCGCAGATCGTGAAGCTGGACGTCGGGCCCAAGGGCGCGCTGGTCCATTTCCACAACGCCCAGTTCCCGGACCTCGAGGGCCTGATCGCCTACGTCCAGCGGCTCAAGGGCACCGCCAAGCTGCGCCCCGACAGCAAGCTCGTCATCACCCGCAACTGGCCTGACCCGCAGGCGCGGGTGAACGGCGCGCTGCAACTCTCGAAGGGGCTGGCCAAGATCATCGGCTGACCTAGCTCGACACGGCCTCACCGAGCGCGATAGGACCGGGCGATGGTCGGGCGAATGCGTTGATGGGCGCTGAGGATACGCTCATGCATGCCGAGGCAGCCGAGGGCGCGTCGGTGGCGGAGCGTCAGCTTGCGGGCCTTCGGGAGGCGATGCACGGCCTCGGCCGGCGCCTGCGCGAGCTGGACCCGTCGGTCGTGATCACCTGCGCTCGGGGAAGCTCCGATCACGCCGCCACCTTCGCGAAATATCTGATCGAGACGCGCGCGCTCACGCCGGTCGCCTCCTATGCGCCGTCGGTCTCCTCGGTCTACGCGACGGCCTGGCGCAAGCTTGCGGGGACGCTGTTCCTGGCCATCTCGCAATCCGGGCAGAGCCCCGATCTGGTCGTCTCGGCGCGCGCCGCGCGCGAGGCCGGCGCCTTCGTCGTCGCCATCGTCAACGATCCGAACTCGCCGCTCGCGGACGTGGCGGAAGTGGCGATTCCGATGCTGGCCGGACCTGAGCGGAGCGTCGCCGCCACCAAATCCTTTATCGCCTCGCTGCTCGCCGTGACTTCGCTGGTCGCGGCCTGGACGCAGGACGACGCGCTGCACGCTGCCCTTGAGGGCGCGCCCGCGGCGCTGCGCCACGCCTGGGGCCTCGACTGGTCGCCGGCTTGCGCTGCGCTGGCCGGGGCGCCGGGCCTGTTCGTCCTCGGCCGCGGTCTGACCCTCGGGATCGCGCAGGAGGCGGCGCTGAAGCTCAAGGAGACCTGCGGCCTGCACGCCGAGGCCTACAGCGCGGCCGAGGTGAAGCACGGCCCGATGGCGATCGTCGGCGCCGGGTTCCCGGTGCTGATGATGGTGCCGAACGACGAGGGGCGCGACGCGTTCGAGCCGCTTGCGCGCGACTTCGTCGGCCGCGGCGCGCGAGTGATCATGGCCGGCGACGAGCAGCCGGGCGCGCTGGCCCTGCCCGTCATCGGCGACCTTCACCCCGCTCTGGCGGCGATCGCGACCATCCAAAGCTTCTACGGGTTCGCCGCGGCGCTCAGCCTCGCGCGCGGCCTCCATCCCGACCGGCCGCGGCACCTTCAGAAGGTGACGGAGACGCGATGAGCAGGCTCGCGCTGCGCGCGTCGCGGGTGCTGACGCCGGCCGGCTTCGAGCCCGACCGCTGCGTCGTGATCGACGGCGGGACCATCGTCGCGGTGATCCCCGCCTCCGAGCGTCTGGACGATGCGCCGCAGCGCGAGCTGGACGGGGACCTCCTTCCCGGCTTCATCGACCTTCAGGTGAATGGCGGCGGCGGCATCCTGTTCAACGACGAGCCGACGGTCGAGGGGATAGCGGCGATCGCCGGCGCGCACCGTCGCTTCGGGACCACGGGATTGCTGCCGACCTTGATCAGCGACGATCTCGACGTCGTCGCCCGATCGATCGCCGCCGTCGACGCGGCCATCGATCGGGGCGTGCCGGGCGTGCTCGGGATCCACATCGAGGGGCCGTTCCTCAACGCCGCGAGGAAGGGCATCCACGACGCCGCGAAGTTCAGGACCCTGGACGAGGCGGCGATCGGGCTGCTCACGTCGCTGCGGCGCGGCCGGACGCTGGTGACGCTTGCGCCGGAGCTGGCGCCGCCCGGCGCCGTGCGCGCGCTGGTGGACCGCGGAGCGGTCGTCGCGGCCGGCCATACCGAAGCATCCTATGAGCAGGTCCAGGCGGCGTTCGCGGAAGGGCTCAGCGGCTTCACCCATCTCTTCAACGCGATGAGCCAGCTCGGCAGCCGAGCGCCCGGCGCGGTCGGGGCCGCGCTGGAGAGCCGCGACAGCTGGTGCGGACTGATCGCCGACGGCCACCATGTCCATCCCGCGGCCCTGCGCGTCGCGCTCGCCGCCAAGGGCGCGGACCGCCTCCTGCTCGTCACGGATGCGATGCCGACGACCGGATCGGACCGGCGGGAGTTCACGCTCGGCGGCCGGCGCATCGTTGCGGAGGGGGGCCGCCTCACCGGCCCGGACGGCACGCTGGCCGGCTCCTGCCTCGACATGGCGGCGGCGGTTCGCAACGCCGAGCGCCTGATGGGAGTCGATCTGGCGACGGCGGCGCGGATGGCGAGCGCGGTTCCGGCCTGGGCGATGGGCCTGTCGGCCGAGCGCGGCTCGATCCGTCCCGGCCTTGCCGCGGACCTCGTGCTGATGGACGGCGAGCGGCGGATCGTCGAGACGTGGATCGCCGGCGAAAGCGACGCTCCCTAATCGGCGGCGTCTTCCGGCGCGCGCCGGGCGAGCAGGATCGCGCCGTCGAGCGCGTCGCCGAGCGGTTCGCGCAGCCGCTCGCGGATGCTGGGCGCCAGCCAGTCGCGCATCCGGGCCGCGACGCCGCCCATCAGGCAGCAATGCTGCGCCCCGCGATCGAGCAGTGCGCGGATCAGGCGGTCGAGCCGCGCCGCCGATTCCTGGACGATCTGCTCGGCGACCGGATCGCCCTGCGCCGCGTGATCCATCACCAGCGGCGCGAACATCGCATAATCGCCGGGCGCCGCCCGCCCGGTCCAGTCGACGATCTCGCCCGCCGATCCGTGGAACCGCCCGAGCACATCATGGGTGAGCTGGCTGTGCGGTATCCGCCCGTCCCGCGCCCACAAAGCCCGCCGGATCGCGCGCAGCCCAAGCTCGGCGCCGCTGCCCTCGTCCGAGACCGGAAAGCCGTAGCCGCCGATCGTGAACACGTCCTCGCCGACGCGGCCGAAGCCGATGCTTCCCGTGCCGACGATGACGACCGCGCCGTCGCCGCCGGAATGGGCGCCGAGCTGGGCGATCGCCGCGTCGCTGGCGAAGCGGATCGAGCGGAAGGGGAAATGGTGCTCCTGGAGGCCGGGCAGGACGCCGCGGCGATTGAGGCCGGCGATGCCGAGCCCGGCGCGGATCGAGGAGAGATCGGGCTCGCCGAGGCCGGCCTGGAGGAGGGCCTGCGACCAGGCCTCCTCCACCGCGCGGAACGCATCGGGCAGGCCGGTCGGCGTGTTGGCGGGACCCGCCTGGCCGATGCCGAGTATCTCCCCCTCGCCCGAAACGAGCCTGGCCCGCGTTTGCGTGCCGCCGGCGTCTATTCCGAGGTATAATTCCATGAACGGGTTGGATACCTTGCCCGACCATGTTGTCGACGGAAAAGATAAGCCCCCGCTTTGACGACCTCGACCTCTGGCCGACCCGCGAGGCGGTGCTGGCGATGGCGGAAGGGCAGCTCTGCGCGGCGGCCGCGGTGCAGGCGCGGGCCGGGGAGATTGCCGAGGCCGCCGACGCGGCGGCGGCCCGGCTTCGCGACGGCCGGGGCCGCCTGATCTACGTCGGCGCCGGTACTTCGGGCCGGATCGCGGTGCAGGACGGGGTCGAGCTGGTGCCGACGTTCAACTGGGACCCGCAGCGACTCGTCTACGCCCTCGCCGGCGGGACCGACGCGCTCCTCGCGAGCGTCGAGGGCGCCGAGGACGATGCCGCAGCCGGCGAGGACGTTATCCGCCGGGCCGAGCCGATCCCTGCCGACGTCGCGATCGCGGTCGCGGCCAGCGGCCGGACGCCCTACACCGTCGCCGCGCTCCGGACGGCGGCTGCCGCCGGCGCGCTGACGATCGGCATCGCCAACAATGGCGACACGCCGCTGCTCGAGGCGGCCGCCCACCCCCTCCTGCTCGACACCGGCGCGGAGATCGTGGCGGGCTCGACACGGATGAAGGCGGGAACCGCGCAAAAGATCGCGCTCAACCTGCTCTCGACCGCGGTGATGCTTCGGCTCGGGCACGTCTACAAGGGCCTGATGGTAGACATGCGGGCCTCCAACCAGAAGCTTCGCCTCCGCGCTGCCGACATGGTCTGCAGGATCAGCGGCGTCGAACCCGCTGTCGCCGAGGCAGCGCTCGACCGGGGCGGCGGAGACATCAAGGTGGCCGCGCTGATCGCGCTCGGCGCCCAGCCCGAACAAGCGGCCGCCGCGTTGCGCGAGGCCGGCGGCGATCTTCGGAGCGCCCTCCGAGCGTTGCCGCGGCGCAACGCTGACGGAGCCTGAAACTGCCGCCATGCCGCCGGCTGCCGCACCGGGAAGGAAACGGTAACGGGTCGAGGATATGATGCGCTGCGGAGGGGGCGCATGTCGCAGGATTACAAGGCCGTAGTGCCAACCAAGCCGGCGACCGAGCAACCGCGCCGCAGACGGCGCCCGCCCGCGGCTCGGCAGAAAAGGCCCACCAACGCCCTTACGGAGGCCGAGTACCGCTTCATCGCGGTCCACCACCTCGACAAGCTCACCAACGGCCGAAACACCGCGGCCAGCCAGGTGGCGCGGCAGACGGGATCCTTGATCGCGCAGATCGTGGTTCTGAACGGCGCTGCCCTGATCGTTTCCTTCGCGAACGTGGATCCGCACGGTCCCGGCGCCGCAGCGACGAGATGGTTCCTCGCCGGCGTCATCCTCGCCATCCTCAGCGGCGCCCTCGCCCTGCTTCACGCCGCCATCACGTTCCGGCAGCTCGAGCGAATGGCCGATCCGGAGATGTTCCTGGACCCGGAGAAGTGGCCGGCGGCCAATCCCCGCCTCGCGCACGGGGGCCGGGCCGCATCCTATCTGGCGATCGCGGCGGCGATGATTTCGCTCGGCGCCTTCACTGCCGGCCTGCTGACCTGGACGACGCCACCGCCCGCGCCCGTCGTGTCGCCGGCGGAGCAGGCGATCGACATCCTTCTCGATTCCTGAGCTGCTCGTCAGGCATTCTGCCCGGCGGCGGCGATGAGGCCGGCAAAGGCGGCGCTCTCCACCGGCGGCGAGCACAGATAGCCCTGGTAGAGCGTGCAGCCCTCCTGGGCGAGCAGGTCGAGCTGCTCCTGGCTCTCGACGCCTTCGGCGATCACTCCGAGGCCTAGCGAGCGCGCCATGTCGATGACTCCGCGCACCACGATCCGGTCACGCGGCGACCCCGTTATGTCTTCGCACAGGCGCTTGTCGATCTTGAGGTAGTCGAGCGGCAGCGCCTTCAGATAGGCGAGGCTCGAATAGCCGGTGCCGAAATCGTCGATCGCGACCCGAAGGCCGCCTTCGCGCAGCTGCGCCAGCAGATAAGCGGCGGCGTTGAGGTCCTCGATCAGGCCGCTCTCGGTCACTTCGACGGTGATCCGGCCGGCGTCGAAGCCGCTCTCCTCGATCATCGCGATGAACTGCGAGGCGAAGCCGGGGCGGACGATGTCGGCCGCGGTGATGTTGACCGACAAGCGGATGCGGGCGAGCGCGTCGGGCCAGGCGGCGGCGGCGGCCACCGCCTTCCGCTGGACGTGGTCGGAGAGCTGGATGAGGTAGTCCGAGCGCTCGGCGACGCTGAACAGGGTGATTGCGCCGAGCTCGCCGAACTGCGGATGGCGCCAGCGGGCAAGCGCCTCCGCGCCCTCGATGCGGCCGCTGGTCGCCGATACGATCGGCTGGAACAGGATCTCGATCTCGTCCTTGTCGAGCGCTCGGCGCAGGTCGACCTCAAGCCGGTCGTCGACCTCGGCATTGCTCTGCGCGCCGGCGTCGAGCACTCGGATCCGGCCGGCGTCGGCGGTCTTGGCTTCGGCGAGCGCGGCGCTGGCGCGGCGGAGCAGGGTCGACGCGTCGTCCCCTCCCCCCGACGCCACGACTCCGACCCGGCAGCCAAGCGTGATGACATGGTCGCCCGACATGAAGGGCCTGCCGATCGCCTCGACCAGCTGCCCGGCCAGGAAGCGGCCCTCGCCGAGGCTGGTCGGGGCGGCGAGCAGCACGGCGAACTCCGCGCCGGCGAGCCGAGCCACCATCCGCCGCTTGAGGTCGGCGTCGACGAGGCGCTCGATCCGCCGGGCCGCGGCCTGAAGCACGGCATCGCCGGTGGTGCGGCCGAAGGCGGCGTTGATCGTGTCGAAGCGGCTGACGGCGAGGAGCAGCACGACCGCCGCGGGCTCGGCCGAGCCGCGGGCGGCGAGCTGCTCGTCGATCCAGGCGCGGGCGGCACGGCCGTCGCGCAGCCCGGTCATGGGATCGCGGGTCTGGAAGCCTGAGCCGTCGGTTCGTGCGATCGCCTCGGTACGGCCGACGATCCCCTCGCCGGCGACCCGCAGATGGTGGGCCAGCCTCCCGCCGCCGCCCTCGATGTCCTCATGCGCGAAAGCGGTTGCCTCGCCGGTCGCCATCAGCCGGTCGACCGCGCCCCGGGCGGCGCGGCGGCCGTCGGAGTCGAGCTTGCGGAACAGCTCCATCAGCGTGATCCGCTGACCCTCGTCCTCGCCGAGCCCCGCCTTGCGCGCCAGCGCGGGGCTCAGCTCGACCGTGGAAGAGCCGGGCTGCCAGCGCCAGCTGTGGCCGCGCTGCTCCTGTTCGATGTATCGCGAGGCGCGATAGCCGCCGGCGACACGGTCGGCGTGACGCTGGGCGAACTGGATCGCCTGAATGAACTGGTGGTCGTTGAAGGGGCTGACCAGGAAGTGCGTCGCGCCTTCGGAGTAGAACTGGTCGAGCGCGGCCGCGTCGTTGCGCGAGACGAGCACCAGCAGCGCCCCCGCATTGGCCTCTACCGGGTCGCCGAGCGCCCTGACGCCGAAATGGCCGTCCGCCGCCGAGCCGCGCGCGTCGACCACCGCCACGGCCGCCCCCGAGGCGATGAAGCGGGACTCGACATTGGCGGTGCGGCGGGCAGCGATCGGCTGCCAGCCTGCGCTCTCGGCCACGGCAATGAGCTCGTCGCGGTGACGGAACGACAGGATGAACAGCGGCGCCGCCGCCCCAGCACTCATTCGTCCTATCCTCTCGACCGGCGCGGCAACGCCAAACCATCATCCTCTACTCCGCTGCCGCCGCAGCGCAATCCGGCCCGCGGGAAGTGGCCCGCGCTGGCACACAGCTTGCCCGCGGCGACGCCCCGCCGTAGCAAGACGCGGATGATGGCGAATGCGGACAGACCGACGGCCCTCGTGGCCTCCCCCGCCGAAGCGGCCCAGGCGGCCGAGGCGCTGCTCCGCGACTGCTACGATTTCGTGCCGATGGAGCAGGCCGAGCAGATCGTCGCGCTGGGCGGGGACGGGTTCCTGCTCCAGACCCTTCACGAGATGCTTCACAGGGGAACGCTGTGCCCGGTCTTCGGCATGAACCGCGGCACCGTCGGCTTCCTGATGAACGACTGGCGAATCGACGGCCTTCGGGAGCGGGTCAACAAGGCCAAGATATTCTCGGTCGCGCCGCTCAAGATGGAGGCGGTGACCGTGCACGGGGAGCGCCTCGCCAACCCGGCGATCAACGAGGTCTCGCTGCTCCGCGAGACTCGCCAGACGGCGTGGATCGAGGTGTCGGTCAACGGCCGCGTGGTGCTTCCCGAACTGGTCTGCGACGGCGTCCTGGTCGCCACGCCCGCCGGCTCGACCGCCTACAATCTGTCGGCGCAGGGGCCGATCCTGCCGCTCGGCTCCAATCTGATGGCGCTGACCCCGATCAGCCCGTTCCGGCCGCGGCGCTGGCGCGGCGCGCTGATCCCCGACGACCTCGTCATCTCGTTCCGGGTCCTCGACCCGGTCAAGCGCCCGGTCTCCGCGGTCGCCGACCAGCTCGAGGTTCGCGAAGTGGCGAGCGTGGAGGTGCGGGTCGACCGCAGCCAGACGCTCACGCTGCTGTTCGATCCCGAGCACGCGCTCGACGAGCGGATCACGATGGAGCAGTTCGCGGTCTGACCCGGCGCTTGCGGATCGGAAAACGATGCTGCTATAGGCCCGCTCGCCTGATGGCTGCTCCCCGGTAGCTCAGCGGTAGAGCAACCGGCTGTTAACCGGTTGGTCGATGGTTCGAATCCGTCCCGGGGAGCCACTTCAATCGGCGCCACCTCAAAGCGGGATTTCGTAGACGCCCCTGCCATGGGTGGCGACTCGAAGCAGGCGCTGCGCGGGCGCCAGCATGGCCGCCCCGCCATCGGGTTGAAGCGTGCTGAGCCATCGCGAAGCCGCCAGGCGGCGCCGAGGCGCGCGGCACAAGCTGGCTGTAGGTGGATTCAAGAGCCGGGAGCAGCCAGCCGAGCGGGCCGCCCTCGTCTTTTTCATCCTTGTACTCGCGCGTTCCTGCCGAAACCTTCTGCGGCTTCAGCGCGCGTTTGGATGCGTCCTGCTTCCCCCGCCTGGACGTTCCCTTTCGCGTTA
The DNA here is from genome assembly GCA_036402575.1 of Allosphingosinicella sp. GTDB lineage: Bacteria > Pseudomonadota > Alphaproteobacteria > Sphingomonadales > Sphingomonadaceae > Allosphingosinicella. The sequence continues at coordinate 141 of DASWSP010000113.1, read as the reverse complement.
TCGTTGACGAATCGGCCATGACGCATGCCGCTTGCGAACTCCTGCGCCCGGGCCGGCAACGCCTGGGGCGCGGGCTGGGACTAAAGGGTCGGGGTCTGGCCGGCGCGGCGGATGTCGCCACCGCCTTGTACCTTCGTCAGC
>DASWSP010000112.1:0-5328 GCA_036402575.1 Allosphingosinicella sp. | reverse complement strand
CCAAGCACGATTCCGCCAACCTTGTCCTTGAGCTCCGTGACGATGCGCAAGGCGAGCTTGGGGCCGACGCCCTGGGCGCGGGCCACCATCGCCTTGTCGCCGCCGGCGATCGCGCGGTGGAGCTCGTCGCCGGTGAGCGCGGACAGGATCGCCAGGGCGACGCGGGCGCCGACGCCCTGGACCGACGTCAGCAGCCGGAACCAGTCGCGTTCCTCGGCGCTCGCGAAGCCGATCAGGCGGATGGCGTCGTCGGAGACCTGCATCTCGGTGTGGAGCACCACCTCGTCGCCGAGCGCGCCGAGCTGGCCGAGCGTGCGGGTCGAGGCGGCGACGAGATAGCCGACCCCCTGCACGTCGATCACCGCATGATCGGCGGCGAAACTGTCGAGCCTCCCCCTAAGCCTGGCGATCATGCCGAAGCCTGCGCAGGAGCGGGGATAAGAAGGAACGGGGGCTTCGCACGTTGCCGAGCCTAGTCCGAAGCGCGGCGCCGCGGAAGCCGGCTTTCGCCCCCGGGCCCCGGCTAGCGCAGCACCTCGCGGACGTCGGCCAGGACGACATCGTGCATCCGGTGGAGATAATCCTCATAATAGCCTTTGTGCGAGACCCCGACGATGGCGAGGACCCGCCCGCCCGGCCTGGCGGCGATCACCTCGCGGATGTTGGCCACCATTCGGAGGTTCCGAGTTTCCCATCCGCCGACATATTGGCGGCCGAACCGCTGCGGCGACGTTTCGCCGAGCGCCGCGCCGAAATCGCCGCGGTAGGCGAGCACGGCCTGTTCGGGCTGATTGTAGCGCCGGTAGGCGGAGAGGATATCGGCCTCTCCTTCGATCAATTTGACGATCGCGGCTTCCGCTTCGCGGCGCTGGGCCGAGACCGGATTGTCCCAGGCGCGCATGACCGCGGCGCCATATGCCTCCTCATCGGCGATCCTCAGATAGGAGCTGTGATCGTCGACCGGATGGACACGCTCGAGCCCGAGCCGGGCGGCGAGCGGCGCCGCGATCCAGTAATCCTCGTTGCGGCGCGTGCGCAGGCTCTCCAGCCGGGCGACGAGCGCGGCATCGAGCCCGTCGCCGGCGCGCCTTTCGGCCTCGGGCAGACGCAGCCATTGCACCAGAGCGGAGGCCTGCTCGCCTCCGGCCAGGAAGACCGCGGCGAGGCGGCGGCGCTGCGCGGCGGTCGGATCGGCGGGCCATGCGGCGAGGAGCCTGTCCGCCTCGGCCGTTGCCGCGGGCACGTCGAGCCCGGTCGCGGCCGCCGCCGCCGCAGTGTCCCAGCAGTAGCTCTTCACCGTCTCCGAATGACGGGCGGGGTGGCGGCGCAGATAATCGCACTGGACGCCCGACAGCGCCTCGATCGCGATGGCGTCGGGCTTCCAGGCCGCGAGGCGCTCGAGCAAGGGATCCACCACCTGCTGCGGCACCGACGCCGGCCATCCCGAAAGATGCGACGTGCCGAGCACCAGCACCGGACTTGGGTTTTCCGCCTTGAGCCGGCTTGGATCGAAAGTGGGCTGGTAGCCTTGGGCGGCGGCGGTACCCGCAAGGGCAGCGACGGCCGCCAGCCCGGCGGCCTTCAAGGACATGGCGAACAACCGCTTCATCGGCTCGATCCTCCCCAAACAGGTTCGGATTAGGAGCGGTGTAGTATTCAGTCAATACACCAAGGCTCGGCGGCTGGCGAGATGGTGGGCGTGGGTGATCGCCACGGCGAGGGCGTCGGCCGCGTCCGGCCCCGCGATCTTGGCGCCGGGCAGCAAACGCTGCACCATCGCATGGACCTGGACCTTTTCCGCCGATCCGGTGCCCACCACCGCCTTCTTGACCAGCCGAGCCGCATATTCGCCGACCGCGGCGCCGCTCTTCGCCGCCGCCAGCAGCACCACGCCGCGCGCCTGGCCGAGCTTGAGCGTCGATTGCGGGTTGGCGTTGACGAACACTTCCTCGACCGCGGCTCCGTCGGGCCGATATTCGGCGATCAGCGCCTGCAACTGCCGGTCCAGATCGACCAGGCGCTCCGCCAGCGGTCGCGCCGCATCGGTGCGGATCTGGCCGTTGGCGACGTGGCTCAGCCGGTTCCCCTCCGCCGCGACGAGGCCCCAGCCGGTGCAGCCGAGCCCGGGGTCGAGGCCGAGGATCAGCGTCAGCTCAGCCGCTCCATGACCTCGTCCGGAACTTCGTAATTGCCCCACACGGTCTGGACATCGTCATCGTCGTCGAGCGCGTCGATCAGCTTGAGCAGCGAGGCCGCATCCGCCTCGCCGACCGCGACCGGGGTCTGCGGGCGCCAGGCGAGCTTGGTGCTCTCCGGCGCGCCGAGCCTCGCCTCGAGCGCCTTGGCGACCTCGTGAAGGTCCTCCTGAGCGGTCCAGATCTGGTGGCCGTCCTCGTCGCTCTCGACGTCCTCGGCGCCGGCCTCGATCGCCGCTTCGAACACTTCATCGGCGCTCCCCGCCGAGGCCGGGAAGCCGATCAGGCCAAGCCGGCTGAAGCCGTGGCTGACCGAGCCCGACGCGCCCAGATTGCCGCCGTTCTTGGAAAAGGCGGTGCGAACGTTGGTGGCGGTGCGGTTGCGGTTGTCGGTCAGCGCCTCGACGATCAGCGACACGCCGCCCGGGCCGAAGCCCTCGTAGCGCAGCTCCTCGTAATTCTCGACGTCGCCCGCCGACGACTTGTCGATCGCCCGCTGGATATTGTCCTTAGGCATGGACTGCGCCTTGGCGGCGAGCACCGCCGCGCGCAGCCGCGGGTTCATGTCCGGATCGGGCGTCCCCATCTTGGCGGCGACCGTGATCTCCCGCGACAGCTTGGAAAACATCGCCGAGCGCTTTTTGTCCTGAGCGCCCTTGCGGTACATGATGTTCTTGAATTTGCTGTGGCCGGCCATGGGTCCGGTAATGCCCTTGTTGAGTGATGGGATGCGGCCGCGATAGCCGAGACGCTCAGCGGCTGGCAACGCGCCTGTAGGCGGTCGCGTTGAGGCTGAGGGCGAGAAGCGCCATCGCCGTGCTCAGCGCGCCGTCGAAAAGCGCCAGCGGCCAGAACAGCTCGCCCGCCCCCTTGAGCAGCCGGATGTCGATCGAGGCGTGAAGCACCGCCATCGGCGTCACCACCAGCAACGACCAGAAGACCAGCGGCGCCCACCAGCGGCGCAGGTCCCGAAGCCACGGCCCCGGCCGCCAGGCGAGCGGCCGAGCGACCGCGATCGCCACCACCCAGACCATGAACGGGGAAAGCAGCAGCGTGACCAGGACGGTGCGCGCGACCAGGTTGACCGGATCCTGGCGGTCGCCGAGCAGCCCGGCCACGGCGACGTTCACGCCGGCGCTGGCCGCGAACGTCAGGAGGTAGAGCCAGAAGCCGCCGTCAGGCAGCCAAAGCGGGCGGCTGCTGTGGGTCAGGATCCGGAGGATGCCGACCGCCAGCACCAGCAGTCCGACCAGCCGGGCCACGGCCGCGGCCAGGAACGGCGCGGACGGGACCGCGCCCCGGGCCGGGATGTTGGCGAGGATGGCGATGTTGGTGAAGGTGAGGATCAGGAGCAGCAGCAGCGCCGGGACCAGCAGCTCGCGCCGCCGCAACGCGCCGAGCGCTTCGACCAGGAAAGGCAGCAGGCGCCCCTGCCCGGCCTGGCCGCTGCCCGCCACCGTCTCGCCCATGGTCTGTCCTCCCCCGCGCGCAGCCTAGCGTGCGCGGCGGAAAGGAAAAGGGCCTAGCCGAGCCGAACCGCGGTGCCCGACACCGAGACCATCAGCATCGAGCCTTCCTTGCCGATCACCTCATAGTCGATGTCGACCCCGATCACCGCATCGCCGCCGAGCTGGCCCGCTTCTTCCTCCATCTCCCGGAACGCCTGCTGGCGCGCGTCGCGCAGCGTGCTCTCATAGGCGCCGGAGCGGCCGCCGACGATGTCGCGGATGCCGGCGAACAGATCCTTGAACAGGTTGGCGCCGACGATCACCTCGCCGGTGACGACTCCGAGATAGTCGCGCACCGGCCGACCCTCGACGGCCGTGGTCGTGGTGATGATCATCTCGCCTTCTCCCTCAGGCCAGCCCCAGCGCCGCCTTGTAAGTGTCGAGCAGAGCCTCGGCCTCCTGGCGGACGTGGCTCTCCATCTTGCGGAGACGGACGATGGCGCGGATCGTCTTGGTGTCGTAGCCGCGCGACTTGGCTTCGCCGTAGACGTCCTTCACATCGTCGGCGATCGCCTTCTTCTCTTCCTCCAGCCGTTCGATCCGCTCGATCAGCAATCGCAGCTCGTCCGCCGCGATCGATCCTTCCGCCATTTGAAGCTCCGCTCTTTTCGGGTGAGCCGAAGCCTCTAGGCGCTGCCAACGGGCGGCTCAAGCACTCGCGGGTTGAACTGTGGCGGCAACCGACTATTCCGCCTGCCGAGCCACCAGGAGACTTCATGGCCAGCCAGTTCGTGCCCCGCAGCCGAAAGGTGCGCATTCTCGCGACGCTCGGCCCCGCCAGCAGCACGCCGGAGATGATCCGGAAGCTCGCCGAGGCCGGCGCCGACGCCTTCCGCGTCAACATGAGCCACGGCACGCACGCCGATCACAAGAAGCTCATCGAGACCATCCGCGGCCTCGAGAAGGAGCTCGACCGGCCCACCACCATCCTCGCGGACCTGCAGGGGCCCAAGCTTCGCGTCGGCAAGTTCGCCGACGGCAAGGCGACGCTCGAGAACGGCCAGACCTTCGTCCTCGACCGCGATTCCGCGCCCGGCGACGCCAGGCGCGTCAACCTGCCGCACCGCGAGATCTTCGAGGCCGTGCAGCCCGACACCCGGCTGCTCGTCGACGACGGCAAGCTGGTGCTGCGCGTCCTGAAGGTCGACAAGGACCGGATCGAGACCCTGGTCGAGGTCGGCGGCACGATCTCGAACAACAAGGGTCTCAACGTCCCCGACGTCGTGCTGCCGCTCGCCGCGCTGACCGACAAGGACCGCGCCGACCTCACCTTCGCGCTCGACCAGCATGTCGACTGGATCGCCCTGTCGTTCGTCCAGCGGCCGGAGGACGTGGCCGAGGCGCGGCGGCTGATCGCCGGCCGCGCCGCCCTGCTCGCCAAGATCGAGAAGCCGGCGGCGATCGAGCGGCTGGACGGCATCCTCGAGCTTGCCGACGCGGTGATGGTCGCGCGCGGCGACCTCGGCGTCGAGATGCCGCCCGAGGCGGTGCCGCCGCTCCAGAAAAGGATCGTCGAGGCGGCGCGGCGGATCGGCCGGCCGGTGGTGGTCGCCACCCAGATGCTCGAATCGATGATCACCTCGCCCTCGCCCACCCGGGCCGAGGTGTCGGACGTCGCCACCGCG
>DASWSP010000111.1:0-21182 GCA_036402575.1 Allosphingosinicella sp. | reverse complement strand
GGGCCGAAGGCCATGCCGGCCTCGGCTACATCAACATCAAGGCCGGCGAACCCGGCGGCCCAATCGCCAAGAACCTGGGGCCCGACGCCACGGCGAAGCTGGTCGCCGAGCTCGGCCTCGGCCCCGACGACGGAGTCTTCTTCGCCGCCGGCAAGGAGGCGCAGGCGGCCAGGCTCGCCGGCCTGGCCCGCACCCGCGTCGCCGAGGAGCTCGGCCTCATCGAACAGAACACGTTCCGCTTCTGCTGGATCGTCGATTTTCCGATGTACGAATATGACGAAGAGGCCAAGAAGGTCGACTTCAGCCACAATCCCTTCTCGATGCCGCAGGGCGAGCTCGAGGCGCTGGAGACCAGGGACCCGCTCGATATCCTCGCCTACCAGTACGACATCGTCTGCAACGGCGTGGAGCTGTCCTCCGGAGCGATCCGCAACCACCGGCCGGATATCATGTACAAGGCGTTCGAGATCGCCGGCTATTCGAAGCAGGAGGTCGACTCCAACTTCTCCGGAATGATCAACGCCTTCAAATATGGCGCTCCGCCCCACGGCGGCTCGGCGCCCGGAATCGACCGAATCGTCATGCTGCTCGCCGACGAGCCCAACCTTCGCGAGGTCGTCCTCTTCCCGATGAACCAGCGCGCCGAGGATTTGATGATGGGCGCGCCTTCCCCGGTCTCGCCCAGGCAGCTGCGCGAGCTCAACATCCGCGTCGCCGACCCGCCCAAGGGCTGACTCGGGCGATGTCCCGTTCTGGGCCGCCTACTCGACTTGCCTCCGGGCGAGCGGTTAGGACGGGTCGATGGCGATCCACCTCTCCGATTATGAAAGCGGCGCCCACTTCAAGGGCAGCTACGCCGAGACGCTGAAGGAGCTGCAGGAGCGGCTCGCCCGGGTCCTCGTCGCGCACATCGTCTACAAGAAGCGCAGCATCGTGGTGCTCGAAGGCTGGGACGCGGCGGGGAAGGGGGGAGCGATCCAGCGCCTCACCGCCAAATGGGACCCGCGCAACTTCACCGTCTGGCCGATCGCCGCGCCCAGCGAGGACGAGAAGTCCCGCCATTTCCTCTGGCGCTTCTGGATCCGCCTTCCCGGCGCGGCCGAGATCGCCGTGTTCGACCGCAGCTGGTACGGCCGGGTGCTGGTCGAGCGCGTCGAGGGCTTAGCCAGCGAGGCCCAATGGCGCCGCGCCTATGACGAGATCAACGAGTTCGAGGCCCAGCAGGTCGACGACGGCACCGCGATCGTGAAGCTGTTCTTCCACGTCACCGCCGAGGCTCAGGACGAGCGCCTCAAGGCGCGGCTCGCCCACCCCTGGAAGCGCTGGAAGGTGGGCGAGGAGGATTTCCGCAACCGCGCCCGCCGCGCCGATTATCTGAAGGCGATCGGCGACATGTTCGCGCACACCGACACCCGCTGGGCGCCGTGGCGGGTGATCGACGGCAACAACAAGAAGGCGGCCCGCATCGCCGCGCTCACCGCCATCGCCGAGGCGCTCGAGAAGCGGGTGCCGATGCAGCCGCCCGAAGCCCGCCCCGAAATCCAGGCCCTCGGCGCAGCGGCTTTCGGAGAAGATAGTTAACTACCCGTAACGAAGCAACTTCGCCGGAGCTGCCGCGTTCAACCCCTGTCAACCATTGGGAGCTTGCCGATGCAGGCGCGTGCCATCACCGCCTTGTTCGCCGTCGCGCTCGGGATCAGTTCCTGCGCTTATTATGACGATTATCGCGACGGCCGCGCCGCTTCCCACCCGATCGCGGCGGCGCCGCACGCCGGCCTCGCCTCCTAGCCCGCCGCCGGGTAGCCGATCGCGACGATCTCCAGTTCCTTCTCGCCCGACGGGAGCATCACCCGGCGCAGATCGCCGATCGCCGCGCCCCGAATCGCCCGAGCGATCGGCGAGTTCCAGCTGACGAGCCCGGCGCCCGCATCCGCCTCGTCCTCCCCGACCAGAGTGACGATCCGCTCATTGTCCTCTTCGTCGGCCAGCGTGACGGTGGCGCCGAAGAAAACTCGGCTGCGATCCGGCTGCCGCGCGGGATCGAGCACGCTTGCCGCCGCCATCCGCTTGGACAGGAAGCTGATCCGCCGGTCGACCTCGCGCAGCCGCTTGCGCCCGTAGATATAGTCGCCGTTCTCGGAGCGGTCGCCGTTGCCGGCCGCCCAGCTGATCGTCTCGACCAGCTTGGGCCGCTCGACCGCGAACAGGGCCTCATATTCCTCGCGCAGCCGCCGGTAGCCGGCCGGGGTGATGTAGTTGGGCTTGTCGGCCATGCTCCCGTCACCCCAAACCCAGGGTCCATTTCTCCTCCCGCAGGGAAGCACGAAAAGGAACGCTGAAACAAGGTCGGCGTGAAGCAGCCGATCAGCCGGGCCGGTTGGCCTTGCCGAGATAATAGGAAAGCCGAGTCCGCTCCGGAGCCCGGGTGCGGCCCGGGTTGATCGCGTCGTACACCACCGCATTCTCGAGCACGCGCTGCACGTAGCCGCGGGTCTCGGAATAGGGGATCTTCTCGATCCAGGCGATCACGTCGACCCCAGGCATGCGCGGATCGCCGAATTCGTTGATCCACTTGCGCACGTTGCCGGGCCCGGCATTGTAGCTCGCCACCGCCAGCGGCGCGAAGCCGCCCCAGCTGTCCATCAGCCGGGCGAAATAATGGCTGCCGAGCTGGATGTTGTAGTCCGGATCGCGGGTCAGCCGGCCCAGGTCGTAGGTGAGGCCGAGCTTGCCGGTGGTCTCGCGCGCCGTCGGCGGCATCAGCTGCATCATTCCGCGCGCGCCGACCGGGCTCACCGCCGCGCGGTCGAAGGAGCTTTCCTGGCGTATGATGCCGTGGGCGAGCGACCAGTAATGGCTTTGCGCCGGCGGGATCCGCACTTCGGGATAGGTCCCGCGCGCATAGAAGGGCGAGCCGTCGTTGCGCGCGTTGCGAGCCACCCACACGCCAAGGTCGGGCCGCCCGATCTGGCGCGCGAGCTCGGTCGCGAGCATGCGATCCTTCTCGGTCTCGGCGCGCTCGGAAAGGGTGCGGACGAACAGCGACTGGTCCTGCCAGCTGCCGAGCTGCCCGAGCAGCCGGGTCGCCTGGACGAGGTCGCGGCGGTTGAACGCGGTGCGCTCGACCTCCGTCGGCGCCACGCCGACGATCGCCGCCGGCGCCGGCACCGTCCGGCCGACCCGCTCGAGCGCGAGCTGGCCGTAGAACAGCTCGGGATAGGCCGAAGCCTCCGTGAAATAGATGTTGGCGACGGCGGCCTGGCCTGCAGCCTGCGCCGCGCGGCCCGCCCAATAGAGGCCCTTGGTCAGCACCTGCGAGGATTTGCCGCCGCGGGCATATTTCAGGAACATCGCCGCCGCGTCGGAGGGGCGGTTGAGCTTGTCGAGGGCGGTCGTGCCGGCCAGCCAGGCGAGGCTGGTATAATCGTCGCGCTCGCCCGCCGACTGGTCGATCACCCGGGTGCCCGCAGGGTAGGCGTCGTCGAGCTGGCTGGCGATCTGGTAGGCGGTCAGCCAGTTGCGGTCGTTCTCGGCGCCGCGGGCCATCACCAGCAGCGTCTCGTACCATTTCTCGGGATCGCCCGGCCGCACCGTCAGCGTCCGCGGCGCCGCGAGCAGCTGCCGTGCGAGCGCGCTCTGGCCGGTCTCGCGCAGCCAGTTGGCGCGGTCCATGATCACCCCGGCGTCGGTGGTCGCGGCCGATCCGATCATCGCGAGCCGGGACGCCGCATCGGGCGCACGGGTCTGGAGCGCGAGCCGGGCGTCGTAGACCGCGCGTCGGCCGGGGGAGGCGTAGGGGAGGGTGCGCCGAGCGCTCTGCGTGTCGCCGTTGGCGAGCAGGGTCTCCATCCGCCGGTCATGGTCCTGCACCGTCAGCGCCGAGCCGAAGCTGCCGAGCAGCCGCGCCTCGTCGTCCGACTGGAGGACGCCGCCGTGCCAGGCCTTGCGCGCTTCCTCCTGGGCGGCAGCCACATTGCCCTCGGCGAGCAAGGCGAAGGCGTGCCGCGCTTGGCCGGTGGTGGTCAGCGCCGGGTGGATCCTGAAATAGGACGTGACCTCGCCCGGCCGGGTCGAGTTCGGATCGATCGCCCGCTCGGCGGTCTTGCGTAGCCCCGTCTCGCCGGGCCAGCCGCGATAGCGCGTCAGGAACGAAGCGTAGGAGGAAAAGGGGAGGCCGTCGCTCTGCCTGAGGCTGTTCCACTGCGCGACCGCCTGGCTGATCTGCGGCGAGATCATCGGGTAAGCGGGCTGGGGCGGGCGGTAGACGGGCACCGGCTGCGGCGCGGGCACGCTGCCCAGGCTTTGCACCGCTACCGGCGCGAGCCGGACCGTCGGGGTGATCGTGGTCGCCACGGCGGCTACCGACGCGAAGAACATGGCAAGTGTCAGCGCTTTTTTATGCATGCTGGACATCATGCCGACCCCCTCCTTATCAGGCCCTGAACAAAACCGGAGCGCGACCGGCTCCCCGATCCCGACCTATGCGGGGATTCGCGTCTGAAGAGAAGGAGATAACCATGTTCCGAGGGTCGATCCCGGCTCTGGTGACGCCATTTTGCGACAACCTGTTTTACGACGAGGGTTTCCGGGCGTTCGTCGACTGGCAGATCGCGGAAGGAAGCCATGGGCTGGTGCCGTGCGGCACCACCGGGGAATCGGCCACGCTCAGCGCCCGCGAACATGCCCAGGTCGTCCGCGCCTGCGTCGAGGCGGCGGCCGGAAGGGTTCCGGTGATCGCCGGCTGCGGGTCGAACAACACCGCCGCGGCGATCGAGCTGGTCAAGGCCGCTGCCGAAGCCGGCGCCGACGCCGCCCTGCTCGTGCCGCCTTATTACAATCGGCCCAACCAGGAGGGCATCTACGCCCATTTCGAAGCCGTCGCCGCCGCCACCGATCTTCCGATCGTCCTCTACAACGTGCCCGCCCGCACCGTGACCGACATCAGCGTGGAGACAATGGCGCGGCTCGCCAAGCTGCCGACGATCAAGGCCGTCAAGGACGCGACCGGCAATGTCGCGCGAGTCTCGGCGCAGCGGCTCGCCTGCGGCGACGGCTTCGTTCAGCTTTCGGGCAACGACGACATGGCCCTGGGCTTCATGGCGACGGGCGGCAGCGGCTGCATCTCGGTGACGGCCAACGTCGCCCCGCGCCTGTGCGCCGAATTCCAGGACGCCTGCCTCTCCGGCGATTGGAGCGCTGCGCTCCGGCTCCAGGACCGGCTCTACCCGCTCCACGCGGCGTTGTTCACGGATGCTTCACCGGGTCCGGTCAAATATGCCCTTTCCCGCGTGCGACCCGATTTCCCCTCCGCCCTTCGCCTGCCGATGACCCCGCCCTCCCAGGCGAGCCGCCAGGCCGTCGACGCCGCGCTCGCGCATGCCGGCCTCGCCTGATGGTCCGGCCGCGCCCCGCGACGTTCGACAAGAAGAAGGTCGTCGCCGAGAACCGGCGCGCGCGCTATGACTATGCGCTCGAGGACACATATGAGGCCGGGATCGCGCTCACCGGGACCGAGGTGAAGTCGCTGCGCTTCGGCGAGGGCTCGATCGCCGAGAGCTTTGCCGAGGTGAAGGAAGAGGAAGTCTGGCTGATCAATGCGAACATCCCCGAGTTCAGCCACGGCAACCGCTTCAACCATGAGCCCAAGCGGCCCCGCAAATTGCTCCTCCACCAGCGCGAGATCGCCAAGCTGCACGGCGCGGTGGCTCGGCAAGGCATGACTCTGGTGCCGCTCTCGATCTATTTCAACAGCCGCGGCCGCGCCAAGGTCGAGCTGGCGCTCGCCAAGGGCCGCAAGAGCCACGACAAGCGCGAGCATGAGAAGGAAAAGGACTGGAAGCGGGAGCAGGGCAGACTGATGCGCCAGCATGGTTGAGAGGATCGGCCGCTGGCTGGCGCGCAACACGCCCAAGCGCGAGGAACTCGCCGCCAACCGCTGGGTGCGCCCGTTCGCCGGCCGGGTGCTTCGCAGCGAGCTGTGGCGCTTCACCCGGCGATCGGTGCCGCGCGGTGTCGCCATCGGCCTGCTGGTCGGCATTTTCCTGATGATCCCGGGCCTCCAGATCATCGGCGCGGCGCTGCTGTCGGTGCCGTTCCGCGCCAACATCCCGATCGCCGCGACGATGACCTTCCTGTCGAACCCGGCGACGACGCCGCTGATCCTCGTCGCCTCGATCTTCGTCGGCAACGCTTTCGGCTTCCGCGCCGACACCAGCGCCTTCTACGCCCTCTACGACCGCCGCGCCGGGCCCGGCGAATGGTTCGCCTGGCTCGCCTCGGACGCCGCGCCGTCGCTGGTCTGCGGCCTGTTCGTGATCGCCTTCGCGGCCGCCGCGATCGGCTATGTCCTGTCGGGCATCGTCTGGCGCTGGTGGCAGGCGCGCAAGTGGCGCCGGCGAAGCCTCAGGCCCACGCCGGAGCTTTGAAGCCCCGGCCGACGCCGCTATTGGTGGCTCGAAGCTGGAACCGGATGGAAACCGACATGCGCAATCTACTGATCCTGCTCGCCGCCTCGGCCGCACTGTCGGCCTGCGCGACGACCCGTCCCCGGTCCGCCGATGTCGCCGAACGGCCCGCCGCCCGGCCGCAGATCGGCAGCTACGGCTTCGATACGGCGGGCATGGATCGTACCGTCGATCCGGGCGACAATTTCTACGATTACGCCAACGGCACCTGGGCCCGGACCACGCCGATCCCGCCCGACCGCTCCAATTACGGCATGTTCACCATGCTCGAGGAGCTGTCGAACGAGCGCACCCGGGCGATCCTCGAGGAGCAGGCCGGGGTTCCCGGCTCCAAGATCGGCGACTTCTACACCAGCTTCATGGATCGCGCCGCGATCGACTCGCGCGGCTTCGCGCCTTTGGTCCCCATGCTGAGGTCGATCGACTCGGCGCGAACCAAGGCGGAGCTCGCGGCCGTCATGGGCGAGCTCTCACGCAAGGGCGTCACCGCGCCGTTCGGCAACTTCGTCGATTCGGACGACAAGGATCCCGACAGCGCGATCTTCCAGTTCGCGCAGGGTGGCCTCGGCATGCCCAATCGCGATTATTACATCAGCGCCGATCCGGGCCAGGTCGCCAAGCGGCGCGCCTATCGCGACTATCTCGTCCAGCTGCTCAAGCTTGCCGGCGAGCCCAATGCCGAGCGGCGCGCGGCCGCGGTGCTCGCGCTCGAGACCCGCATCGCCCGCGCCCATTGGACCCCGGTCGAAAGCCGCGACGCCACCAAGACCTACAACAAGCGCACCCCGGACGAGCTTCGGGCGAGCGCCCCCGCCTTCGCCTGGCCGCGCTATCTCGATTCGCTCGGAGTCGCCGGCCGGCCCCATTTCATCGTCCGCCAGCCGAGCGCGATCGCGGGCACGGCCAAGGCCCTCGCCGCCGCTTCGCCCGCGACCGTCCGGGACTATCTCAAGCTCCAGGCGCTCGATTCCTACGCGCCCTATCTGTCACAGCCGTTCGTCGAGGCGAATTTCGCCTTCCACGGCACCGTCCTCAACGGCACCCCGCAGAACCAGGAGGCCTGGAAGCGCGCCGCCAACCTGGTCACGGCGGCGATGGGCGAGGAGATCGGCAAGATCTACGTCCAGCGCCATTTCCCGCCCGAGGCCAAGGCCGAGGCCGACCGGCTCGTCCAGAACGTCATCGCTGCGATGGACCGCCGCATCCAGGGCCTGACCTGGATGGCGCCCGAGACCAAGGCGCGCGCCCGGGCCAAGCTTGCCGCCTTCACGCCCAAGATCGGCTATCCGGACGAATGGCGCGACTATTCGGCGCTCGAAGTGCGGCGGGGCGACCTCGTCGGCAACGTCATGCGGGCCAACGAATTCGAGCACCAGCGTCAGCTCAACAAGCTCGGGCGTCCGGTCGATCGCCGCGAATGGGGCATGTACCCGATGACGATCAACGCCTACGCCAACTTCAACTGGAACGAGATCGTCTTCCCGGCCGCCATCCTGCAGCCGCCCTTCTTCGATCCCAATGCCGATCCGGCGATCAACTATGGCGGCATCGGTGCCGTCATCGGCCATGAGATCAGCCACCATTTCGACGACCAGGGATCGAAATATGACGAGACCGGCTCGCTGAAGGACTGGTGGACGCCGGGCGACGTCCAGCGCTTCAACGCGCTCACCGGCCAGCTCGCCGACCAGTATGACAAATACGAGATATTCCCGGGCAAGTTCATCAACGGCAAGTTCACGCTCGGCGAGAATATCGGCGACCTTGCCGGCCTCACCATCGCCTACGACGCCTACAGGGCATCGCTCGGCGGCCGCCCGGCGCCGGTGCTGGAAGGCACGACCGGCGATCAGCGCTTCTACCTCGGCTGGGCGCAGGTGTGGCGGCGCAACTATCGCGAGGCGAACCTGCTCCAGCGCCTGATCACCGATCCGCATTCGCCGTCGGAGCAGCGCACCGCGGTCGTCCGCAACCTCGATCCCTGGTACGCCGCCTTTCCGGTCGAGCCCGGCGACAGCCTCTATCTCGCCCCGGCCCAGCGCGTTCGCATCTGGTAGCGCGGCCGCGCGCTTGACGTCGCGGGGGCGGCGCGGGACATGAGGCGGCATGTCCAGCGCCGCCCCCGCAGCTTCCCTCGTCGCCCCTGAACCCGAAACAGGCGGCGGCGGCTGGGCCGTCCTCGGCGTGCTCGCGGTGGCGGTCGCCTCGACGGCGCTGCTGCTCTGGGGGCTCGGCGACAAATTGTTCGCCAGCGCCTTCCTCGCCGGCCTGGCCGCTTTGGTCGCGCTGATCCTGCTCGTCTCCCGGCTGTTCCGCCCCGCGGCGCGGCCGGCCGCGTCCCCCGCGGCCGACCTCGGCCTGATGCGCGCCGCCATCGACAGCGCCGCCGCCGGCGTGGTCATCACCGACTCCGGCGGGGCGATGATCTGCGCCAACAGCCGCTACGCCGAATGGTTCGGCGGGCCGACCGCGCCCGCCGATCTCGTAGCCGCGGACGACGACACCCTGCGCGCCGCCGCCGCTGCGGCCAGGCGCGACGGCCGCGCCGCGGTCTGGCTGACCGCCAACGGCCTCGCCTACCGCGCCGACGTCGAGCGCGCGGGCTTCGGCGAATCACACCTCGTCTGGAAATTCACCCGCGCCGACGAGCTCGACCTCGTCCAGGAAGCGCAGCGGCTGATCGGCGGCGAGGTCGGCCGCCGGATGGGCGAGGCGGGGCTGATGGCGGCGATCGCCGACGGCGAGGGCAAGCTCATCGCCGCCAACCGCGCCTTCGTCGCCCGAGCCACCGCCCGCCCCGATTCGGCGATCGGCGGCATGCCCCTTGTCGACCTGATCGGCGCCACCGAGGACGGCGGCTTCCACTTCGCCAGCGAGGGCCGCGCCGCCGCGCCGCTGCGCATCGTCCAGATCCCCGTCGCCGACGGCGGCGACCCGCTCACCTTCTTCCTGCTGCTCGACGACACGAATGTTTCGCGGCTGGGCAAGGAGGAGAGCGCCAACATCAAGGCGCTGCTGGACTTCATTCCGCTCGGGCTTGCGCTCGCCAACGTCGACGGGCGCTTCGTCTACCTGAACAAGGCGTTCCGCAAGGCGGCGGGCCTGCCCAAGGACGCCCGCCCGGTCTATCCCGGCGACCTCGTCGTCGACGAGGACAAGGCCGCAGTTTCCGACAGTGTCCGGCGCTTCGCGCGCGGTCCAAGCACGTCGAGCGACATGAGCGTGCGGCTTCGCGCCAACCCGGAGGAGCCGGTCGCGCTCACCATCGCCGGCGCCCGCGGCCTCGGCGAGGCGGCGGTGATCCTGTCGATGAAGGACAATAGCGAGGCCGACCGCCTCAAGCGCCAGGTCGCCCAGGCGACCAAGATGCAGGCGGTCGGCCAGCTCGCCGGCGGCGTCGCCCACGATTTCAACAACATCCTCACCGCCATCATCGGCTATTGCGACCTGATGCTGATGCGCCACACGCCGGGCGACAGCGACTATGACGACATCCAGCAGATCCGCTCCAACTCGAACCGCGCCGCCGGCCTCACCCGCCAGCTGCTCGCCTTCTCGCGCCAGCAGACCCTGCGCCCGCAGGTGCTCCAGCTCCCCGACGTCATCGCCGAAGTCTCGAACCTGCTGAAGCGCCTGCTGGGCGAGACCGTCGAGCTCCAGGTCAAGCACGGCCGCAACCTCGGCGCCGTCCGGGCCGACCCCGGCCAGCTCGAGCAGGTCATCGTCAACCTCGCCGTCAACGCCCGCGACGCGATCCTCGCCAAGGATCCGGCCGCCGGCGGAACGCTCACCGTGCAGACCTATTCGGTCTCGCCCGAGGCCTCGCGCCGGATCCCGAGCGACATCCTCCCGGTCGGCGACTATACCGCGCTCAAGGTCTCCGACACCGGCACCGGCATCCCCAAGGCGGTCCTGCCCAAGGTGTTCGAGCCGTTCTTCACGACCAAGGAGGTCGGCAAGGGCACCGGCCTCGGCCTCTCGACGGTCTACGGAATCGTCAAGCAATCGGGCGGCTACATCTTCGCCGAATCGGAGGAGGGGGAGGGGACCAGCTTCACCATCTACCTGCCGGTCCACCGCGCCGAGGCGGTCCAGCCTGCGGCCAAGGGCCGCAAGGAGGCGCCCGGCGAGCTGTGGGGCACCGGCACCATCCTGCTCGTCGAGGACGAGGCGATGGTGCGCGCGGTCGCCGAACGCGCGCTCACCCGCCACGGCTACACCGTGCTCACCGCGGAGAATGGCGAGGCGGCGCTCGAGCTGCTCGGCAGCGGCCAGAGCGTCGACCTGATGATCTCGGATGTCGTCATGCCGACCATGGACGGCCCCACCACCGTGCGCGAGGCGCGCAAGACCCGTCCGGACCTGCCGATCCTGTTCATCTCGGGCTATGCCGAGGAGCAGCTGCGCAAGTCGATCGACCTGGAGCGGGTCGCCTTCCTCGCCAAGCCCTTCTCGGTGCAGAAGCTGGCCGAGGCCGCGCGCGACGCCCTGGCCGCGCGGTGACGGAGCCTCGCGCCCGCGCCCGCCGCCGGCAGCCGGGCGTTGAAGCGCGATCCAAGCGTCCGATTTTCCGCTTTATTCCCAGCGGGTTGCGCAGACCGAAATAAATTCTTTGGAATTTCACACTTTGCCCTTAATCGCACCGCCGTGCCGGACAGCCGCTCAATCCTGATCATCGAAGATGAGCCGCTCATCGCGATGATGCTCGAAGACTTCCTGGAATCGCTCGGCCACACCGTGGTCGCAGTCGTCGAGACGGTCGAGGACGCGCTCGCCCGGGTCGACGAGGGCGGCTTCGACGTCGCCATCGTCGACGTCCACCTCAAGAACGGCGAAGCCGTCTGGCCGGTCGCCGACCGCCTCTCCGACGAAGGCCTGCCGTTCGTCCTGGCCACCGGCGGCCACATCGAGCCGCCGCCGCCCCGGCACGCTTCCGCGCCGGTGCTCACCAAGCCGTTCACGATCGATTCGATCGATCCCGCCCTCCAGGCGGCCTGCAACGGCCGAGCGTGAGCCCGTCGCCGCGCGCGGCATGATCCCATGTGGCTGGTGAAGCTGCTCCTGTTTCTCGCGGGCGCTTATGCCCTCGTCGCGCTCCTCATCTACGTCACCCAGTCGGCTCTGCTCTTCCCGACGCGCATGGTCGGCGCCGCCCCGCCGCTGCCGCCCGCCGCCGAACGCCTCCGGGTCGAGGCGCCGGGGGGCGAGACGCTCCACGGCGCCCACATCCCGCCGAGCCGCCCCGCCGCCGGCGAGCGGCTCGCGATCATCGGCTTCGGCGGCAATGCCTGGAACGCCGACGCGGTCGCCCTTTTCCTCCATGAGCTCTACCCGCAGGCCGACGTGGTGGCGTTCCACTATCGCGGCTACCGCCCGAGCACCGGCGCCCCCACCGCCGCCGCGCTGCTCGCCGACGCGCCGCTCCTCCACGATCATGTCGCCGCCCGGCTCGGCGCCCGCCGGATCGTCGCGGTCGGCTTCAGCGTCGGCAGCGGCGTCGCCGCGCGGCTGGCGCGGGAGCGGCCGCTCGCCGGCCTGATCCTGGTCACGCCCTTCGATTCGCTCGCCGCGGTCGCCGGGCGCCATTATCCCTGGCTCCCGGTCCGGCTCCTGTTCCGCCACGAAATGCCGGCGGCGCGGGACCTTCGCTCGGTCCGGGTGCCGGTCGCCCTGATCGCCGCCGGGCATGACAGCCTGATCCCGCCGCACCACGCGCAGGCGCTGGCCGAGGAGGTTCCCAACCTCGTGCTCGACCGGACCATCCCCGGCGCCGGCCACAACGACATCTATCGCCATCCTGCCTTCCAGACGGCGATGCGCGATGCGCTGGCCAGGATCGAAGGCTGATGTTTCTTACTTGTTCCACGAGAACAAAGGATGTACACTGCCACTCATGCGTTGAATGGACGACGCGGACATCCTAACGAGGGGCTTGGCCATGGCGGCATCACTCAAAGTCGTTTCCGACAGGAATTCCGATAATATGGACAAGCAGAAAGCCCTCGACGCCGCGCTGGCGCAGATCGACCGCGCGTTCGGCAAGGGAAGCGCGATGCGGCTCGGCTCCCGCGAGGCGATCGAGATCGAGACCATCTCGACGGGCTCGCTCGGGCTCGACATCGCGCTCGGCGTCGGCGGCCTGCCGCGCGGCCGGGTCGTCGAGATTTACGGGCCGGAAAGCTCGGGCAAGACCACGCTCGCGCTCCACGCCGTCGCCGAGGCCCAGAAGGCCGGCGGCACCGCCGCCTTCGTCGATGCCGAGCACGCGCTGGATCCGATCTATGCCCGCAAGCTCGGGGTCGACATCGACAACCTCATCGTCTCGCAGCCCGATACCGGCGAGCAGGCGCTCGAGATCGTCGACACGCTCGTCCGATCGAACGCAATCGATATCCTGATCGTCGATTCGGTTGCCGCCCTGGTGCCGCGCGCCGAGATCGAGGGCGAGATGGGCGACAGCCATGTCGGCCTGCAGGCGCGACTGATGAGCCAGTCGTTGAGGAAGCTGACCGGCTCGATCTCCAAGTCCAAATGCCTGGCCATCTTCATCAACCAGCTGCGCATGAAGATCGGCGTCATGTACGGCAATCCGGAGACGACCACGGGCGGCAACGCGCTCAAATTCTATGCCTCGGTACGCCTCGACATCCGCCGCACCGGCCAGATCAAGGACCGCGACGACATCGTCGGCAACACCACGCGCGTGAAGGTCGTCAAGAACAAGGTCGCGCCGCCGTTCAAGCAGGTCGAGTTCGACATCATGTACGGCGAGGGCGTCTCCAAGATGGGCGAGATCCTCGATCTGGGCGCCAAGGCCGGGATCGTCGAGAAGTCCGGTTCCTGGTTCAGCTACGATTCGATCCGGATCGGGCAGGGCCGCGAGAACGCCAAGAACTACCTCAAGGAGAATCCGGAAGTCGCTGCCCGGATCGAGGCCGCGATCCGCGGCCGCACCAGCGAGGTCGCCGAGGCGCTGATGACCGGAGCCGGCCCCGACGACGAGGCCTGAAGATCATGCAAACACGTTCGTGAGCGCGAACTTCACTGACCTTTCGGGTCCTGGTCGGACGGGTTGGCCCACCAGGCCACCGCCAGCGCGGCGGCGCCGCACAGGGTGAAGCCGGCGAGGAAGGGCAGGGTGGTGCCGTCGAACTGCTGGCCGATCGCATAGCCGATCAGCGCTCCGCCGACGGTCGTGATCACGCCCTGCAGCGAGGAGGCGGTGCCGGCGATGTGGCCCATCGGCGCCATCGCCAGCGCGCCGGCATTGGCGCCGATCAGGCCGAAGCAGGCCATCGTCAGCGCCTGCAGCGCCGAGAAGGTCCAGATCGTCTCGCCGATCGTCGTGGCAACAACCAGGTGCACCGCTGCCGCGCCGGTGAAGGCGACGAGCGCGGCGAGCAGCAGCCGGCGCGAGCCGATCCGCTCGACCAGCTGCGAATTGGCGTATGAGGTGAGCGCCATCGGCCCGGCGATGAGCCCAAAGACGAGGCCGATAAGCTCCGGCCTCCGGAACACGTCGAACACGATCTGCTGGATCGAGCTGATGAACGCGAACAGGGCGCCGAACGCCAACGTCACCGCGATCGTATTGCCGATCGAGGCCCGATTCCTGAGCGTCTCGGCCGTCGCCCCGCTGATATGCGCCGCCGACAGCGGCTGGCGGTTGGAAGGGGCCAGCGTCTCCGGGAGCCTCAGCGCGGCCCACAGGCCGAGCACGAGCCCGTAAACGGCAAGCCCGATGAAGATATGCCGCCAGGTCGCGACCGCCAGCACGCCCTGGCCGAAGCCCGGCGCCAGCACCGGCACGATCATGAACACGATCATGGTCAGCGACATGATCCGCGCCATCGCGGACCCGTGGTAGCGGTCGCGCACGATCGCCACCACCAGCACCCGCGTCCCCGCCGCGGCGACGCCCTGCATCGCGCGCGCCGCAAGCAGCAGCGCGAAGCTGCCCGCCACCCCCGCCGCCGCGGCGAAGACCGCGTAGAGAAAGAGGCCGCCGACCAGCAGCCGCTTGCGCCCGAACCGGTCCGACAGCGGCCCGTAGCCGAGCTGCGCGACACCGAAGCCGAGCAGATAGACGGTGATGACGAGCTGGCGTCGGTTGGCCTCGGCCACTCCGAGCGCGTCGCCGATCGCCGGGAGCGCCGGCAGCATCGCATCGATCGCCAGCGCGTTCGACGCCATCAGCGCTGCCATCAGCGCAACGAACTCGCGCATGCCGGGGCCGCTCCACGGCTTGGCGTCCAGCTCGGTTCGGCGATCTGCCATCAATCTCTCTTGTCACGGGAGCCCCGGCAAGTGGCGCAGCCGCCCCTTCGTTTCAAGGGAGGCCGGAGGGGGAAAAGCGCTTTCCTACACCGGGCTTTTCTGATCCAAGCCCGGCATGAATCATCGGTCTGCCGCGCCGGCTCCCTGGTGGGCGACGCTCTCGCACCGCCAGGATCCATCCGTCTGGGCGTTCCGAATGCTGGCCGTTCTGGCTCTCTGGACCTCGGTCGGTTGTTCGCCGCGGCCGCCGGCGAGCGGGACGGCTCCCTGGCCGTCCGCTGCGCCGGATCTCGCCGCGGCCGACGTCGACCGCGATTGCAGGACGAATGCGTTCACGGACTCGGTGCTGGCGGAGCTGGCGGCAGGCAACGGCCGGTCCCCCTTCGCAGCCTGGACCGGTCATGCGATCGAGCGCCGACTGCACGATTGGGAGGGCGTGGCCTGGCGCGGGCTGACCTTGACGGGGATCGGCAGCCTGCACGGGATCGAAAGCGGGCCTTCGGATTTCAGCCTTTACTTCAGGGAGGCGCCGGCAACCGTCCTTTCCCGGCTCAACGCCCACGGCTACGATCTGCCGGCGGCAGGCCAGGAGCGCGGTATCGACGGCGCCTTGTCGATCGGCGTTCATGCCGACGGCGAGGGGACCGCCTTGACCTGCTCGTTCGACTGACTGGGAGCCGCGATGCCGATCATTGTCCATCATCTCGAAAACAGCCGCTCGCAGCGGGTGCTGTGGCTGCTCGAGGAGCTCGGCATGCCCTATTCGATCCGCCGCTACGCCCGCGATCCCAAGACGATGCTGGCGCCGCCCGAGCTCAAGCGCATCCACCCGCTGGGCAAGTCGCCGGTGATCGAGGATGGCGGTCGGGTGATCGCCGAGACGGGGGCGATCGTCGAATATCTGGTCGAGAAGGCGGAAGGGCGGCTCGGCCCGCCCGCCAACCGCGACGCGGTGCTGCGCTACCGCCATTTCCTCCATTATGCCGAGGGCTCGATGATGCCGCCCTTGCTGGCGCTGCTCGTCGTCGGCCGCCTCGGCCTGCTCGGCAAGCCGGCCCGGGCGCCTGTACAGAAGATGCTCGACGGCCATCTCGACTGGCTCGAGACCGAGCTTGCCGGGCGCGCGTGGTTCGCCGGCGACGAGTTCAGCGCCGCCGACGTCATGATGAGCTTCCCGCTCGAAGCCTCGCGCGCCCGCGCCGGCCTCGATGAAAGCCGCCCGCACCTGATCGACTGGCTCGAGCGGATCCACGCCCGCCCGGCCTATGGCGAGGCGCTGGCCAAGGGCGGTCCCTACGCTTACGCGTGACGGCACGTTGACAATGACGCCAAAACGCCGCCGATAAGCGCGGCTGCTGGTACGAAGAGGGGAAGGTCGGATGGAGGCTGGACGGCGCGGCGTATCGCTGCAGATGAAGATGCTGATCGGCTTCGTCGTCGGCCTGACGCTGGGGCTGACCGTCCACCTCACCCAGCCCGACGCGCCCTGGGTCGAGGCGGTGACCACCTATGTGACCGGCCCGATCGGCCAGATCTTCCTGCGCCTGCTGTTCATGCTCGTCATCCCGCTGCTGTTCTCGGCGCTGGTCGTCGGGATCGCCGAGATGGGCGACATCCGATCGCTCAAGCGGGTCGGCATCAAGACGCTGCTCTTCACGATCGGCATCTCGTCGATCGCCGTGGTGCTGGCGCTGGCGGTCGTGAACCTGTTCCAGCCCGGCGCCGGGGTCGATCCCGCGCTCGCCCAGGAGCTGCTCGCCGACGCGCGCGAGGGCGCCGGCGCGATCCTGTCGAAAAGCGCCGAAACGCCGACCGGCGTCACCGCCTTCCTCAACATCATCCCCAACAACGTCATCGCCGCCGCCGCCGCCAACGACATCCTGGCGGTGATGTTCTTCGCGCTGGTGTTCGGGATCGGGCTGCTGATGGTCAACACGCCCCAGGCGCAGAGCCTGCAGGCGGCGATCGAGGGCATATTCCACGTCACCATGAAGCTGATCGGCTTCGTCATCCGGCTCGCGCCGATCGCGATCGCCTGCTTCATGTTCAACCTTGCCGCGGTGTTCGGCTGGGAGCTGCTGGTCCGGCTCGGCGCCTATGTCGGCGTGGTCCTGCTCGCGCTCGGCCTGCACATGTTCGTGGTCTACCCGATCGCGCTGGCGCTGCTCGGCCGGATGTCGCCGGTGCGCTTCTTCCGCGACGTCCAGGAGGCGATGGTGATGGCCTTCTCGACCGCCTCGTCGAACGCCACGCTGCCGACCGCGATCCGGGTGTCCGAGGAGCAGTTGCGCCTGCCGCCGCGCGTGGCGCGCTTCGTGCTGACGATCGGCGCCACCGCCAACCAGAACGGCACCGCCATCTTCGAAGGCGTCACCGTGCTGTTCCTCGCCCAGTTCTTCGGGGTCGAGCTGAACCTGGGGCAGCAGACCGTGGTGCTGCTGATGTGCATCCTGGGGGGGATCGGAACCGCCGGGGTGCCCGCCGGCTCGCTGCCGGTGGTGGCGCTGATCCTGGGCATGGTCGGCGTGCCGCCGGAAGGGATCGGCCTCGTGCTCGGCGTCGACCGCTTCCTCGACATGTGCCGCACCACGCTCAACGTCACCGGCGATCTCACCGCGGCCGTCGTCATCTCGCGCGGCGAGGAGCATGTGCCGCGGACCGCGGCGGCGGCGCCCGGGGAGGCGGGCGCGGCCGAGGCCCACCCGTCCTGATCCGCGGCGCGCGCCCCGCGTCGGCTCAGGCGGGCTCGAGCTCGCGCTGCACCACTTCCTCGGCGAGCTTGCCGTTGAGCTCGGCGAGGTGGTCGAACTCGGCGGTGTAGCTCGCCAGGCCCTGGCTCAGCGACCTGAGCTCGGCGTCGAGCCCGCGCAGCTCCGCCTCCGGCACCAGCGCCTCGATCCGGTCCCAGCGCGACCAGCCCTCGCGCGGCGCCATGCCGAGCATCTGTCCGCGCCGGCTGGCGATCGCCGAGGTGATTCGCGAGGTCGCATAGCCCGGGCCGACCACCGTCAGCTTGTGCACCGGCTCGAGCAGGTGGGGCGAGGCCGCCGCGAGCGCCTCGTTCATCGCGATCCTCCCGGCGGTGCGGAAGGCGAGCTCCGAGCTGTCGACGCTGTGGTAGCTGCCGTCGATCAGGGTCACCGCCACGTCGACCACCGGGAAGCCGAGCGGGCCGCGCACCATCGCGTCGCGCACGCCCTGCTCGACGGCCGGGATCCACTGCTTGGGGATGGCGCCGCCGGTGATCTTCTCGGCGAACCGGAAGCCCTCGCCGCGGCCCTGCGGGCGCACTTCTATGACGACGTCGCCGAACTGGCCGTGGCCGCCCGACTGCTTCTTGTGCCGTCCCTTCTGGGTCACCGGCTTGCGGATCGATTCCGTGTAGCCGATCGACGGCGGCCGGGAATCGATCGCCACTCCGTAGCGGCGCTTGAGCTTGGCGACCGTGACGTTCAGATGCTCGTCGCTGACGCCCTTGAGCCGGGTCTCGTGGAGCGCTTCGTCCTGCTCCCAGGCGAGCGACGGATCCTCCTCGACCAGCTTGTGGAGCGCGCCCGACAGCCGCACGTCGTCCTTGCGGTCGCGCGTGTTGATCGCCAGGCCGTAGTTGCGCGGCGGAAGCTCGATCGCGGGCGCCGCGCCGGCCTTGCCCGACGCCGACAGCCACTCGCCGCCATGCACGCCCTCGGCCTTGGCGATGGCGACCACGTCGCCGACCTCGGCCCTGCCGAACTTGGCGGTCTTCTCGCCCTGCATGCCGAACAAGGTGCCGACCCGGATCGCCTCGCCGCCCGCGGTCTTGAGCTCGGCGCCCTCGCTCAGCGTGCCGCCGAACACCCGCGCCAGCGCCAGCCGGCCCATCGAGCTGCCGTGGGAGACCTTGAACACGAACGCGCAGCCGTCGCTGGCGCCGAGCCGCTCGGCGGCGTTGTGCGGCGGCGGCGCCTCATGGCGAAGCGCCTTCATCAGCCGCCTTACGCCGAAGCCGTTGAGCGCCGAGCCGAACAGCACCGGCACGCCCAGATTGTCGCGGGTCTCGCGGGCCAGGTCCGCAAGCACGGTCGGCAGGTCCGGAGTCTCGTCCATCAGCAGCTGCTCGAGCAGCGCATCGTCATGGTCGGCCAGCTGCTCCAGCATGTGGAAGCGCTCGGCCGCTTCGCGTTCGGCCAGGTCGGGAGGAATCTCGGTGCGCTCGGAGGGCTTGCCGGGGCGGTAGTGGAAGGCGCGCTCCAGCGCGAGGTCGACGAAGCCGGTGACCTTCTCGCCCTGGCGGATCGGGATCTGGCGCGCGATCAGCGGCGAGCCGCTCATCGGCTGCAGCGCCTCCAGCAGATCGTGGATCGACCCGCGCGCCTGATCGATCTTGTTGACGAAGATGGCATGGGGAACGCCAAGCGCCTCGAGCTGCCGCAGCGTCGGCTCGGCGAGCAGCGCCCGTTCGGGGTCAGGATCGATGACGACGATGGCCAGGTCGGCCGCAGCCACGGCGAGCGCGCCGTCGGCGGCAAAGCCGACCGATCCGGGGCTGTCGATCAGCGCGAACCTGTCGCCCAGGAATTCGAACCGCATCAGGTTGAGCTCGGTGGAGCCGCGCCGCGCCCGCGCCTCGGGGCTGGCGTCGCCGACGCTGGTGCCGGCATCGACCGAGCCCTGGCGGTCGAGCGTGCCGCTCGCAAAGAGCATGGCTTCGGCCAGGCTCGTCTTGCCCGCGCCACCCGGCCCGACGATCGCGATCGCCCTGGTGCCCACCGATCTTTCCGGCATGCGTCTCTCCTCCGTCCGCCAGCTCCTGAAAAGCGCCGCGATCCAAAGGAGCGCCGTCGCGCCTGGAGCCTTCACCGTCCGCTTATTGTGTCCTGAGTGCAAGGGGGGTGCGACAAAGAGGGTTAACCGCCCGCCCGCTTTGGAACGCCGTCTCGAACCGCGGGTTGATTTCCGAAACCGGGCGGGGCGTTGTGAAGGAGTAAGTCCGTGGCGCACCAGTTGATCCTGCCGACCGCGGCCCTGCTGTCGCTGATCGGCGCCGGCGTCGGAGTGCACCTCGGCAACGCCGCCATTTCGGAAATCAACCCGGCCTATCTCAGCGCCGAGGAGCCGCGCAGCCGCTTCTACGCCGATCTGACGGCCAACCGCCCGCGCGACTGGGCGGCGGTCCAGGTATCCGAGCTTCAAGCCGCCGAGTCGGGCCGATCGCTCGG
The DNA here is from genome assembly GCA_036402575.1 of Allosphingosinicella sp. GTDB lineage: Bacteria > Pseudomonadota > Alphaproteobacteria > Sphingomonadales > Sphingomonadaceae > Allosphingosinicella. The sequence goes on along the minus strand of DASWSP010000111.1, from coordinate 1,243 downwards.
CACCGGCTGCGTCGGCTGCCGCACCTATCCCGAGGAATATTATCCGGTGCACGAGGCGTCGCTCGGCAAGCCGCACACCGGCTGGGCTGAGGTCTCCCCGGAAGCCGCCCCGGCCGAGACCCCGCAAGCCGCTGAGCCTGCTGTCGAATTGGCGTCGGTCGAGCGCTACGCGCACTTCCCGGTCAGCGCCGAGGAGGAGCTGCAACCCGCCCCGGCCGACCCCCAACCTGCCGAGCCGCCGGCCGCCGAATAGCGCCGAGTAGCGCCGCTTGCCCGCATGGGCGCGCTCGCCTAAATCGCGGGCATGACGTCCACCAACGATATCCGCCGCTCCTTCCTCGACTATTTCGGGGGCGAGGGGCATGCGGTGGTGCCCTCGGCGCCGCTGGTGCCGCACAACGACCCCACCTTGATGTTCGTCAACGCCGGGATGGTGCCGTTCAAGAACGTCTTCACCGGCCTCGAGACGCGGGCTTACTCGACCGCCGTCTCATCGCAGAAGTGCGTCCGCGCCGGCGGCAAGCATAACGACCTCGACAATGTCGGCTACACCGCCCGCCACCACACCTTCTTCGAGATGCTCGGCAACTTCTCGTTCGGCGATTATTTCAAGGAACGCGCGATCCACCATGCCTGGACGCTGCTGACCCGCGAGTGGGGGCTCGATCCGGAGCGGCTCACCGCCACCGTCTACCACAATGACGACGAGGCGTTCGACCTGTGGCGCAGGATTGCGGGCCTGCCCGAAAGCCGCATCATCCGGATCGCGACCTCCGACAATTTCTGGGCGATGGGCGACACCGGCCCGTGCGGCCCGTGCTCGGAGATATTCTACGACCACGGCGACCATATCGCGGGCGGCCCGCCGGGCTCCCCGGACGAGGACGGCGACCGCTTCGTCGAGATCTGGAACCTGGTGTTCATGCAGTTCGAGCAGCAGGACAACCAGATCGTCCGCGACCTGCCCAAGCCGTCGATCGACACCGGCATGGGCCTGGAGCGGGTCGCGGCGGTCCTGCAGGGCGTCCACGACAATTACGATACCGACACCTTCAAGGCGCTGATCGCGGCCAGCGGCGAATTCACCCGCACCGAGACGGGAGGCGCGCGGCAGGCGAGCCACCGGGTCATCGCCGACCATCTGCGCGCCTCGGGCTTCCTCGTCGCCGACGGCGTTCTGCCGGCCAACGAGGGCAGGGGCTATGTCCTCAGGCGCATCATGCGAAGGGCGATGCGTCACGCC
>DASWSP010000110.1:0-31183 GCA_036402575.1 Allosphingosinicella sp. | reverse complement strand
GAAGCTTCCATTGCATCAGCCAGCAGGTCCCGAAATGAGCCCGATTTCCCGATGAGCAAAGTCACCGTCGCCGCCCTCCAGCTCGCCTTCAGCGACGATATCCAGGAGAATATCGCCGCCGTCTCCGTGCTCGTGCGCGAGGCGGCCGGCCGGGGCGCGAAGGTGATCCTGCCGCCGGAGCTGTTCGAAGGCCAGTATTTCTGCCGCACCCAGGACGAGAGCCATTTCGCCCGGGCGCTGCCGGCGGACGCGCATCCCGCGGTGCTGGCGATGCGGGAGCTGGCGCGCGAGCTTGAGGTCTTCATCCCGACCAGCTTCTTCGAGGCCGAGGGCCATCATCACTACAACAGCCTCGCCATGATCGACGATCGCGGCGAGGTGCTCGGTGTCTACCGCAAGAGCCACATCCCCGACGGCCCCGGTTATTCGGAGAAATTCTATTTCCGGCCCGGCAACACCGGATTCAAGGTGTTCAAGACGGGGTTCGGGACCGTCGGCCCCGCAGTCTGCTGGGATCAATGGTATCCGGAAACGGCGCGCGCGCTGACGCTGCAGGGCGCCGAGATCCTGCTCTGCCCGACCGCGATCGGAACCGAGCCGCACGATCCCGACCTCGACACCAGCCGCCTGTGGCGCCGGGCGATGATCGGCCATGCCGTCTCGAACGTGGTTCCCGTCGTCGCCGCCAACCGCATCGGTACGGAGGGCGACCAGCGCTTCTACGGCCACAGCTTCATCTGCGACGAGCGCGGCGACATCCTCGCCGAGTTCGGCGCGACCGAGACCGGGGTGCTAACCGCCGAGCTGGACCTCGCCCTGGCCAGGAAGCACCGCGCCGCCTTCGGCTTCTTCCGCGACCGCCGGCCGGACCTCTACCGGCGCCTCAGCGAGGACCTGTGACCGAAGGGCGGCGCTGGCCGAAGCTGCTGCTGGGCTGGCTCGCTGGCATCGGAACCGCCGCGAGCGCTTATTATCTCTTCACGGCCGCGGCCGTTTCCGGCGAGTCCGGAACCGTCACCCTGACCTTTCTTCTGCTGGTCCCGGCGGTGGCATGCGCGATCGCCGCCTTCCTCAGTGATTCCGGCGAAGCCTCTCTCGCCCACCACCTCCTCACCCCTTTCGCGATGCTCGCCGTCATCATCATCGCCTCGGTGATCTTGCTGGGCGAGGGCATCATCTGCATCCTGATGCTGGCGCCCTTGTGGATCGTGGGCGGCGTCGCGGGATCGTTGCTGGCCTATGCGATGAAGAAGCGGCTCCGCCAGCGCGGCAAGCTCTTCGCCAGCAGCGCGTTGCTCGTCCCGCTCCTCGCAGCACAGGTCGAAGCCTCGCTACCGGTCCCGGAGCGCTGGGAGACAGTGAGCCGGGAAGTTCTGATCGACGCGCCGCCGGAAGCGGTCTGGCCGCTGCTGGTCTCGATCCCTGAGATACGTCCCGACGAAGGCCGGTGGAATGTCACGCAGGATCTTCTCGGCATCGCGCGGCCGACCGAGGCGCGGCTCGACGGCGCCGTCCGGCGCGCGCGCTGGGGCGAGGATATCCGCTTCGAGGAGCGGGTCGTCGCGGCGGTCCCCGGCCAGTCCCTGTCCTGGACGTTCGCCTTCCCCGATCAATCGGTCAGGCTCCACACGGACCGGCACATCGCACCGGACGGCGCGCATCTGCAGATCGCCAGAGGAAGCTACAGCCTGGCCGCGGCGCCTGGGGAACGGACCCGCGTTCGGCTCGACACGTCCTACCGCCTGCGCACGCCGCTCAACGCCTATGCAGCCTGGTGGGGGGAGCGCTTCCTCGGCGACATCCAGTCCAACGTGCTCGCGATCGTCAAGGCGCGGGCCGAAGGCAGCTGAGGCGAGTCAGGGCTTCAGCTCCAGCGCCCGGGCGAAGACCGCTTCGAACATCTCAGCGGTCAGGCGGCCGGTATTCTGGTTGTAGCGCGAGCAATGGTAGCTATCGATCAGGATCCGGCCGTCGGGTAGACGGTGCTCGGCAAGGTGGCCGAACTTGTAGGCCGATAGCTTTCCTCCCGCCGTCCGCACCGCCGAGCCATGCGCGATCTGGCCGAGCGCCACCATCACCCGCACCCCGGGCAGCGCCGCCAGCGAGAGCGTGTAGAAGCTGCGGCAGGTCGCGATCTCCTCCGGCAAAGGCTTGTTCTGCGGCGGCAGGCACCGCACCGAATTGACGATCGCAGCGCCGGTGAGGCGGAGCCCGTCGTCGATCCGCTCCCGATAGACGCCCTCGGCGAGGCCGAACTTGAGCAAAGTCTCGTAGAGCAGCAGCCCGGCGAAATCGCCGGTGAACGGCCGCCCCGTCCGGTTGGCGCCGTGCATCCCGGGCGCCAGCCCGACGATTCCGAGCCACGCCTCGGGATCGCCGAACGCGGGCACCGGCGCGTTCCACCAGTCGGGATGCTCAATGCGCAGCGCCTCGCGAAAGGCGGCAAGGCGGGGGCAGAGCGGGCAATCGCGCGGCGGTTCCGCGGCCGGGACGGGAGACACGAACATGGCGAACGTCTAGGGCCCGCGCGATGACCAAGACAAGCTATGCGATAGCCCTGGGCTCGAACCGGCGCGGACGGACCGGCTCTCCGGCCGCCACGGTGCGGGCGGCTGCGGAGGCGCTCGGCGTCGAGCGCCTGTCCGCGGTCCGCCTCACCCCCGCGCTCGGCCCGGCGGGGCGCAGCTTCGCCAACGCCGCCGCGATCCTCGCCACGCCGCTCGATCCGCCCGCCTTGCTCGCCGAACTCAAGGGGCTCGAGCGCCGCTTCGGCCGGCGCCCCGGCCGCGCCTGGGGCCCGCGCGTGCTCGACCTCGACATCATCCTGTGGTCCGGCGGCGCGTGGGAGGGACCGGGCCTCGTCCTCCCGCACCCGCAGTTTCGCGCCCGCCGCTTCGTGCTCGATCCGCTGACCGAGATCGCTCCCGACTGGCGCGACCCGCTGACCGGCGCCACCGTTCGCCAGCTGCGCGCCCGCCTCGGCCGGGCCAATCCGGTTGACCGTGGGTCCGCCCCCACCTAGGTGGGCGCAGCACGGGCCCTTAGCTCAGTCGGTAGAGCAACTGACTTTTAATCAGTAGGTCGCTGGTTCGAATCCAGCAGGGCTCACCAGCAGCTTATCTTCCCCTTTTGCCCCAGCTTTGACACAAGGGGCGCCTATCCGCGGCCGACGTGGAGGAGATGCTGGTGGAACCGTCCGAAACGACCGTCGTGCAGCGCTGGGGCTTTCGGCGGAGCCTGCGCCTTTTCTTCGCCTTGACCGCCCTCGGAATCTGGTTGGCGCTGATGATCCTCGGCGGCGCCGGAGTCGAATGGGACGAGGCGCTCTACCGCCGCCTCTACGCCGCCGACGACGCGGCGCTCGCCCAAAACGCCCGAGTGTTGACGATGATCGGCGGCTGGACGGTGCTCGTCCCCGTCGCCATCGTCGCCGCGGTGCTGCTCGCCTTCACGCGCCGCCGCCGCGCCGCCCTGCTGCTGATCATGGTGTTCGGCGGGCGCCTGCTGGTCGAGTTCCAGAAGGTGATCGTCGACCGCGACCGCCCCGGCGTATCGCCGCACCTGGAAGCGGTGAGCTCGACCAGCTTCCCGAGCGGTCACGCCGCCAACGCGATGATCACCTACCTGGCGATCGCGCTGCTCATTCCGGTCAGCCAGCGCAACCGGGCGGTCGCGGTTGGAATCGGCCTCGCGCTCGCGCTTCAGTCGGGGTGGAGCCGCGTCGCGCTCGGAGTCCACTGGCCCAGCGACGTGCTCGGCGGCTGGGCCTTCGCCGCCTTCTGGATCATGCTGTGCATGCGCCTCGCCAGCGCCCGGCCGGAGGCAGACGCCGCCGCGCCCGCGCCGGAACGAGGAACGCTTCGCGGGCGCGCGTCATTGTTGATCCGAAGGAGACGCAAGATGGACAACAGACGCGCCGATAGCGCCCGCGACCACGACGACAGCGAGCTCATAGAGAATATGGAGCCCGCGCCGAGCCACGGCGGCGCCCATGGCGGCAACCTCCAGCGCGACATCGCCAGCCGCGCCGAGGAGCAGCATGACGTCGACGGCAAGCCGGGAGTCACCCGCGTGCAGGACAAGGACAAGCCCGAGCAGGCCAACCTGCCGCGCTTCAACGAGGGCACGAGCTGAACCCGTAGCCTGACATTGCGAGCGTCGCGGAGCAATCCAGCCTGGAGCGCTTCGTCGCGGCGCTCCTCGCGATGACGGCTAGCGGCGGCGCAGCACCAGCGACAGGTTGTCGGCCGGCATCGGCACGACGCGCTCCAGCGTGAGGCCGTGCCGGTCCGCCTCAGCCGCCACATCCTCCAGCCGCCGTAGCCCCCATTGCGGGTTGCGCGCCTTCAGCGAGCGATCGAACGCCTCGTTGCTCGCCGCGGTCGGAACGCCCTCCTGCCGATAGGCGCCGTAGAGGTAGAGCGGCGCGCCGGCCGCCAGCACCCGCTCCGCCCCCGCCAGCAGCCCCAGCGTCGCCGACCAGGGGCTGATATGGACCATGTTGATGCACAGCATCGCGTCGGCGCGCGCCACCGGCCAGTCCGCAGCCGCCGCGTCGAGCCGGACGGGCGGGAGCAGGTTGGCGGGCCCCTCCCGCCGCCACGCCTCGATCGACGCGAGCGCGGCCGGATCGGGATCGCTCGGCTGGAACGTGAGCGTCGGGAAGGCTCGCGCGAAATACAGCGCATGCTCGCCTGTCCCGCTCGCCACCTCGAGCACCAGCCCGGCCGGCGGCAGCACGCCGCGCAGCAGCTCGGCGATCGGCGCCGCGTTGCGCGCCACATGCGGCGCCGAACGGCGGCCTTCGCCGGGCTGGAGGACGAACGGCTCGGGCGGGATCACTCCGCCGCCTGGGCCTGCGCCGGCTCCTTGTAGACCAGCACCGGCTTGCGCGCCGCCTGGGTCTCATCGAGCCGCCGCCGCGGCGCGTGGATGGGCGCTGCCTTGAGCGACTGATCGCCTGCCTTGGCGCGTTCCGCCACGCTGCGCAGCGCGCCGATGAACTGATCCAGCGCCGCCTTGCTCTCGGTCTCGGTCGGCTCGACCAGCATCGCGCCGTGGACGACCAGCGGGAAATACATGGTCATCGGATGATAGCCCTCGTCGATCAGCCCCTTGGCGAGATCGAGCGTGGTGAGTCCGCCGCCGAAGCCTTTGTCGCTGAACAGCGCCTCGTGCATGCACGGCCCGCTCGCCCCGAACGGCGCGTCGAGCACGTCCTCCAACCGGCGAAGCACGTAATTGGCGTTGAGCACCGCATCCTCGCTCACCTGGCGCAGGCCGTCAGCGCCGTGGCTGAGGATGTAGGAGAGCGCGCGCGTGAACATGCCCATCTGACCATGGAAGGCGGTCATCCGGCCGAAGCTTCGGCCATGATGCTCGCCCGCGGTCTCCTCCTCCACCAGCACATAATGATCGCCCTGCTTCTCGACGAAGGGCAAGGGCGCGAACGGCGTCAGCGCTTCCGAGAAGACCACCGGCCCCGAACCCGGCCCGCCGCCGCCATGCGGGGTCGAGAAGGTCTTGTGGAGGTTGATGTGCATCGCGTCGATGCCGAGGTCGCCCGGCCGGACCCGGCCGACGATCGCGTTGAAATTGGCGCCGTCGCAATAGACCAGGCCGCCGGCGGCGTGCACCGCTTGCGAGATCGCGATCATGTCCGGCTCGAACAGGCCGCACGTATTGGGGTTGGTGATCATCACCGCGGCGACGTCCGGCCCGAGCCGCGCCTTCAGCGCCTCCAGGTCGACCCGGCCGCGATCCGTGGCGGGGATGTTCTCGACCCGGTAGCCGACGAAGGCCGCGGTGGCGGGGTTGGTGCCGTGGGCGCTTTCCGGCACCAGGATCACCTCGCGCGCGTCGCCGCGCGCCTCGAGCGCGGCCCGGATCGCGAGCAGGCCGCACAATTCGCCATGAGCGCCGGCCTTGGGGCTCATCGCCACCGAGTGCATGCCGGTGAGCTTCACCAGCCAGCCGCCGAGCTCGGCGATGAGCTCAAGCGCCCCCTGCACCGTATCGGTCGGCTGCAGCGGATGGATGTCGGCGAAGCCGGGCATCCGGGCCACCTTCTCGTTGAGCCGGGGATTGTGCTTCATCGTGCACGAGCCGAGCGGGAACAGGCCGAGATCGATCGCGTAATTCTGGCGGCTGAGGCGCGTATAATGCCGCACCGTCTGCGGCTCCGACAGGCCCGGCAGCCCGATCGGACGGTTGCGCTCGAGGCCCGCCAGTCTGCCTCCCCTCCCGCTGGCGGGAGGGGATTGAGGGGAGGCCTTGTCCGCGAACGACAGCCCCTCCCCCGGCCCCTCCCGCAAGCGGGCGGGGGGATCGATATCCACTCCCGTGCCGCCCTGCTCCTCCATCTCGAAGATCAGCGGCTCCTCGAGCATCAGCGCTCGGTTGCCGGTGAACGTGCCGCTCTCCGACCGCTCGCTGCTGCCCATCTCCGGTTTCCATCCGCCTGCGTTGATGCTCATGCCAAATTCTCCTCGAGCGCGCCGGCGAGCGCCTCGACATCCTCGTCCGTCACAACTTCGGTCACCGCGACGACCAGCCCGTTCTGGAGGCCCGCGGCGCCCGGATAGAGCCGGCCGAGCGACACACCGCCGAGCACGCCGCGTTCCGCCATCGCCCGCACGACCGGCCGCGCCTCCCTGGGCAGGCGCAGCGTGAACTCGTTGAAGAAGGTGTCGGTCACCAGTTCCACGCCCGGCACCTTCGCCAGCCGCTCCGCGGCCGCTACCGCCCTGGCATGGTTGAGCTCGGCAAGCTGCCGCAGCCCCTTCTCGCCGAGCAGGGTCATGTGGATGGTGAAGGCCAGGGCGCACAGGCCGCTGTTGGTGCAGATGTTCGAAGTCGCCTTCTCGCGGCGGATATGCTGCTCGCGGGTCGAGAGCGTCAGAACGAAGCCGCGCCGCCCCTCCGCGTCGACCGTCTCGCCGCACAGCCGCCCGGGCATCTGGCGGACGAACTTCTCCTTGCAGGCGAACAGGCCGACATAGGGCCCGCCGAAATTGAGGCCGACGCCGATCGACTGGCCCTCTCCGACGACGATGTCGGCGCCCATCTCGCCCGGCGAGCGGATCAGCCCGAGCGCGACCGGCTCGGTCACCACCGCCACGAGCAAGGCGCCGTTGGCATGCGCCTTCTCGGCGATCGGAGTGAGGTCGGCGATTCGGCCGAGGATGTCGGGATATTGGACCACGACACAGCTCGTCTCGCCGTCGATCGCGGCAAGCAGCCGATCGGCATCGGTCTTCGCGCCAAGCTCCGGAAGCGCGGTATCGAGCACGTCGCCCGTGAACCGCGCCATCGTCTGCGCGACCGACACGTAATGCGGGTGAAGCCCGCCCGACAGCACGGCCTTGCCGCGCCGGGTGATCCGCCGCGCCATGCCGATCGCTTCCCAGCAGGCGGTCGAGCCGTCGTACATCGAGGCGTTGGCGACGTCGCAGCCGTAGAGCCGCGCGACCTGCGTCTGGAACTCGAACAAGGCCTGCAGCGTGCCCTGCGCGATCTCGGGCTGGTAGGGCGTGTAGCTGGTCAGGAACTCGCCGCGCTGGATGAGATGGTCGACGCTCGCCGGGATATGGTGCTTGTAGGCGCCGCAGCCGAGGAAGAAGGGCACGTCGCCCGCCACCAGGTTCTTGCGGGCAAGCGCCGACAGCTGGCGCTCGACGGAGAGCTCGCTGGCATGATCGGGCAGGCCCTGGATCTGACCGGTGAGGCGCGCGGCCTCGGGTACGTCCACGAACAGATCGTCGATGGAGGAAGCGCCGACGGCGCCGAGCATGGCCTGCCGGTCGGCATCTGCCAGTGGAAGGTAGCGCATCAGTGTGGCTTTCTCATCGTGAAGCGGAGGCGGATGTAGTCGGCGAACCAGCTGCCGTCGGGGCGCTGAAGCTTCGGGGCGAGGCGGCGCTCGACGGCGGCGGCGAGCTGCGCCTGCTCGTCCTCGGGCACGCGCGCGGCGTCGAGCCAGCCGGTGCGGAACGTCTTCACCCAGGCCGCCACGCCGTTGGGGAGGTCGGTCTCGCGCGGGATGATCCGGGCCTCGATGGCGGTGAAGCCGGCGCGCGCGTAGACGCGGGTGAATTCCTCCGCGCCGGGATACCATTGCGGGTCATCGGCGGGGATGGGATAGCCCTGCCCGGTCAGTTCCGCCCGGATCCCGGCGCGCAAGGTGGCGATGTTGCCCTCCCCGCCCATCTCTCCGGCGAAGCGGCCGCCCGGCACCAGCGCCCGCGCCACGCCGGACGCGACCGCGTCGGGATCCAGCATCCAGTGCAGAGCCGCATTGGAGAAGACCGCGTCGAACTGCGCGTCGAAGTCGAGCGCCTGAGCGTCGGCGACATAGGCCTCGATGCCGCGCGCTCTGGCCGCGGCGACCATTTCCCCGGAGGCGTCGATCCCGATCACCTTCGCGCCGGCCGCGGCGATCTGCCCGGTGAGCACGCCGTCCCCGCAGCCGAGGTCGAGGATGGCCTCGCCCGGCTGCGGGTCCAGCAGCGCCAGCGCGGCCGACCCCAATGCCGGCACGAAGGCGGCATTGGTCGCGTAATCGGTCGGCGACCAGCGGCTGGAAGGGTTCAGCATTCGCGGCTCACTGGCTGTCGCAGAAGGCCTTGTAGGCGTCCGCGTCCATCAGCCCCTCGAGCTCGGACGGGTTCGACAGCCGAAGCTTGAAGAACCACCCCTCGCCCTCGGCCGCGCCGTTGACCAAGGCGGGATCGTCGACCAGCGCCTGGTTGCCCTCGACGACCTCGCCGCTGACCGGCGCGTAGACGTCGGAGGCGGCCTTGACCGATTCCACCACCGCGGCTTCCTTGCCCTTCTGCACCTGCGCCCCGGCCTGCGGCACCTCGACGAAGACGATGTCGCCGAGCTGGCCCTGCGCGAAATCCGTGATCCCGACCGTCGCGATGTCGCCGTCGACGCTGATCCATTCATGCTCTTCGGTGTAGTAGACGCTCATGCGGCGGCTCCCTTGCGGTGATAGCGGTGGGGGACGAACGGCATCGGGACCACCCGTGCCTGGAAGATCTTGCCGCGCTGGGCGAGACTGACGGCGGTTCCGGGCGCCGCGCTCGCGGCCGGCACATAGGCCATCGCGATCGGCGCCTCGAGCATCGGCGAGAAGCCGCCACTGGTGACTCGGCCGACCTCGTTGCCCTCGCCGTCCACCACCATCGCGCCCTCGCGGACCGGCTGGCGGCCCTCGACCGAAAGCCCGACGCGGCGGGTGATCGTCCCCTCCTCGATCTCCTTGACGATGCGGTGCCAGCCGGGGAAGCCCCCGTCCGCACGGCGTCGCTTGGAGACGGCGAAGCCGAGATCGGCCTCGACCGGCGTGGTCGTGCCATCGAGGTCGTGGCCGTAGAGCGGCAGGCCCGCCTCGAGCCGCAGCGAATCCCGCGCGCCGAGGCCGATCGGCTTCACTTCGGGCTGGTCGAGCAGCAGCGCCGCGACCCCCTCCGCCGAGCGCGCCGGAACCGAAATCTCGAAGCCGTCCTCGCCGGTATAGCCCGAGCGGCTGATCCAGGCGGCGGTGCCGCCGATCTGGAAGGCGCCGCCGGTCATGAAGCTCAGCGCCTCGACGCCCGGCGCGAGCCGCGCCAGCGCTTCGACCGCCTTCGGCCCCTGCAGCGCGAGCAGCGCCTGCTCCTTCATGTGATCGATGACGACCATCTCGGGCAGCTTCTCGCGCAGGTGGGCGATGTCGCCTTCCTTGGTGGCGCCGTTGACGACGAGGTAGAAATGGTCGCCGCGGCGGGTGACCATCAGATCGTCGATGATTCCGCCGCCGTCGGTCAGCAGCAGCGAGTAGCGCAGCCGCCCGTCCTGGAGTAGGCCGAGATCGGCCGGAAGCACGCTCTCCAGCGCTTTTTCCGAGTCCCGGCCCGCCACGATCAACTGGCCCATGTGGCTGACATCGAACAGGCCGGCGGATTCGCGGGTCCAGCGATGCTCGGCGATGATGCCTTCATACTGGATCGGCATCTGGTAGCCGGCGAACGGCACCATCCGGGCGCCAAGCTGGCGGTGCCAGCCGTCCAGCGGGAGGGTCTTTTCGGATTCGCTCATTCCAGTCTCCAAGGCGGCACCGGGACAAGCGGCCGCGACGCGGCTTTCGTTCCCGTTGCCCCCTCTGTCACTGGACCTGAGAGCTTTCCCCGCCTTCGGCTTGCGCGACGGCGGGTTACCCCTTCGGTGGCCCCCTCCGCCGAGGCTCGGGCGGGCGCTTTCCAGAGTGTCTTGTGCCGCGCGGTCCTGGGGCCTGAGAGATTCCGGGGCGGTTGCTCCTTCGGCGGTGACGGTTGCCCGTCACGCTCTCCCGCGCGTCACCCGGGCGTGCCCGGCGACCGCGCCGCTCTGGCCTTCGCCGGAAGCTAAGTCAACGCCTTACCGGGTGACGTTGTAGGCGAGCTGCTCCGGGGTGAGTTGGAAGCCGACCAGCACCTCGAATGTCGCCCGCTGGACCGCCGCGCGCACGTCCGGCCGGGCGAGCGGGTCGATCGCCGCGTCGGGATCGCCGGGCTTGCGGTCGCGGGTGATTTCGCGCCGGATGTTTTCGGGCAGGGTCGCCGCCGAGCGCAGCACCTGCGAGCTCGCCTGGCCCGACGTGCTGGCGCGGTACTGGCCGTCGGCGAAGCGCAAGGCGACGCGGCCGAGCCGCTTGGAGACGACGTTGGTGCCGCCCTGCACGACGGTCGCGAAATAAGGCAGCACCACCTCGCGCTCGCCGCGCGGGTCGCGCCGCTGCGCCTGGACGTCGAAGGTGGCGGTGGTGGCGACATATTCGCCGCTGTCGTTGCAGGTCGACCGGATGTTGGTGACGGTGGCGACGACGTCGATCGCGCTCGCATCCTTGCTGCCGGCGGGGTTGAACAAGGTGATGTCGCCGGTGCCGGCCGGGATCGCGACCGCCGGGCAGGCGGTGCGCGTCGTCAGGATGCCGCCGCTCATGATCTCGCCTTCCTTGCTGCAGGCGGCGAGGGCGAGCATCGACAGGATCGCCGCTTTGGCTTTGAACACGGGCTGGAATCCTCGAATAACTAGAGACAGGGCCGGCGGGCTGACTAGCCGACGCCCGGCATCATAGGAAGCGGCTTTCATGGCGGCAAGCAATGGTGAACGGGTGCGGATTGCCGCGCATGGGCCATGGCGGCTTGCCCGCGACGAGGTCGGCCAGGTGCCGCGTCCGGTGGACGCGGCGGTCCGTTCGCGATAGAGCCGCGCCATGGCGACATCGAAGCGTGCCCTCACCCTGCTGATCGCGGCGCCGCGCGGCTTTTGCGCCGGCGTCGACCGCGCCATCCACATCGTCGAGCTCGCGCTCGAGCGGTTCGGAGCGCCCGTCTACGTGCGCCACGAGATCGTCCACAACAAGTTCGTGGTCGACAGCCTCAGGGCGAAGGGCGCGGTGTTCGTGTCCGAGCTCGACCAGGTTCCGGACGGCGTGCCGGTGGTGTTCTCCGCCCACGGCGTGCCCAAGTCGGTGCCGGCGATGGCCGATGCCCGCGGCCTCTCCTATCTCGACGCGACCTGCCCCCTCGTCTCCAAGGTCCACCGCCAGGCCGAGCGGCTGGTCGAGGGCGGCCGCCACATCCTTTTCGTCGGCCATTCCGGCCATCCCGAGGTGGTCGGCACGTTCGGCCAGGTGCCGGAGGGGCGGATGACCCTGATCGAGACCGCGCAGGACGCCGCGGCGATCATGCCGGCGGACACGGAAAACCTCGCCTACCTCACCCAGACGACGTTGTCGGTCGACGACACGGCCGAGATCATCTCGATCCTCGAGCGGCGCTTCCCGGCGATCAAGGGCCCGCGCGGCGAGGACATCTGCTACGCGACCTCCAATCGCCAGCAGGCGGTGAAGGACATCTCCGCGGCGTGCGACGCGCTGCTGGTGATCGGCGCCCCCAACAGCTCGAACTCGCTCCGGCTCGTCGAGGTGGCGGAGCGCCAGGGCGTTCCGGCACGCCTGATCGGACGCGCCGCCGACATCGACCTCGGCTGGCTGGCGCAGGTCGGGACGCTGGGCATCACCGCCGGCGCTTCGGCTCCCGAAGTGCTCGTGCGCGAGGTCGTCGATTTCCTCGCCGGCCATTTCGACGTGGTCGAGGAGCATATCGAGGGCGTCGAGGAGCGGATGGTCTTCAAGCTTCCGCGCGGGCTTGAAGCGGCCTGAGCGGCCGCTCTTCGATCGATGGCCAAAGTCGAGATCTTCACGGACGGCGCGTGCAAGGGCAATCCGGGCCCCGGCGGCTGGGGCGCCGTCATCCGCTCCGGCGAGCGGGAGAAGGAGCTGTCGGGCGGCGAGGCTCACACCACCAACAACCGAATGGAGCTGCTCGCCGCCATCCGATCGCTGGAGGCGCTGAAGCGGCCTTGCGAGGTGACCGTGTTCACCGACAGCATCTATGTGCGCGACGGGATCAGCAAGTGGATCCACGGCTGGCGGAAGAACGGCTGGAGGACGGCGGACAGGAAGCCGGTCAAGAATGCCGAGCTTTGGCAGGAGCTGCTCGCCGCCGCCGAGCCGCACCGGATCGAATGGCGCTGGGTCAAGGGGCATGCCGGCCATCCCGAGAACGAGCGGGCGGACAAGCTCGCCTGCGACGCCGCGCTTCAGTTCGTGAAACGCTCCGCCAGATAGGGCGTCGGGTCGATCGTCGCGACGAGCGGGTCCGCGGCGCGGCCGAGCAGCAGGGCGGCGGCGAGCCTGGCGGCGGCGGGCGCGGTCTGGATCCCGAAGCCGCCCTGCCCCGCGCACCAGAAGAAGTCGCGGCGCCCGGGCGCGAACCCATAGACCGGCAGCCGGTCCGGAGCGAAGCTGCGAAGCCCCGCCCAGCTGTGCTCGACCCGCTCGACGCGCCAGTCGACGACTCGGCTCAGCCGGTCGATGGCGAGCGCGACGTCAAGCTCCTCGGCCGCCGAATCGCAAGGCGGACACGGCGTCTCGTCGTGCGGGCTGAGCCAGAGCCGACCGCCCGCTTCGGACTTGAAGTAGAAGCGGCCGAGCGCGTCGATCACGAGCGGCAATTCGGCCGGCGCGGGAGGATCCGTGCGAAGCTGCGCGATCGTTCGGCGATACGGCCGGATCCCGAGCGGGGCGAAACCGGCCAAAGCGGCCACCTCGTCCGCCCAGGCGCCGGCGGCATCGACGAGGATGTCGCATCGCACGGGCCCCGACCGCGTCTCTAGGCGCCAGCGCCCCTCCCGTCGCTCAGCCGCCTCGAGCCGCGAATCGTTGATGAGCGCCGCCCCCTTCGCTCGCGCCGCCTTCAGATAGGAAGCGTGCAGGCGCGCGACGTCGATGTCGGTACAACTCGGTTCCAGGACTCCTTCGTCCCAGCCGGCGCCGAGGCCGGGGACGATCGCCGCGAGCTGCTCTCGGCCGAGCCGCTCCATCTCGACTCCGCTGCCGGAAAAGCCGCGGCACAGCTCGTCGATCGCGCCGCGGCCCTCGCCGTCGGCGATGTGGAGAGCGCCGCGCGGCTTGAGGAACGAGCCCTGTGCGAAATCCGCGGGCGGATTCGACAGGAAGCTTCCCGACGCCGTGGTCAGCGGCTGGATCAGCGGCCCGCCGTAGGTTTCCGACCAGAAGGCGGCGGAACGGCCGGTCGAATGGTAGCCGGGGTGCGATTCGCCCTCGATCAGCAGCACCGACGCGTGCGGCGCAAGCTCGGCGGCGAGGCTCGCCCCCGCGATGCCGGCCCCGACGATCGCCACATCGGCGGTGCGGATCATGCGTGCGCGTGCTTGTCGAAGAACGCGTCGATGCGCCCGAGCGCGTCGAGCCGCACGGAATCGCTTTCCCGGAGCAGCTCGTGGCCGGCCGACGGATACATATGCAGCTCGGCCCTAGGCAGGACGCCAGCCGCGCGGCGAATCGCGGTCGGGCTGACAAGCCGGTCCCGGTCCGTTCCCAGGATGAGGATCGGCAGGTCGACATGCCTGAGGCGATCGAGGCTCAGCCCGTCGATCGAACGATAGGCGGCGTCGAGCCAGCCCCAGCTCGGCGGGCCCAGATCGTAGCCGGGCTGCTGCCGCTTCCACCACATCTCGTCCTCGTACCGCTCGGCGCAGGTGGTGAGGTAGGCGCGCCGGCTCGTGCCAGGAAGGTGCGGCCGCTCATTCTGCTCCCACGCGCGCCGGTGCCTGAGGCCGATCCGCGCGAGCACCGCCGAGATCAGCCGCCCCAGATTGTGCGGGATCGGCCGGGCGTTGATCCGGATCATCGGCGCCACCAGCGCGGCGGCGGCGAGCTTCGTCCTGTGCTCGGCGATGATGCGGAGCAGCAGGTGCCCTCCCATCGAGTGCCCGATCGCGACATGCGGCCCGGGATGGCGGGCCAGCCAATGTTCGAGCAGCGCCGCGCCGTCCGCGACGAGCGGATCGAAGCTGTCGAGATGGCCGCCGACGATGGCGCCGCAAGAGCCCCCCTGCCCGCGCCAGTCGAACGCGAGGATGTTCCACCCCCGGGCGTGCCAATGGCCGAACGGCTCCAGATATTTCTCGATGAAATCGCCGCGGCCGTTGGCGAAGACGAGGCTGCCTCGGGCGGGACTGTGACTTTGCAGCCACTCCATCACCCGCAAAGTCCAGCCGTCTCCCGCCTGCCAGGTGGAGATTTCCGCGCCTTGCGGCAGCGCCCGCCGGTCGATCGCCTGCACTTTCATTCCCCGCTGGTTACGGTTTGGAAAGTAACCACGTCTAGTAGCTCTGGCCATGCCGGGGGTTATCGCAGATTTGCTGGTCGCACTGCTTGCCGCGATGTTGATCATCGCGGCGACGAGCGACCTGCGTTCGAGGATCATCCCCAACTGGCTCAACGCGGCCATTGCGCTGCTTGCAATTCCCTTCTGGTGGCTGACCGGCCTCACCCTGTGGCCTGAAATCGTCACCCAGATCGGCGTCGCGGCAATCGTGTTCGCGCTGTTCGCCGTCGCCTTCCACTTCGGAATGATGGGCGGTGGCGACGTCAAGATGGTCGCAGCGGTGGCCTTGTGGCTGCCGCTGGGAGCGGTCGTCAAGCTGCTGGTGATCATGTCGATCGCCGGCGGAGCGCTGACGCTCGCGATGATCGTCCGCCAGCGGCTGGCGAAGCGGGAGGAGGCGCCGGAGGTTCCCTACGGCGTCGCCATAGCCTTCGCTGGCTTCTGGCTGATTGGCGAACGGTTTCTTAACCAATTTGGATGATGGGTAGGGGCGGGTTTCGACACGACCCGACAGGAGGCGACTGGCGTCATGGATGTTAAAAAGCTCGTGCTACTGATCGGCGCGCTGGCCATTGCGGCGGTGACCGCCGTGATGGCGAAGAACATGTTCAGCGGCGCCTCTGCGCCGCAAGCTGCGGCGGCGCCGATCGCTGCAGGACCCGAGGTGCTCGTGGCGACGCGCGCGCTGCCGGTCGGCACCATCATCGACGCCGAGGCGCTGAAGTTCCAGATGTGGCCGGAAGGCCTCGTCCAGCCCGCTTACTTCATCAAGGGCCAGTCGGGCACCAACCCGGCCGAGCTGCTCGGCACCGTCGTTCGCAACGAGATCACCGCCGGCGCGCCGCTGACCCAGGGCTCGCTGATCAAGCCGGGCGACCGTGGCTTCATGGCCGCCGCGCTCGGGCCGGGCATGCGCGCCGTGACGGTCTCCGTCTCCGGCAGCAGCGCGGTTGCGGGCTTCGTCTTTCCCGGCGACCGGGTCGACATCGTGCTGACGCAGCAGGTTGAAGGCGGCGGCGCGGGCGAGCCGCTCAAGGTTTCCGAGACGATCCTTCGCAACGTCCGGGTGCTCGCCACCGACCAGCGTACCACCGGCACCAATCCGGAAGGCGGCGCCGACGTGCGCACCTTCTCGATGGTCACGCTGGAGGTCACTCCGAAGATCGCCGAGAAGATCGCCGTTGCCCAGACCGTCGGCACGCTGTCGATGTCGCTGCGCTCGATCGCGGACACCACTGCCGAGCTGGAGCGGGCGATCGCTGCCGGCGAGGTCGAGGTGCCCGAGAACGACGATCCCAATGCCGAGCGCCGCATGCTGCTCGCCATCGCGTCCAAGCCGGTCGACACCGGCGCCACCTACACGATCGGATCGGAGGTCTCGCGCTTCCAGCGGGCCACCGTTCCTACCGCCAGGCCGGCCGAAGGCACGGCGACGGGTGCAGCCGCCTCGATCGCTCCCCTCGGCCCGGTGAAGCCGATCGGTCCGATCGTCCGCGTCGCCCGCGGCAACAACGTCACCGTCGTTCCGGTTGGAGCTAAGTAAGATGACCAAGACCGTTTTCATCAAGCGCTCGACGCTCAGCACGGCGATGGCTTCGCTGATCGTCGCCAGCATCGGCGCGAGCTTCCCGGCCCCGGCCGTCGCCCAGCAAAGCGGGTTCGTGAGCCCGAGCAACGACGTGGCCTTGTCGGTCGGCGCCGGACGGATGGTCCGCCTCGACGGGACGATGACCGATCTGTTCGTCGCCAACGACGCGATCGCTGACGTCCAGGTGCGCTCGGCCAACCAGATCTTCATTTTCGGCAAGGCGGCCGGCGAGACCACCATCTACGCCACCAACAAGGCCGGCAAGACGATCTATTCGGCCAACGTGCGGGTCGGCAACAACATCGGGTCGATCGACCAGATGCTCGATCTCGCCATGCCCGACGCGCAGATCACGGCGACGCCGATCAACGGCATGGTCCTGCTCACCGGCACGGTCGCCTCGCCGGTCGACATCGAAGAGGCGAACCGCCTCGTCCAGGCTTTCGTCGGCGAAGGCTCCAAGGTGATCAGCCGCCTCAAGACGGCGACGCCGATGCAGGTGCTGCTCAAGGTCAAGGTGGCCGAGGTCAATCGCTCGCTCACGAAGAACGTCGGCGTGAACCTGCTGACGCGCGACCAGGGCAGCGGCTTCATCTTCGGGATAGGCCGCGGCAATCCGGGCACGATCACCGACCGGACCAATCCGCTGGCGATCGACCCCGCGACGGGCGCGCCGCAGGTCATCGGCACGCTCAACACGTTCAACAAGGTGGCCTCGGCGACCACGATCGGCCTTGCCGGCCGACTGCTGGGACTCGACCTGCTCTCGACCATCGAGCTCAACGAGAATACCAGTCTTGTCACCACGCTGGCGGAGCCGATCCTGGCCGCGCTTTCGGGCGAGACCGCCACCTTCCTGGCGGGCGGCGAATTCCCGATCGCGACCAGCACCGGCCTGAACGGCACGTCGGTCGAGTTCAAGGAATATGGCATCAGTCTGGCCTTCACCCCGACGGTGATGGAAGGCGGCCGGATCTCGATGCGCGTGCGTCCGGAAGTGTCGGAGCTGACCTCGGCCGGCGCGATCAAGATCAACGGCATCGAAATCCCCGGCATCAGCACTCGCCGCACCGAGACTTCGGTGGAGCTCGGCTCCGGCCAGAGCTTCATGATCGGCGGCCTGCTGCGCAACAACGCCAACAATTCCGTGGAGAAGGCGCCCTTCCTGGGCGACATCCCGATCCTCGGCGCGCTGTTCCGCTCGAAGAGCTTCCGCAGGGACGAGACCGAGCTGGTGATCATCGTCACGCCCTATCTGGTGAAGCCGGTCAACGCTTCGCAGATCGCGCTGCCGACGGACGGCTTCCGGTTGCCCGACGAACCTTCGCGCATCCTGCTCGACCAGCGCGACAAGGGCATCACCGGCGAGCAGCGCCCGGAGCCGCGGGTTACCGGCGCGCGTACGCTGCCCGGCGTGGGCGCTGTCGGCAGCGCTTCGCTGCCCGCCCCCGCCCAGACGCCTGCTCCGGCACCGGTCCAGCAGGCCCAGCGTCCGACGGTCCGTCCCAAGACGGCCTCGGCCACTCCTGGCTTCTCCTTCTGATGATCGGCAGCGCTCGAAAGGACCGCATGACCATGGCACGCTTCAAGACTTCCGCCGCCCTCCTCGCTTTGGGGTTTGCGGCTTCCGGCTGCGGCATGGACAACCACGACGGGCCGCTGACCCACGTCAGCAATCCGAGTCTCTACTCGGTCAACCAGCCGGTCGTGCAGCGCACCGATTACGTGTTCGACGTGAACTCGACCGGTGACGGGGTCGGGCCGGGCGAGCTTGCGCGCCTCGACGACTGGTTCCGCTCGCTCGAGCTCGGCTACGGCGACCGCGTCTCGATCGACGAGCGCGGCGGCTACGCCGATCCGCGCACCCGCGATGACATCGCCCGCGCTGCCGCCGACCGCGGCGTCCTCCTGGCCAACGGCGCTCCGCTCACCGCGGGCGCGGCCCAGCCGGGCGCGGTGCGCGTGATCGTCAGCCGAAGCACGGCATCGGTACCGGGCTGTCCGATCTGGGAGGATCCGCAGATCGGGGCGTCGACGCGCACTTCGACCAATTTCGGATGTTCGGTCAATTCGAACATCGCGCAGATGATCGGCGATCCCAACGACCTGGTGCTCGGCCAGTCCAGCGATGGCGAACCGGGCGGCGCGATCGCCTCACGGGCGATCAAGGCATATCGCGACAGGGCTCCGTCCGGTGCGGGCGGCGCTAAAGTAGAGGGTGGCAAGTAATGAACGCTCCTTTCACCGCCATGAGGGGCGCAGCGCTCCGCGACCCCTTCACCGCCTTCGTCTGCGACGACGAGACGGCTGAGCTGCTTCGGCCGGTCGCGGTCGAGCACGGCTGGGCGCCGGAAAAGGTCAACAAGGGCGGGCTGCGCAACGCGGTCCAGTCGCTGTCGGTCTCGGCCAGCCCCAACATCCTGTTCGTCGACCTGTCGGAATCGGGCGATCCGCTCAGCGACATCAACGCGCTTGCCGAGGTCTGCGAGCCGGGCACGGTCGTGATCGCGGCCGGCCAGGTCAACGACGTCCGCCTCTACCGCGATCTCGTCGCCAGCGGCATCCAGGACTATCTGCTGAAGCCGTTCACGGCCGAGCAGGTGCGTGACGCCTTCGCCCATGCGCAGCTCACCATCTCGGGACCGCGGGTCAACGAGCCGTCGGTCGAGCGTCCGCACGTCGTCGCCGCGGTGATCGGCGTCCGCGGCGGCGTCGGCGCCTCGACGCTCGCCACTTCGATCGCCTGGCTGATGGGCGACAAGATCGGCCGCTCGACGGCGCTGCTCGATCTCGACGTCCACTTCGGCACGGGCGCGCTGTCGCTCGACCTCGAGCCCGGCCGCGGCCTCACCGACGCGATCGAGAATCCGAGCCGGATCGACGGCCTGTTCATCGAGCGCGCGATGGTGCGCGCCAACGACAAGCTGTGCGTGCTTTCGGCCGAGGCGCCGATCAACCAGCCGCTGCTGACCGACGGCTCCGCCTTCTTCCAGCTCCAGGAGGAGATGCGGGCGGCGTTCGAATCGACCGTGCTCGATCTTCCCAGGCCGATGCTGGTCCAGCATCCGCACCTCGTCCACGACGCGCACGTCTGCGTGGTGGTCGTGGAGTTCACGCTCGCCGCCACCCGGGACGCGATCCGGATCCTGAGCTGGCTCAAGGCCAATGCGCCGCAGTCGCGGGTGATCGTCGTCGCCAACAAGGTGGTGTCGGCGAACGTCCAGGAGATCAGCCGCAAGGACTTCGAGAAGTCGATCGAGCGCAAGGTCGACATCTGCATCCCGCTCGATCTCAAGGCGGCGTCGCAGGCGGCCAAGCTCGGTCAGCCGCTCGCCAAGGCGGCCGGCGGCTCCAAGCTCTCGCAGCCGCTCAACCAGCTGGTGACGATGACGGTGTCAGCGGTCGACGGCAGCGACGACAAGAACGGCGGCGACGCCGGCATGTCGCTGCTCGGCAAGCTCGGCAACTTCAAGTCGCTGATGGCCAAGAAGCCGAAGGATGGCGAGGGCAGGGCCGCCTGATCCGGCGCGATGCGATTTGGTCCGAGAAGGGTGAGTAGAGGGCGTACGCAATGACATTTCCAATGATGATCTTCGCTCTGGGAATGCTCGGCTCGCTTGCGCTCGCCTATTATGCCCTCAACGGCCCCTCGCCCAGCAAGGCGGGCAGCCGGCGCCTCGAGACGCTGCGCGAGCGGCACAGCAAATCGACCGAGGTCGCCGCCCAGGCGCAGCTGAAGCGGATCCTGGCCCACCGGGGCAGCGGCCGCATGGAGGGCTTCGCCTCAAGCATCATCCCGAACCCTGCCCTCCTGCGCCAGCGCATCTCGCGGACGGGCAAGGACTGGTCCCTCAGCAAGTATCTGCTCGCGTCGGGGGGCCTGGGTATCGGCGTGATGGTGCTGCTGTGGATCCGAGGCGCGCCGGTCATGTTGGCGCTGTCCTTCGGTCTGTTCGCCGGCCTCGCGATGCCGCACTTCTGGGTGAGCAGGCTCATCAAGCGCCGCATCGCCAAGTTCACCGCTCGCTTCCCCGACGCGATCGAGCTGATGGTGCGCGGCCTTCGTTCGGGCCTGCCGATCTCGGAGACGATGGGCATCGTCGCTTCGGAAGTGCCGGGTCCCGTCTCCATCGAATTCCAGAACGTGTCCGACAAGATGAGGATCGGCCGAACGATGGAAGCGGCGCTGCAGGAGACGGCCGATCGCCTCGGAACGCCCGAGTTCCAGTTCTTCGTGATCACGCTGGCGATCCAGCGCGAGACCGGCGGCAACCTGGCCGAGACTCTCGCCAACCTTGCCGAGGTGCTTCGCAAGCGCGCGCAGATGAAGCTCAAGATCCGGGCGATGTCGTCTGAATCGAAGGCGTCCGCCTACATCATCGGCGCGCTGCCGTTCATCGTGTTCGGGCTGATCTATTACATCAACCCCGACTATATGGGCCAGTTCTTCACTGACGAGCGGCTGATCATCATGGGGCTGGGCGGCATGGTGTGGATGGCGATCGGCGCCGGCATCATGGCCAAAATGATCAGCTTCGAAATCTGACCGGAGGCAAGTTCCAGTTATGTCACCCGCTGCTTCCGCCTCCGGTCCGATGCTCCTCGGCGTCGACGTGCTCATGGTCGCGACGATCCTCGCGGCCGTAGCGACCTTCGCCGTGCTCGTCGCGATCTACGCGGCGACGACGGTGCGCGACCCGATGGCCAAGCGCGTCAAGGCATTGAACGAGCGGCGCGAGCAGCTCAAGGCGGGCATCGTCGCCTCGACCTCCAAGCGCCGCCGCAAGATCAGCAACCGCAACGAAGCGGCGGACAAGGTCCGCACGCTGCTCAGCTCGTTCAAGATGCTTCAGGACGAGCAGGTCGAGAAGGCGCAGCGCAAGCTGCTCCAGGCGGGGGTGCGGTCCAAGGACCTCGCCTTCGTCGTGATCTTCGCCCGGCTGGTCCTGCCGGTGGTGTTCGGAACGAGCGCGATCGTCGCCGTCTACCTGCTCGACTGGTTCCCGGACTGGTCGTCGCTCAAGAAATACGGGTTCGTCGCGGGCACTCTGATCGGCGCGTACAAGGCGCCGGACATGTACCTCAAGAACAAGATCGACAAGCGCACGGCGGCGATCCGCAAGGGCCTTCCCGACGCGCTCGACCTGCTCGTCATCTGCGCCGAGGCGGGCCTCACCGTCGACGCGGCGTTCAACCGGGTCGCGCGCGAGCTCGGCAAGGCCTATCCGGAGCTCGGCGACGAGTTCGCGCTGACCTCGATCGAGCTGGGCTTCCTCACCGACCGGCGCTCGGCGTTCGAGAATTTGGCCAACCGGATCGACCTCGAATCGATCCGCGGCGTCGTCACGACCATGATCCAGACCGAGAAGTACGGCACGCCGCTGGCGAGCGCGCTTCGCGTCCTTTCGGCCGAGTTCCGCAACGAGCGCATGATGCGCGCCGAGGAGAAGGCGGCGCGGCTGCCGGCGATCATGACGGTGCCGCTGATCCTGTTCATCCTGCCGGTGCTGTTCGTCGTCATCCTCGGCCCGGCGGCCTGCTCGATCTCCGACAACCTGATGAACTGACGCGCAGGGGCGCGGAACACCCGCGCCCCTCGTTCATTGTCATTCCGTAACGTAGTTCGCGGAGTGAACGGCTGTGACACCCCTTGCCACGGACCAGTGGGTCCTTCTGGTGCTTGCTTTCCTGCTCGGCCTGTTCCTGGGCATGTACTTCCTCGCCGGCGGCAAGTGGAAGCGGCGCTACCGCGAGGAGGTGCGCCGCCGCGACGAGCTCGAGCGCGAGCAGCGGCGCGAGGCCCACGCGGACGTGGCGCAGGCGCGGGCGGAAACGGCCGGCCTGCCGCCCAGGCGCGGCTTGTTCGGGCGCTGGCGGCGCGGCATCTGACGGCCCCAGAAGCCGCCTGCCGCAAAGCTCAGGACGTCCGTTTGAGCGCAGCCTGAGCGGCGGCCAGCCGGGCGATCGGCACCCGGTAGGGCGAGGCGCTGACGTAATCGAGGCCGATGCTCTCGCAAAAGGCGATCGACGTCGGGTCGCCGCCATGCTCGCCGCAGATGCCGAGCTTGAGGCCGGACTTGACCGCCCTGCCCCGCTCCGCCGCCATCCGGATCAGCTCGCCCACGCCCTCGACGTCGATGCTGACGAACGGGTCGCGGCCGTAGATGCCCTTTTCGACATAATGGGTGAGGAATCGGCCGGCATCGTCGCGCGAGACGCCGAGCGTGGTCTGCGTAAGATCGTTGGTGCCGAAGCTGAAGAACTCGGCCTCCTCGGCGATGCTTCCGGCCATCAGCGCGGCGCGCGGCAGCTCGATCATCGTCCCGACGAGATAGGGAACGGCCTGGCCGAGCTCCTCGAACACGGTGCTGGCGGTGCGGTCGATCAGCTGGCGGATGATCTGCAGCTCGGCCCTGGTGCCGACCAGCGGCACCATCACTTCGGGCAGCGGCGCTTCGCCGCCCTCGCGGGCGACCGCCACCGCCGCCTCGAAGATGGCGCGGGCCTGCATCTCGTAGATCTCGGGATAGGTGATCCCGAGCCGGCAGCCGCGGTGGCCGAGCATCGGGTTGAGTTCCTGCAGCTCCGAGACCCGGCGCCTGACGACGTCGGCGGTGGAGCCCGCGGCCTCGGCGATCTGGGCGAACTCCTCCTCGCCGTGCGGCAGGAATTCATGGAGCGGCGGATCGAGCAGTCGGATCGTCACCGGAAGGCCGGCCATGATCCGGAAGATCTCGGTGAAGTCGCTGCGCTGCTCGGGCAGCAAACGGGCGAGCGCGGCGCGGCGGCCGGCCTCGTTCTCCGCGAGGATCATCTGCCGCACGTTGCTGATCCGCTCGGCGTCGAAGAACATATGCTCGGTCCGGCACAGGCCGATGCCCTCGGCGCCGAACTCGCGCGCGGTGCGGCAGTCGTGGGGGGTCTCGGCGTTGGTCCGGACCTTGAGCCGGCGGACCTTGTCGGCCCAGCCCATCAACGTGCCGAAATCGCCGACCAGCTCGGGCTGGACGGTGGGGACGGCGCCGAGCATCACTTCACCGGTCGAACCGTCGATCGTGATGGTGTCGCCCTCGCGCACCTGGGCGGCGCCGACCTTCATCGACTTCGCCTTGTAATCGATCGAGATCGAGCCGGCGCCGCTGACGCAGGGCCGCCCCATGCCGCGGGCGACGACGGCGGCGTGGCTGGTCATTCCGCCGCGGCAGGTGAGGATGCCCTGGGCGGCGTGCATGCCGTGAATGTCCTCCGGCGAGGTTTCGATCCGGACCAGGATCACCTTCTCGCCGAGGCCGGCGCGGTTCTCGGCCGTGTCGGCGTCGAAGACGGCGGCGCCCGACGCCGCTCCCGGCGAGGCGGGCAGGCCCTTGGCGATCACCGCGCGCGGCGCCTCGGGATCGAGCGTCGGGTGGAGGAGCTGGTCGAGCGCGGAGGGGTCGACGCGCAGCACCGCTTCCTCCTGAGTGATCAAGCCCTCCTCGGCCATGTCGACCGCGATCCTGAGCGCCGCCTTGGCGGTGCGCTTGCCCGAGCGCGTCTGGAGCATGAAGAGCTTGCCGCGCTCTACCGTGAACTCGATGTCCTGCATGTCGCGGTAGTGCTGCTCGAGCAAATCGAAGACGCGCGCGAGCTCGCCGTAGACCTCCGGCAGCGCCTCCTCCATCGAAGCCATCCGGGCCCCTGCCCGTTCGCGGGCGGCGCGGGTCAGGTATTGGGGAGTGCGGATCCCGGCGACGACGTCCTCGCCCTGGGCGTTGATCAGATACTCGCCGTAGAATGAACGCTCCCCCGTCGAGGGGTCGCGGGTGAAGGCGACGCCGGTGGCCGAGCTGTCGCCCATGTTGCCGAACACCATCGCCTGGACGTTGACGGCCGTGCCCCAGTCGTGCGGGATCGAGTTCAGCCGCCGGTAGACCTTGGCGCGCTCCGACTGCCACGATCCGAACACCGCGCCGACCGCGCCCCAGAGCTGCTCGTGCACGTCCTGCGGGAACGGCTTGCCCCAATGCTCCTCGACCAGCTCCTTGTAGCGGCCGGTGAGGCGGCGCCAGTCCTCGGCCGCGAGGTCGGTGTCGAGGTGGACTCCGCGATCCTCCTTGGCGATCTCCAGCGCTTCCTCGAACGCGCCGTGATCGAGGCCCAGAACGACGTCGGAATACATCTGGATGAAGCGGCGATAGCTGTCCCAGGCGAAGCGGGGGTCGCCCGAGATCGCGGCCAGGCCCTGGACGGTCTCGTCGTTGAGGCCGAGGTTGAGGACCGTGTCCATCATTCCCGGCATCGAGACGCGGGCGCCGGAGCGGACCGAGACGAGCAACGGATCGGCGGCGTCGCCGAAGCGCTTGCCGGTGACCTGCTCGATATGGGCGATGCCCGCGGCGACTTCGCCGCGCAGGCTGTCGGGAAAGCGCTCGCCCTCGCTATAATAACGGGCGCACATCGCGGTGGAGATGGTGAAGCCGGGCGGCACCGGAAGGCCGATCGAGGCCATTTCGGCAAGGTTCGCGCCCTTGCCGCCGAGCAGCTCCTTGTTGCCTCCCTCGCCATCCGACACGCCGCCGCCGAAGCGATAGACGAAGCGAGCGGCATCGACGGTCGTTCCGTTCTGAAAGTTCATGAGGGGTTCCGCCTGCTTGGAAGGTTCATAAGTTTCGTGCCCCCAGGGAAAGAATCCAGCACCCTAGGCACGCCCGCCAGGCCGCGCCTCATCCCTCGATCCTGGAGAAATCGGCGACGCGGTGCACCGCGTCCCGAATCCGCATGAGCAGGTTGAGGCGGGCCTCGCGCCTGGCCGGATCAGGATCATTGACGGTCACCTTGTCGAAGAAGCTGTCCACCGGCGCGCGCAGCGAGGCGAGCGCGGCCATCGCGCCTTCGAAATCCTCCGCCTCGACCGCCGCCCGGGCGCGGGGCTCGGCGGCGTCGAGGGCGGCGATCAGGGCGGCTTCCTCAGGAAGGGGCGTGTAGGGAAGGGTTTTGTTCGGGCCCACGCTCTCCGCAGCTTCGTTCGATTCCTGTTGACCCCAATTCTCGCGCTTGAGGATGTTGGCGGCGCGCTTGTAGCCGGCGAGGAGATCGGCGCCCTCGGGCGTCTCGACGAAAGCCTGAAGCGCCTTCACCCGGGCGAGCAGTCGGACGAGATCGTCCTCCCCGCCGAGCGCGAACACGGCGTCGATCAAATCGTGCCGGACCCCGGCCTCGCGCTGCTGGACCTTGAGGCGATCGGCGAAGAAGCTCTCAAGAGTCGCGTATGCCCGGTGATGGGCGCCTTCATCCTGATCGACGTCCGCGCCGCGGCCGGCACCGAAGAAGGCGGCGTCTGCATAGGACAAACGCAGGCCGTTGTTGACGATGAGGGCGATGATGCCGAGCGCGGCGCGCCTGAGCGCAAAGGGATCCTTCGATCCTGTCGGATACTCTTCGATCGAGAAGAAGCGGCCGACCGTGTCCAGCTTGTCCGCCAGGCTCACCGCCACCGTCACCGGTGCGGTGGGGACGGCGTCGCCCTGCCCGACCGGCTTGTAATGGTCGCGGATGGCGTCGGCGACTTCGGGCGGGTGGCCCTGGGCGCGGGCGAGGTGGCCGCCGATGACGCCCTGGAGCTCGGGGAACTCGCCGACCATGCCGGTGACGAGATCGGCCTTGCACAGGCGCGCGGCGGTCTCGGCCATTTGAGCGAGTTGCTCCCTCTCCGGAGAGAGGGTTTTGCCGACGATCCCCTCCTCGACCAGCCAGCGCGCCAGCTTGGCGACGCGATCGACCTTGTCGGCGACGGTGCCGAGCTTTTCGTGGAAGACGATCTGCGACAGCTTGCCGGCCTGCTCCTCCAGCGGGACCTTGAGGTCGTTCTCCCAGAAGAACCGGGCATCGCTGAGGCGGGCGGAGAGGACCCGCTGGTTGCCCCCCACGATCGCCTGTCCGCCGTCCGCGGCCTCGATGTTGGCGACGCAGATGAAGCTGGGGGCGAGCGTCCCCTCCCCGTCCGTCAGCGCGAAATATTTCTGGTTGGCGCGCATGGTGAGCTGGATCACCTCGCGCGGGACGTCGAGGAAGGCGGGGTCGAAGCTGCCGAGCAGCGGCACCGGCCATTCGGTGAGGCCGGCATTCTCTTGGAGCAGGCCCTCGTCCTCGACCAGCGCCAGGCCGGCCGCGGCGGCCAGCGCGTGGGCGCGCTCGCGGATGAGCGCCACGCGCTCCTCGGGGTCGATGACGACGTGGCAGGCGCGCAGCTTTTCGGCATAGTCGACGGCGCCGCCGATGGTGATGATTCCGGGATGGTGGAAACGGTGGCCGACCGTGGCGGCTCCGGAGGCGACGCCGGCGGCTTCGAAGTCGACGATGTCCTCGCCGAGCAGGGCGATAATGCCCTGGAGCGGGCGGATCCAGCGGCTGTCGCCCGAGCCCCAGCGCATCGACTTGGGCCAGGGGAAGGCGCGGACGATCGCCGGGACGGCTTCGGCGAGCACCGACGCGGTCGGGCGGCCGGGCTTTTCGAGGACCGCGAACCAGACGCCCTCGCGCTCGGCGAGCTGGTCGCGGACAAGGCCGGTCTTGCGCAGGAAGCCCTCCAGCGCCTGCGGCGGCGCGCTCGTGCGCGGGCCCTTGATCTCCTCGCGGGCGGCCGCGGTCTCGGACGGGAGGCCGCGGGCGATGAGGACGAGGCGGCGGGGGGTGGCGTAGGTCTCGAGCCCCTGGCTGTAGAGGCCGGCGGCGCCGATCTGCTCGGCGAACAGCCGGGCGAGGTCCTCGCGCGCTTTGGCCTGCATGCGGGCGGGGATCTCCTCGGAGAGGAGCTCGAGCA
The DNA here is from genome assembly GCA_036402575.1 of Allosphingosinicella sp. Taxonomy (GTDB): domain Bacteria; phylum Pseudomonadota; class Alphaproteobacteria; order Sphingomonadales; family Sphingomonadaceae; genus Allosphingosinicella. The sequence goes on along the minus strand of DASWSP010000110.1, from coordinate 4,074 downwards.
GGAAATCAGGCACTAGCCCTCTCCCCGAGGAGAAGAGGGAGAAGACCACCCGTTCTTTTCCATCCAGGCCTGGCAGGCGCCTTTGGCGAGATCGCGGACCCGGCCGATATAGGCCTGGCGCTCGGCGACCGAGATGACCCCGCGGGCCTGGAGGGTGTTGAAGATGTGGCTCGCCTTGATCGCCTGCTCGTAGGCGGGGATGGGCAGCGCCGCGGCCAGGCAGTTCTCGCATTCCGCCGCGGCCTTGCGGAACTGGTCGAACAGGCGCTCGGTGTCCGCGACCTCGAAGTTCCAGGCCGACATCTCCCGCTCGTTCTCGAGGAAGACGTCGCCGTAGGTGACGCCCCGCTCGCCTTCGCGGACGTCGTTGAAGGCGAGGTCGTAGACGCTGTCCTTGTTCTGGACGTACATGGCGAGCCGTTCGAGGCCGTAGGTGAGCTCGCCGGAGACGGGCCGGCAGTCGAAGCCGCCCATCTGCTGGAAATAGGTGAACTGGGTCACTTCCATGCCGTCGCACCAGACTTCCCAGCCCAGCCCCCAGGCGCCGAGCGTCGGGCTTTCCCAATCGTCCTCGACGAAGCGGATGTCGTGCCGGCTGAAGTCGATCCCGATCGCCGCGAGCGAGCCGAGGTAGAGCTGCTGGAGGTCCGGCGGGCTGGGCTTCAGGATCACCTGATACTGGTAATAATGGCCGAGCCGGTTCGGGTTCTCGCCGTAGCGGCCGTCGGTCGGGCGTCGGCAGGGCTGGACGAAAGCGGCGTTCCACGGATCCGGGCCGAGCGCGCGCAGCGTGGTGGCGGTGTGGAAAGTGCCCGCGCCCATCTCCATGTCATAAGGCTGGAGAATGACGCAGCCCTGCGCGCTCCAATAATCGTGGAGCGTGAGAATGAGCCTCTGGAAGCTGAGCGGCTGGGTCGCCAAGAAGGAGCCTTCGCGGGTGCAACAAGTCGCGCCGCTTTGGCGCATGGTTCAGGATGAATCAAGGAAACGGAAATGACTGAGGAACGGATGACCTGGACCCTGATCAAACGAGGCGCCCGGCGCGGCCTTGCCGGCCTCGGCGCGGTGGCGCTGGCGGCCTGCTCGACCACGCCCGCGCCGGCCCCGCCCGCCCCAGCAGGGCCGAGGCCCGCTTTGTGGAAGCTCGCCGACGCCGACACGACCATCTACCTGTTCGGCACCATCCACCTGCTGCCCAAGGGCTTCGCCTGGCGGACGCCGGCGCTGGACCGGGCGATCGCCGCGTCAGACACGCTGGTGCTGGAGACGCTGATCGGCTCCGACCCGGACACGGCGGCGGCGCGGATGGTCGAGCTCGGCGTCACGAAGGGGCTGCCGCCGCTGGCCGAGCGCGTGCCGCCGGAGAAGCGCGCGGCGCTGGAGCAATTGATCGCGTCGACCAAGGTGCCGGTCAAGGTGCTCGACCGGATGGAGACCTGGGCGGCGGCGCTGACCCTGCTCGCCATCTCGTTCCGCAACATGGGCTACGATCCCGACCTCGGCGTCGAGAAGGGGCTGGAGGCGAGCTACAAGGCGAGCGCCAAGCCGGTGTCGGGGCTGGAGACGATCGAGCAGCAATTCGGCTTCTTCGACCAGCTTTCCGAGGAGGCGCAGCGCACCTTCCTGATCGGAATCCTCGATGCTCCGGCCGAGGCCCGGGCGGAGTTCGAGGCGATGCTGAAGGCGTGGGCGGCCGGCGACACCGAGGAGATCGCGGCCACCTTCGACAGCGAGACGGCGCTCATGCCGGAGCTTCGCGAAGTGCTGATGCGGAAGCGCAACGCGGCCTGGGCCGAGTGGCTGGAGAAGCGGCTGGAGGAGCCGGGCACGGTGATGGTCGCGGTCGGCGCCGGACATCTGGTGGGACGGGACTCGGTGCAGGCGATGCTGAAGCAGCGCGGCCTCGAGGCGCGAAGGGTGCAGTAGCCGCGCCCCGCCTTGCCATGGACGGCCGCCTCGGCTAGAGGCGCCGCTTCCCAGCTCATGGTCATCCCTGGAGGCGTGGGCGGGACTACACACTGTTTTGGAGACATGCACATGAGCGAACAGCTTACGCTGTCGGCCGAGACGCGCGACCGGGCTGGCAAGGGAGCCTCCCGGGCAATGCGTCGCGAAGGCCGCGTGCCCGCCGTCATCTACGGCGAAAAGAAGGAGCCCCTCGCCATCCACGTCGAGGAGAAGGCGCTGGTCAAGATCCTCAACACCGGCCACTTCATGAACTCGGTGATCATGGTGGACGTCGCGGGCGAGGCCAACCGGACCCTGCCCAAGGACGTCCAGTTCCACCCGGTCACCGATCGCCCGCTGCATGTCGACTTCCTTCGGATCGGCGAGCACAGCCAGGTCCACGTGGCCGTGCCCGTCCGCTTCGTCAACGAGGAGGAAGCCCCCGGCATCCGCCGCGGCGGCGTCCTCAACGCGGTCCGCCACGACCTCGAGCTGATCTGCGACGCCTCGCTGATCCCCGACGACGTCGTCATCGACCTGAGCGGCTACGACATCGGCGATTCGATCCACATCTCGCAGGTTACCCTGCCCGCAGGCTCGAAGTCGGCGATCGAGGATCGCGACTTCACGATCGCGACGATCGTCGCGCCGTCGGTGATGAGGCAGGAGGACGAGGCTGAAGCGCCGGCGTCCGACGTTCCGACCGCGGACGAGGCGGAAGGCGGCGAGGCTGCCGAGGGCGAGGCCAGCGAAGGCTGATCCGTTGTCGCTGTTCCGGTCGCTGGCCGCCTTCTTCGGCCCCCGGCCGGTGGAGGTTCACGGCCAGACCGGGACGGCGACCGGGGATTGGAGCGGCTTCGAGCCCGTGCAGATCTGGGTCGGCCTCGGCAATCCGGGCGCGCAATATGCGCTTCACCGGCACAATGTCGGCTTCATGGCGGTGGACGCCATCGCCGAGACGCACGGCTTCGAGCCGCCCAAGCGCAGCTTCGGCGGGTGGGCGCAGCAGGGCCGGATCGGAACGACCCGGATCCTGCTGCTGAAGCCCGCCACCTTCATGAACAATAGCGGCCAATCCGTCGGCGAGGCGATGCGCTTCTTCAAGCGCGAGCTGGGCGACGTCACGATCTTTCACGACGAGCTCGACCTGGCGCCGTTCAAGGTCAAGGTGAAGGTCGGCGGCGGCACGGCGGGCCATAACGGCCTGCGCTCGACCGAGGCGCATATCGGCAACGAATTCCGCCGCGTCCGCATCGGCATCGGCCATCCGGGGCACAAGGACAAGGTCACGCCGCACGTGCTCGGCAACTATGCCAAGAGCGAGATGGACAAGCTCAGCGACGTGCTGGGAGCGATCGCCGCCGAGGCCGAGTGGCTCGCCAAGGGCGACGATGCGCGCTTCATGAACGAGGTGGCGCTTCGGCTCCAGACCTCGCCGCGAGGCTAAACCAGGTCACGGTCGGCGCCACCGACCATGGCGCGTCGGTGTCGTTCTACGAGAGGCTGGGCCTCAAGCTGATCGTCCACTCCCCGCCGCGCTACGCGCGTTTCTAGACGCCCGGCGGCGAGACTTTCTCGATCCATCAGGTGGACGAGGTGCGCAGCACGACGCTGGTCTATTTCGAGGTGGCCGATGTGGGCGCGCTGGGCCGCTGACGCAGGAGCCGGCCGACCGGCCGTGGCTGTGGCGCGAGGCCCGGCTCAAGGACCCGGCCGGAAACGAGATCTGCATCTATCATGCGGGCGAGAACCGGCGCTTCCCGCCCTGGCGGGTCGAGGCTTCGCCCGCACGCTGACCTCGTTCCAGGGTCCTTCCGACCGCCGCTCGGCTATTGCGCGCGGCGCGCCGTGAGGATTCGGACCGGGCTGGCGAGCATCTGGCCCTTCATCACGCCCTCCCCCTCGGTCGGCGAGGTCGGAGCGTCGAGGATCCGGCGGACGACGTCCATCCCTTCGACGACGCGGCCGAACACGGCGAAGCCGAGGTTGTCGCCCGGCTGACCAGGGTCGGCGTCCATCGCCGGCATCGCGCCGACGGTGATGAAGAAATCGGCGGTGGCGGAGCCAGGCTCATGCCGCGCCATCGAGATCGCGCCGTCGACATGGCTGAGGCCGGTCCGGCTGGTC
>DASWSP010000109.1:0-35550 GCA_036402575.1 Allosphingosinicella sp. | reverse complement strand
AGACCCTGACCGGCGTCATGCTCGCCGCCGTTTCCGGCCTGATCATGGTCGCCGTGGGGTTGGACAACGCCCTTTTCTGGACGATCGTCCTGTTCCTCCTCTCCTTCATCCCGGTCGTCGGAGTCACGGTCGGATCGGTCGCGCCGGCGCTGTTCGCGCTCCTGCAGTTTCCAACCTTGTGGCAGGCGGCGATCGTGTTCGGCGGAATCCAGGTGGCCGCCTTCATCGTCGGCAACCTCATCTATCCGCGCATGCAGGCGGATACCCAGAACATCGATCCCGTCGCCACCATCTTGGCCTTGTCGTTCTGGGGCTTCCTCTGGGGCATCCCGGGCGCCTTCCTCGCGGTACCGCTGACGCTGATGCTCATGATCGTATGCAGCCAGTTCGAAAACACCCGCTGGGTGGCCGTGCTGCTATCGAACGACGGACGGCCGCGGCTCGGATCCGACGTCGACTAGGATCCGCGCCGCGCGCCGGCGCTCGATGGCTCAGCTTTCGCCGCCGCCGCCGGGCCCGATACTCTCGAGCCTGCTCCGCCATGCCTCGGGCACGGGAGTCGGCTCCCTGCCGTGCCGGCTCACATAGACGTGCACGAAATAGCCCTCGGCCGCGGCATCGGCCGAACCTTTAGCGAAGATGCCGAGACGATAGCGGACGCTCGAGCGCCCGAGCGTCTCGACCGCCAGCCCGACCTCCACAGGCTCGGGGTAGGCAAGCGGGCGCGCATATCGGCATCCGGTCTCGACGACGAGCCCGATCGGATCGCCCGCCTCGACGTTGAGCAGGCCGGCCTCGATCAGCCAGGCATTCACCGCCGTGTCGAACCAGGCATAGTAGACGGTGTTGTTGACATGGCCGTAGACGTCATTGTCGGCCCAGCGTGTGCTGATCTCGCGCCAGACGCGGTAGGCGGACCTGCCCAATAGCGGCCGTCGGCTCATAGCGCCGCCTCGTAGAGACGGCGGGCGTCGGCTTGGGTGATCGGACAGGGATTGTTGATCAGCAACCGTTCCTGCTTCATCGCTTCGCTGGCGAGGAGATCAAGATCGCCGGCCGACACGCCCACCTCCGAAAGGCGTCGGGGCACGCCGGCGCGGCGGCACATCGCCGCGATCGTCTCGACGAAGCCCTGGGCCCGGCCCTGGGTCCCCAGCGGGGTCAATGAAGGATCAAGGATCATGCCGAGGTCGGCATAAAGCGCCATTGCCGCAGGCATGTTGTGGCTGAGGACATGCGTCAGCATGAGCGCGTTCGACAGCCCGTGCGGAACATGGAAATGCCCTCCGAGCGGGTAGGCGAGCGCATGGACGCCGCCGACCGGAGCATTCGCGAACGCGACGCCTGCCAAATGCGCCCCCAGCAGCATCGCATCCCTGGCGCCGATATCGTCGGGCACTTCGCAGACGCGCTCAAGATTGGCCGATAGCAGTCGCAGCGCCTCGCGCGCCAGGCCGTCGGATATCGGGTTCTTCAACCTGGCCGAAGTATAGGCCTCGATCGCGTGCACCATCGCGTCGATCCCGGTCGCGGCCGTCACCTGGCGCGGCAGCCCGCGGGTAAGCTCCGCGTCTAGGATGGCCCGGTCCGCCGCCAGCGCGCGGCTGTTGACCCCCATCTTCACGCTTCCTTCCAGCGTGATGATGCTGATCGGTGTCGCTTCAGAGCCGGTGCCCGCAGTCGTCGGAACGAGCACCAGCGGCAGACGCGTTCCTTTGGCTTTTTCGACGCCCCAGATCTCGTCCAGATCGTCGCCGCTTCCGAGCAGATAGGCGGCGAGCTTGGCCACATCCATCGGGCTGCCCCCGCCGAAGCCCACCACCGAGGCGCACCCCTCCCCCGCCGCCACCGCCGCCAACAGCGTTTCGCGCGAGGGATCCGCCTCCACCTTGCTGAAGATCCGCGCCTTCCTGCCGTTGCGATTCATCGAGCCCAGGCTCGCCTCCGCGAGACCGAGCTCGAGGATCTTGTCGTCGGTCACGAACAGGCAATCGCCAGGCGGAAGAAACTCTGCGAGGCGAGCAGCGGCGCCCGGGCCGGACACGACCTTGGGCCCATAAACGAATTCGTAAGCCCGGCTCTCCGTCGGCATCGGCTATCCCATCACCAAGGTTGATCGGATCCTGGCCCTCGGCCCGGGTCCGGAAAAAAGCCCAGACAACCAGCGCCGAGGTGCCGAGATGGATCATGCAGGTCGATTGTTAGCGGAGATTTCAAACCGGCGCTTCCTCGAGACTGTACCGAGGCTCAAAAAATCCTGACGAAAGGCGCCGCGGTTCGGACCCTCAGGAACATAGTGCGTCCCGCGAAATGTCTGGTGCCCAGGAGAGGACTCGAACCTCCACGCCCTTGCGAGCGCCAGCACCTGAAGCTGGTGCGTCTACCAATTCCGCCACCTGGGCACGGACACGAGAACAAGCAGGTAGGCGGCGCGAGTTAGGGGGCGTCCGCGCGCTTGTCAACGAACATGCGAGCGGGCAAGGGAGGCCGCGCTCACACCCTACAGGGAAGCATATTCGATGGACCGGCTGGTCACAGTCTTCGGCGGCGGCGGCTTTCTCGGGCGCTACGTCTGCCAGCAGCTCTACAAGACCGGCGCCCGCGTCCGCATCGCCCAGCGCGACCCGGGCCAGGCCTGGTTCCTCAAGCCGCTCGGCGGCCTTGGCCAGAGCCAGTTCGTCGCCGCCGACATCCGCGATCGCGAGCAGGTCCTGGCGGCGGTCAAGGGCAGCGACGCGGTCGTCAACCTGGTCGGCATCCTCAAGGGCGACTTCCGCCAGATCCACGTCGATGGCGCGAGGCATGTCGCCGAGGCGGCGGCCGCTCATGGCGCCGCGGCGCTGGTCCATGTCTCGGCGATCGGCGCCGATCCGGACAGCCCCTCCGCCTACGGCCGAAGCAAGGGCGAAGGCGAGCAGGAGGTCCGCGCCGCCTTCCCCTCCGCCACCATCGTCCGACCCTCGGTCGTGTTCGGCCGCGAGGACAATTTCATCAACCGCTTCGCCGGCCTGGCGCGGCTGATGCCCGCGCTTCCGATCATCCGCGGCGCCACCCGGTTCCAGCCGGTCTTCGCCGCCAACGTCGGCAGGGCGATCGCGGCCGCCGCGCTCGATCCGCGCGCCCATGCCGGCAAGACCTACGAGCTTGGCGGGCCCCAGGTGCTGACGATGCGCGAATTGAACCAGTGGATCGGCGACGCCACCGGCCGAAAAAGGGTTCTGATCGACGTGCCCGACGGCATCGGCGCCATGATGGCGGGCCTGTTGGGCTGGCTGCCGGGCGCGCCGATCACGTCCGACCAGTGGCTCATGCTGCAGCGCGACAACGTCGTGTCCGAAGGCGCCGAGGGCCTGGCGGCTTTCGGAATCACCCCCACCCCGCTGGCGGCCGTCTCGGAAGGCTGGCTCACCGCCTACCGCCGCCACGGCCGCTTCGCCGCCAAGCAACCCTATTGAAGATCCCCCCATGCCGCTGATTGTGACTGCGATCCTCCTCGGCATCGTCGAGGGATTGACCGAGTTCCTGCCCGTTTCCTCGACCGGGCACCTGATCCTCGCGGCCGAGCTGCTCGGCTACCGCGCGGAAGACTGGGCGACGTTCAACGTCATCATCCAGCTCGGCGCGATCCTGGCCGTGATCGTGCTCTACTGGCGCACCTTCTGGACGGTCGCGACCGGGCTGTTCGCTCGGCAGGAGGGCGCCTGGCGCTTCGCGATGAACGTCGCCGTCGCCTTCGTGCCCTCGGCGGTGCTCGGCCTCATCCTGATCGACAATATCGAGGCGCTGCTCGGCAACGCCATCGTCGTCGCCGTCGCCCTGATCCTCGGCGGAATCGCGATCCTGGTGATCGAGCGGCTGGTCAAGCCCGCCAGCATCGAGCCCGGCGTGGCGGCGATCCCGCTCAAGCGGGCGCTGGGAATCGGCTTCATCCAATGCCTATCGATGGTCCCCGGCGTCAGCCGCTCGGGCGCCACGATCATGGGGGCGCTGGCGCTGGGCGTCGAGCGCCGAACCGCGGCCGAGTTCAGCTTCTTCCTCGCGGTTCCCACCATGGTCGGCGCGACGACGCTGCAGGTCGCCAAGCATCATGCCGAGATCGCGGCCTCGGGCGTGGATTGGGGCCTGATCGCGGTCGGCTTCGTCGTGTCCTTCCTCGTCGCGGTCGTGGTGATCCGCTGGTTCGTCGGGATCGTCGGACGCTACGGCTTCGCCCCCTTCGCCTGGTACCGCATCGTCGCCGGAGCGGCCGCCCTGGTCTGGCTGCTGGCGCGTTAACCAGCATCTTCATTCAGATTGCGCTCATCCGTGCTAAGCTATTGAAGCGGCAACCGAGTCGCTGGAAGCGCGTTGTTTGCGCGCGCCGCCACGAGCCAGAGGAGGCCCGATTTGCGTAAACTCATTCTCGCCGCGACCGCGCTGGCTTTCGCCGCGCCCGCTTTCGCCCAGCCCGCTTACGTGGATCCGCGCGACCGCGAGCTGATCGAGAGCCTGCCCCATCCCTATGAGGTGGAGGAGATGGGCGACCGTCTCGGCCATGCCGTCGGCGCCATCGTCGAGGTGCCGGTCGGCGGCGTCATCAACGCGATCGATCCCTATGCCCGCGCCCACCCCGACACGAGCATCGCCGACGTCGCCGGCCGCGACGATCCCTATTTCCGCGAGCGGATGCAGGACCAGGTCGCCGGCATCAGCCTGAAGATGGCCGATATGGTCCGCGGAATGGCGGTCGCCGCCCCCGCGCTTCGCCGCTCGCTCGACGAGATCGAGCGCAGCCTCGGCCGCGCCTTCGACGGCTACGACTACCGCCGCTAGCAGCCGCGCCTCCCCAGGCGAAAAAAATCCGCAGCGGCGCATGGACCATCCGGCGCCGCTGCTTCTATTGGAGCGGCCATGTGGCAGCTCTACCAATTCCCCCTCTGTCCGTTTTCGCGCAAGGTCCGGCTGATGCTGGGCGAGAAGGGCGTGGCGCACGAGCTGGTGCGCGAATCCCCCTGGACGCCGCGCGACGAGTTCCTCGATCTGAACCCCGCCGGGCAGACGCCGGTGCTGGTCGAGAATGAAAAGGCGCTGGTGCTGATCGACAGCCAGGCGATCTGCGAATATTTCGAGGAGACCATCGAGAAGTCGCCGATGATCCCCGGAACCGCGGTCCCCCGCGCCGAGGTTCGCCGGCTCGTCTCCTGGTTCGACAACAAGCTCTACGCCGACGTCGTCGGGCCGCTGCTCGAGGAACGGATGCGCAAGCGCCTCGTCAACCGCGACCCGCCCGACACGCGGGTGCTGCGCGAGGCGATGAAGGTCGCCAACGGCCATCTCGACTACATGGATTATCTGCTCGATCATCGCCGCTGGCTCGCCGGACCGGTGCTCAGCCTGGCGGATCTCGCCGCGGCGGCGCAGCTCTCCGTTGCCGACTATCTCGGCGGCATCGACTGGCGGGGCCACAAGCAGACCACCGAATGGTATTCGGTGATGAAGTCGCGGCCGAGCTTCCGCCCCTTCCTCGGCGAGCGGATGGAGGTCATCGCCCCGCCTGCCCATTACGACAAGGTGGACTTCTTCTGACGACGCTCGATGGCCGTCGCCCCGGACTTGATCCGCAGCCAGCGAACACGAACTATGCGGTGCCGAAGCCGGCTTCGCTTCACGGATGCCGGGTCGAGCCCCGAGCGAGGGGATAGATGGATCATTTCAATCTCAGGAACGGCATCGTCCACTGCGAGGATGTGCCCCTCCCCGCCATCGCCGAGGCGGTGGGCACCCCCGTCTACGTCTATTCGACCGCGACGATGGTCCGCCACGCGCGCGTCTTCCGGGCCGCCCTGGCGCCGCTCGCCGACCCGCTGGTGGCCTATGCGGTCAAGGCCAATCCCAACGCGGCGGTGCTCGCGACCCTCGCCCGCCAGGGCCTCGGCGCCGACGTCGTCTCCGGCGGCGAGTATCGCCGCGCCCGCGCCGCCGGCGTCGACGCCGCGAAGATCGTCTTCTCGGGCGTCGGCAAGACCGCCGCCGAGATGGCGCTCGCGCTCGAGGGCGGCCTTTGCCAGTTCAACCTCGAATCGGTCGCCGAGGCCGAGATGCTATCGCAGGTCGCGGTGTCGCTCGGCCGCACCGCCCCCGTCGGCTTCCGGGTCAATCCCGACGTCGAGGCCGGCTCGCACGCCAAGATCTCCACCGGCGCCGCCCACAACAAGTTCGGCGTGCCGATCGCCGACGCCGCCGCCGCCTATGCCCGCACCCGCGATCTCCCCGGCCTCGACGTTCAGGGCGTCGCCGTCCACATCGGCAGCCAGCTCACCAGCCTCGACCCGCTCGAACGCGCCTTCGCGAAGGTGGGGGATCTGATCGGCGAGCTTCGCGCCGCCGGCCACGACATCCGCCTCGCCGATCTCGGCGGCGGGCTCGGAGTCCCCTACGATCCCGCGCTTCCCCCGCCGCCGAGCCCGCAGGATTACGGCGCGATGGTGAGCCGCGTCGCCGGCGGCTGGGACGTTCGGTTGGTGTTCGAGCCGGGCCGGCTGATCGTCGGCAATGCCGGCGTCCTCCTCACCCGGGTGATCCGGGTCAAGCCGGGCGCCGTCCACCCCTTCCTGATCGTCGACGCGGCGATGAACGATCTCATGCGCCCGAGCCTCTACGACGCCTGGCACGCGATCGACGCGGTCGTTCCCGGCGGCGGCCGAATGACCGCCAACGTCGTCGGACCGGTGTGCGAGACCGGCGACACCTTCGCCACGGGCCGCGACATGGACGCGGTCGCCGCCGACGAGCTGGTGATCTTCCGCACCTGCGGCGCCTATGCCGCGACGATGGCGAGCACCTACAACAGCCGCCCGCTCACCCCCGAGGTGCTGGTCGACGGCGACCGCTGGGCGGTGGTGCGCGAACGGCTCGACGTCGATGCCCTCATCCGGGCCGACGCCATCCCCCACTGGCTGGGCTAGTCCGCCCGCCGCGCCGTCACGAAATAATCGAGCGACTTGTTGTCCGACAGGGTGAAGCCGCTGGCCGGGCCGAAAGCCAGGCCGGTGACGTCGAGCACCTCCAGCCCCGCATCCCTCAGCACCGCGCACAGTTCGTCGGGCGTCAGGAACTTCTGCCAGTCGTGGGTGCCGCGCGGGATCCGGCCGAGCCCTTCGCCAAGCACGATCATCAGCAGCCTGGACGTGGTCGTTCGATTCGGAGTCGACAGGATCAGCAGCCCGCCGGGCGTAAGCGCGCCGGCCAGCCCCCAGACGAACGCGCGCGTGTCGGTGACGTGCTCGATCACCTCCAGCGAGGTGACGAGGTCGTAGGGCCCGGTCAGCGCGTCGACGCTGCCGATTCGATAGTCGATCGCCAGCCCCTGCCCCTCGGCGTGCAGCCGCGCCGCCTCGATGTTCTCCGCCGCCGCGTCGACGCCTGTGACCTCCGCCCCCAGCCGTGCCAGCGGCTCCGCGAGCAGTCCGGCGCCGCACCCGACATCCGCCGCGCGCTTGCCCGTCAGCGGCCGCCGGTCGCATTCGTCGCCCTGCCAATGCTGGTCGATCTGGTCGCGTATGTACCTCAGCCGCACCGGATTCAGCCGGTGAAGCATCGCCGAGGAACCCTTCGGATCCCACCAGTCCGCCGCCAGCCGACCGAAATGCGCTGCCTCGCGCGGATCGATGGTGGCGCCGTAGGATGGATGGGGCTCGCTTGCATGTGCCATGGTGCCTCCCTATCAGGGCCGCTTTCCGATCCCAGCGGCAGTTCCTTAGCGCATTCATGTCCCGCATCGTGATGAAATTCGGCGGCACCTCCATGGCGGGGATCGAGCGCATCCGGCACGTCGCCAATCTCGTCAAGCGCGAGGCCGAGGCGGGGCACGAGGTGGCCGTGGTCGTCTCGGCCATGGCGGGCGAGACCGACCGTCTCGTCCAGCTCTGCCGCGAGGCGGCCACGCTGTACGATCCGCGCGAATATGACGTCGTCGTCGCTTCGGGCGAGCAGGTCACCAGCGGCCTCCTCGCCATCACCCTGCAGGGCATGGGCCTCAACGCGAAGAGCTACATGGGCTGGCAGCTCCCGATCCGCACCTCGGCGGCCCACGCCGCGGCGGTGATCGACGGAATCGACGTCGACGTGCTCGGCCGGGTCTTCGACGATGGCGGCATCGCCGTGATCCCCGGCTTCCAGGGCGTGACTCAGAAAGGCGACGTCGCCACCCTCGGCCGCGGGGGCTCGGACACTTCCGCGGTCGCGCTCGCCGCCGCGTGCAAGGCCGACCGCTGCGACATCTACACCGACGTCGACGGAGTCTACACCACCGATCCGCGCATCGTTCCGCGGGCGCGCAAGCTCCCCGTCATCACCTATGAGGAGATGCTCGAGCTCGCCTCGGTCGGCGCCAAGGTGCTGCAGACCCGTTCGGTCGGCCTGGCGATGCGCGAGAACCTGCCGGTGCGCGTCCTCTCCTCGTTCGAGGACCGCCCCGGCACCCTGGTCGTCGGCGACGACAAGATTGAGGATCTGAAGATGGAACGCCAGCTCGTCACCGGAATCGCCTACGACAAGAACGAGGCCCGGGTGACCCTCACCGGCCTGCCCGACCGCCCGGGTTCGGTCGCGGCCGTGTTCGCCCCGCTCGCCCAGGCCAGCGTCAACGTCGACATGATCGTCCAGTCGGTGCCGCGCACCGGTCAGAAGAGCGACCTCACCTTCACGGTGCCGACCGCCTCGCTCGTCCACACCACCGATCTGCTCCAGGGGCTGAGAAGCACGATCGGCTTCGACGAGCTGCTCACCGACACCAACGTCGTCAAGGTCAGCGCGGTCGGCGTCGGCATGCGCAGCAACGCCGGCATCGCCGCTCAGATGTTCCAGACCCTTGCCGACCGCAACATCAACATCCTCGCCATCAGCACCTCGGAGATCAAGGTCTCGGTGCTGATCCCCGAGGAATATACCGAGCTCGCCGTCCGCGTGCTCCACACCGCCTATGGCCTCGACGACACCGGCGAGGCGGCGTGACGATCGAAGGGGGAAGCTCGATCGGCCACGACCGCTTGAAGCGCCTGATGCGGCGCGGCACCGACTTCCTCGGCTGCGAGGTGGCGATCCTCGGCGGCGCGATGAGCTGGGTGTCGGAGCGCAATCTCGTGTCGGCCCTCTCCAACGCAGGCGCTTTCGGAGTCATCGCCTGCGGCGCGATGACGCCGGAGCTGCTCGACACCGAGATCGCCGAGACCCGCTCGCGCACGCAGCGGCCGTTCGGGGTCAACCTCATCACCATGCACCCGCAGCTCGCCGAGCTGATCGACGTCTGCACGAAGCACCGGGTCAGCCACGTCGTCCTCGCCGGCGGCCTTCCGCCCGGCGGCGCGATCGAGCGGATCAAGGGCGGCGGCGCCAAGCTCATCTGCTTCGCCCCGGCGCTGGCGCTGGCGAAGAAGCTGATCCGCTCCGGGGTCGACGCGCTCGTCATCGAAGGCATGGAGGCGGGCGGTCATATCGGCCCGGTCTCAACCTCCGTCCTCGCCCAGGAGATCCTGCCGCCGCTGTCGGCCGACATACCGATCTTCGTCGCCGGCGGCATCGGCCATGGCGGCCTGATGGCCGGCTATCTGGAAATGGGCGCGGTCGGCGTCCAGCTCGGCACCCGCTTCGTCTGCGCCCACGAAAGCATCGCCCACCCCAATTTCAAGAAGGCGTTCATCCGCGCCTCCTCCCGCGACGCGATCACCTCGGTCCAGATCGACCCGCGTCTTCCGGTCATTCCGGTCCGCGCGCTCAAGAATCGCGAGATGGAATCGTTCGCCGCCAAGCAGCGCGAGGTCGCCGACCTGCTCGACAAGGGCGAGGTCGAGATGGCCGAGGCGCAGCTCCAGATCGAGCATTACTGGGCCGGCGCGCTCCGCCGGGCGGTGATCGAGGGCGACGTCGAAACCGGTTCGGTCATGGCTGGCCAGTCGGTCGGCATGGTCAGGGACGAAGCGCCGGCCGCCGAGATCATCCGCTCCCTCGTCGACGAAGCCGCCCACGCGCTGGAGCGCCGCTCCGTCCACGCTTAATGGCGTCCCTCTCCCCGGCGGGGAGAGGGTAGGGTGAGGGAGAGCGAGCGAAGCGAGCGTAGGGAGTCGGCAAAGTATCCTCTAACGCCGAACCCCCCAACCCTCTCCCCAAGGGGGAGAGGGAGCGAGTGCTGAATGTCGACTCAGCCTAGGAATCGAGCAGCTCCAGCGCCTCCAGCCGCGCCCAATCCCGGATGACCCGCTCGCCAATGTCCAGCCGGTAGCGCATGTTCGGAATGGTGACTCGGGTCACACGCTCATAAGCCGCCTGCTGCGCCTCCGCGATGGTCGGCCCGGTGCCGGTCACGACCATCGTCCAGCCGTAGACGCCGCTGGTGACGAGCTGGTCCCCCTCCAGCCCCACCTCGCCATAATGGAGGTTGCGCCGGTCCTCCCCGTCGATCCCGTCGAGCAGCACCGGCAGGCCGACCGGCTCCTCGATCTGGTGGCGCGAATAAGGGAAAGGCGGCGTGGTCAGAACGATCCCGACCGAAAAGCCCGGCCGCGCCGAAAAGCCGCCGTTCGGCCGCCCGGCCATCGCCGCGAACAGCTCGCCCCACTTCGTCTCCTGGAGCGGCTCGAGGATCGCGAACCCCGGATAGCCGAAGCGGCTGGTGAACTCGAGCGGCCAGATCCCCGCCTCGTTCACGATCGTGTTCATGTTGACGTAGCCGACATGTCCGGCGGCGCGCAGCTGCGGCTCGATCCGCTTCAGCGTCCGTTCGAAGAACGAGGCGCTTCTCTCGAACGTCGCCACCGTCCCCATCTCGCCGGTCAGCTCGCCCATGTCGCCTGCGAAGAAGCGCTTGTGCTCCCAGTCGAGGCAGGCCGGCGTGAGGAAGCGGGTGCCGTCGAAATAGGCCCCCACCCCCATTTCCACGCCCTCGATATGGTCCATCAGGATGAAGGTCGCCGGCGCCCCGCCCCGCTCGCGCAGCCGCGCCGCCAGCACCGCCCGAACGTCGCGCCCGTCCGGCAGCTGGCCGACATAGTTGCCGCCATTGTCCGGCCCGCTGAACTTGAGCACATAGCGCCCCGGATTGGCCGTCAGGAACGCCTCGGCGGACGCGGCCTCGGTGAACTCCCGGACATGCCCGGTCGGGAAGCCGAGCTCGGCCAGCAGCCCCTGCGCATAAGCGCGGTCGTTCTCCAGACGGTCGCCATAGGCGCTGCCGCCGATCACCTGGAAGCCGTCGCGCCTCAGCGCGTCCTGGATCGCCCCGAAGCCCTCCGAGACCGCTTCGAACAGGATCACCCCGTCCGCTCCGGCGGCGCGCACCCAGTCGAGCTCCGCCCGCCAGTCCGCGGCCCGGGGCACCATCCCCGCCATCGTCCCGAGCGCCAGCGGCTCTTCGATCGAGACCCTCACCTCATGCCCCTCCTCGATCAGCCGAAGATAGAGGGCGCCAAGGTCGCAGGTCTCGCTGATTCCCAGAAAGCGCATCGCCGCGAATGCCCTTGATTGAACGGAGGGGACCGGCGCTGGGGCCGGCATCCAAGTCCCTCTGTAGACGCTCTATCGGCACGCGCGCCAACTTCCTTATGGCCGCGCCCGCCACCCATCTGATAGGCGTCTCGAATGCCTGCCGCTTCCGCCACCTCCGCCCGCGAGATCCTGACCGGGCTGCACGACGTGATGGCGTCGCGTTCCGGCGCCCAGGCCAAGCTCAACAAGGTCGTCAAGATCATCGCCGAAGCGATGTTGAGCGAGGTGTGCTCGATCTATCTGCTCCGCGATGGCGCGCTCGAATTGTTCGCCACCGTCGGCCTCAACCAGAGCGCGGTCCACGTCACCAAGCTGGCGATGGGCGAAGGCCTGGTCGGCACGATCGCCGATCAGGTCGCGGTCCTCAACCTCGACGAAGCCACGCGCCACCCCGAATTCGCCTACCGCCCCGAGACGGGCGAGGACATGTTCCACAGCTTCGCCGGCGTTCCGATCGTCCGCAAGGAGCGCGCGATCGGGGTTCTCGCCGTCCAGCACGCCGATCCGCGCGCTTATGACGAGGTCGAGATCGAGGCGCTGCAGACCGTCGCGATGGTGCTTTCTGAGCTGATCGCCAATGCCGGCCTCGCCGACAAGGCGGTCGCGGCCGGCGCTCGCGAGCGCGACGCCAGCTCCGTCCGGCTCGGCGGCTTCAAGCTCGTCGTCGGCATGGCCAAGGGCCACGCCGTCTATCACCAGCCGCGCGTGCTCATCGAGCATACCGTCGCCGAGGACATCGAGGCCGAGCGCCACCGCGTCTACTCCGCCTTCCGCAAGATGCGCGAGCAGATCGAATCGATGACCAACGTCGCCGAGTTCGGCACCGCGGGCGAGCATCACGAGATCCTCGAGACCTACAAGATGTTCGCCTATGACGAGGGCTGGTCGCGCCGGATCAACGAGGCGATCGACTCCGGCCTCACCGCCGAGGCGGCGATCGAGCGCGTGCGCCAGCGCACCCAGATGCGGATGCGCGAGATCGACGATCCGCTCCTCCAGGAGCGGATGCACGACCTCGACGACCTCGCCAACCGGCTGCTCCGGATCGTTTCGGGCCAGCTCGGTACCGCCGCGCAGATGGGCCTTCGCGGCGACGCGATCCTGATCGCCCGCAACCTCGGCCCGGCCGAGCTGCTCGAATATGATCGGCGCAAGCTCAAGGGCGTGATCCTCGAGGAAGGCTCGCTGACGGCCCACGTCGTCATCGTCGCGCGCGCCATGGGCGTGCCGATGCTGGGGCGCGTGCGCGACGTCCGCCGGATGATCGGCGACGGCGACTACATCCTGCTCGACGGCAGCGAGGGCTGCGCCTTCGTCCGGCCGACCGGCCCGATCGAGGAGGCGTTCGACGCCAAGCTGCTCGTCACCCAGAAGCGCCGCGCCGAATTCGCCGCGCACAAGGACGAGCCGGCGGTCACCGCCGACGGCAAGCGCATCCTGGTGATGGTCAATGCCGGCCTTCGCGACGACGTCGCCGCGCTGGGCGTCACCGGCGCCGACGGCATCGGCCTGTTTCGCACCGAGTTCCAGTTCCTGGTGTCCGCCACCCTTCCCCGCCGCGAAAGCCAGCAGCGCCTCTACCGCTCGGTCCTCGACGCGGCCGGCGACAAGCCGGTGATCTTCCGAACCGTCGACATCGGCGGCGACAAGGCGCTGCCCTACATGGACGTCAGCGACGGCAAGATCGAGGAGAACCCGGCGATGGGCTGGCGCGCGCTCCGGCTCGCGCTCGACCGCGACGCGCTGATGAAGGCGCAGGCCCGTGCCCTGCTCGAGGCCGCCGCCGGCCGCGATCTCAACGTCATGTTCCCGATGATCTCCGAGCCGTGGGAGTTCGACGAAGCCAAGGCGCTCGTCGAGGCCCAGCGGCTGTGGCTCACGCAGCGCCGCAAGCCGGTCCCGCTCCAGGTCAGCTACGGCGCGATGCTCGAAGTGCCCGCGCTCGCCGAGACGCTCGACATCCTGCTCCCCAACATCGACTTCCTGTCGATCGGCACCAACGATCTCACCCAGTTCCTGTTCGCCGCCGACCGCTCGCATCCCAAGCTCGCCGAGCGCTACGACTGGCTCTCGCCGGCCATCCTGCGCTTCCTGCGCCGCATCATCCGGGAGGCGGACGCGGCCGGAGTCCCGGTGGGCATCTGCGGCGAGATGGGCGGCCGCACGCTGGAGGCCATGGCGCTGATCGGCCTCGGCCTCGAACGCTTCTCGATCACCCCGGTCGCGGTCGGGCCGATCAAGGCGATGATCCGCACGCTCGACCGCGCCGCCATCGCCGAGGCGATGGAGCGCCTGCTGGCGAGCCCGCCCAAGGATTTGCGCAGCGCGCTGGCCGAATGGGCGGAAATCAACAAGGTCTCGATCGGCTGAGCCGCCACCGAAGTGAATTTGTCGCGCAAGTG
This sequence comes from Allosphingosinicella sp., assembly GCA_036402575.1. GTDB lineage: Bacteria > Pseudomonadota > Alphaproteobacteria > Sphingomonadales > Sphingomonadaceae > Allosphingosinicella. The sequence goes on along the minus strand of DASWSP010000109.1, from coordinate 21,631 downwards.
TCGCTTTGGTTGACAATCGGGTCCCCCGCCGGGACAAGGCAAAAGCGAATTGGCCGTGGCAGCCGGCCGGCGCGGGGGTAGTGAATGAGCGACCAACCGGACGTCTATGAATCGAACACGATCGGCGCCCGCCTAAAGGCGGCGCGTGAGGCCAGGGGCCTCACCCTGGACGACGTCGCCAACAAGACCCGGGTGCCAATCCGGCACCTCAAGCATATCGAGGCCGGGGATTGGGATTCGCTCCCCGCCCCCACCTACAGCGTCGGCTTCGCCCGCTCCTACGCCAATGCGGTCGGCCTCAACGGCACCGAGATCGGTGCGGAGCTTCGCAGCGAGCTCGGCGGCTCGCGCATCCCCGCCTCGGCGGCGCCTTATTACGAAGCCGCCGATCCGGCCAGGGTGCCGCCCCGGTCGCTGGCGATCGTCGCCGGCGTGATCGCGATCCTGCTCGCCGTAGGCTACATGATCTGGCGCAGCGGCACCGTCGACGACACCGCCGTCGAGCAGGCCGAGATCGCGGCCGTCGACGCGCCGATCGCCGCCGCTCCTGCGGCTGCGCCGGCCGCCGGTACGGTCCAGCCCGCGCCGGCGACCGGGCCGGTCGTTCTGACGGCGTCCGACGATGTGTGGCTTCGGGTCAGCGAGGCTGGCGGGCCGAAGCTGTTCGAGAAGATCCTGAAGGCGGGCGAGCGCTACGAGGTGCCGGCCACCGCGCGGCAGCCGCAGATCACGACCGGCCGTCCGGATTCGCTGCGGGTGACGGTCGGCGCGACCGCGATCCCGCCGCTGGGGCCGCCGCAGCGCACGATCAGCGACGTCAGCCTGCTGCCCAACGACCTCGTCGCGCGGCTTCAGCCGGCCGCCGCCGGCCCGTCGCCCACTGCGGCACCGGCGCAACAGCCGCCGAACCGTTAACCTTTTGCGGCGGATCGCGCGCGACAAGCGCCTCCGGCTGGGTTAGGCTGCCCCCCGGGAGCAGTTGTTTTGCGGGGATAAGTCATGCGTTTTCATCTTCTTGCCGCCCTTCTTCTGGCGGGCACGGCGATGCCGGCCGCCGCTCAGGACAAGAAAATCGACCGGCGCGTCGAAAAGCTCGAGCAGGAGCTTCGCGCCGTCCAGCGCAAGGTCTTCCCCGGCGGCAATGTCGAGCCGGAGATCCGCTCGGAAGTCGCGGTCGAATCGCCCGGCGGGGTTCCGGCGAGCAGTGCCGTCGCCGATCTGACCGCGCGCCTCGACGCCCTCGAGGCGCAGCTCGCGCGGCTGACCGGCGCCAACGAGGAGGCCGCCAACCGCGTCCGCGTGCTCGAGGAAGCGCTCAACAAGTTCCGGGGCGACGCCGAATACCGCCTCACCGCGATCGAGGGGACCCGCGGCGCCGCCCCCGCCGAGGGCGGTTCCGCCGAGGCCGCGCCTGCCCCCGCGCCCGCGCCCGCGCGGGATCGCACCAAGCTGGCGAGCGCCGCCACCCCGGCGGCCACCCCGGCGAGCCTCTCGACCGCCGGCGCTGCCGACGAGGCCGAGGCCGCCTATCTCAACGGCTTCCGGATGTGGGAAGGCGGTCGCTATGCCGACGCCGCGCCGGTGCTGGAGGAGATGGCGAAGAAATTTCCCAAGCACCGCCGCGCCAGTTACGCCCAGAACCTCGCCGGCCGCGCCTATCTCGACGACGGCAAGCCGGCCACCGCGGCCAAGATCCTGCTCGCCAACTACCAGGCCAACCCGAAGGGCGACCGCGCCGCCGACAGCCTCTACTTCCTCGGCCAGGCGCTGGCGAAGCTCGAAAAGAACGCCGAGGCCTGCAAGGTCTATGACGAGCTTCAGGAGGTCTACCCAGGGATGCGCGACTGGCTGAAGGCCCGCCTCCCGGAAGCCCGCGCCGCGGCCAAGTGCGACGGCTGAACGCTCAGCCGCCGCCCCAAGCCTGACCCGCACCGGTGAGCGCTGCCGTTCCCGCCCGGCAGCTACGCCCGAACCCGCGCTTGGTTCAGGAGCGCGAGCCGGCGCCGTCCGAATCGAGCTTCGCCATCAGCGCCGCGTCGCGCGCATCAAGGTCCTCGCGGAACACGATCCCGGCCGGCGAGGGCGCTGCGGTCAGGTAGGTGATGAACAGCGGCACCGCCTCGGGCAGCGCGACCTTCTGTTCGGGCGCGTCCGTCGCCGCCACCGGCGCCGCTCCGCCGAACAGCCAGCGCGCCAGCCGCGCGGCGTCCTCCACCCGAACGCAGCCGGAGCTCAGCCGCCGGTCCGCGCTGTCGAACAGCGCCTTGTTCGGAGTGTCGTGCAGGTAGATGCCGAGCTTGTTCGGGATCATGAACTTGATCCGCCCCATCATGTTGCCCGGCCCCGGCAGCTGCCGCACCCGCAGCAGCCGCTTGCCGCTCGCCACCGCCTTCCAGTCGACCGCCGCCGGCTCGATCCGCGGAGCATCGTCCGACCAGTCCCGAAGCAGTTCGAACCGCTCCCTGCGAAGCGCCGCGGCGCCGTCCTTCAGCACCCGCTGGGCGACCCGCTTGGGCACCAGGTCGGGCGGCACGTTCCAATAGGGGTTCAGCACCGCGAACCGGATCGGCCCCGCCATCGCAGGAGTCTCCTGCCCCGGCTTGCCGACGATCACCTTCATCGAATCGACCGCGTGGCCGTCCTCGTACAGCCACAGTCGCGCCGCCGCCGCGTCGACCAGCACGAAGCGCTGCGCCGGATCGGCCGGCAGCATCCGCGCCCGCTCCAGATTGGCCCGGATCACCCGCTCGTAATGACCTGAGCCGCGGTTGAGCGCCGCGATCGTCTCCGCATCGGCGACGGCGTCTCCGGCAAGGCCGTGCGCTTGCTTGAATGCCCGCACCGCCTGCCCAAGCGCCGGATCGAACCGCGTGCCGAGCTCCAGCCCCAGCCGCCGCCGAAGCAGCGCCACCCGCTCGCCGGCGGCGCCGGGCGCCAGCGCCGGCCCCTCGGGCACGGCGACCTGCGGCAGCTTCGACCAGCGCGCCCGGTAATCGGCCAGCCCGCGCCGCAAGCCGCCATAGACCGGGTTGAGCTCAAGCGCCGCCGAGACATGGTCGCGCAGCGACTCCGTCGCTCCCGCCGCGTCCAGCACCTCGCCCGCGCTCGGCGGCTCGAGCGCCATTTCTTCGACGATCATCATGTCGGCGGCCCCTGCCCGCCCGCGAAGGTCCGCCACATAATCCGCATAAGCGCGCGACAGCAGCAGCTCGGCCTTTGCCAGCGCCACCGGATCCCCCGTCCGCGCCTGCGCCAGCGCCTCGCCGAGCCACGCCGCCCGGTAGCGCTCCGGCGCCAGCCCGTCCGTCGCCGCGCCCGCGACCGCGTCGAGCACGGCCTGCGCCTCCGGCTTCAGCCCCGACGCATCGATCCACAGCGGCCGGAAAGCGCGCGCTCGGTAGAAGTCGGCGAGCGTGCCCTCGTGCGGCAGATAGGGTTCGATCCGCACCGGCCCGGCCGGAGCGGCGGCCCAGGCGGCGGTCGCCCGCACCCCGCTTCCGGGGCTCGATCCGCCCCAGTCGGGCATCGCTGCGAGCGCCAGCGCCGCGGCGAGCGCCACGGCCTTGGCAATGCCGCGCCGGTGCCGTCGCGGCAGCGTGTCGCCAGGGCCGGGCGCAAGCCCGATCACCGGCGGAAGATCGGGTTGGCGGGCTTGAGCATCCTTTTCCCCTTGGCCGCGGAATCGAATAGGCTGGCCGCATGATCGTTCCGGCTCAGTCACTGGTTGAACGCTTCGGCGGCGAGCTTGCTCCGCTTGTCGGCGTCCCGGATCAGGCCGGCCTCGCCGTGTCGGGCGGCCCCGACAGCCTCGCTTTGCTTCTGCTCGCCGCGGCGGCCTTTCCCGGCCGCGTCGAAGCCGCCACCGTCGACCACGGCCTGCGCCCCGAAGCCGCTTCCGAGGCCGCCGCCGTCGCCGCCCTCTGCGAGCGCCTCGGCGTTCGCCACGAAACCCTCGCGATCGTCGTCCCCGACGGCAAATCCGGCCTGCAGGGCGAAGCCCGCGCCGCCCGCTACGAGGCCCTTCGCGGCTGGTGCGAGCGTCGAGGCCTGCCGCTCCTGCTCACCGCCCACCATGCCGACGACCAGGCCGAGACCCTGCTGATGCGCCTTCGCCGAGGCGCCGGCGTCGGCGGCCTCGCCGGCATCCGCCCCGCCCGCCCGCTCGGCCACCGCGTCACGCTCGCCCGTCCTCTGCTCGGCTGGACCAAGGCCGAGCTCGTCGCCCTCGTCCGCGAGGCCGGGCTCGCGGCCGCCGACGATCCCTCCAACCGCGACCCCCGCTTCGACCGCACCGGCGTCCGCGCCCTGCTCGCCGCCCATCCCGACCTGGAGCCCAGGCGCCTCGCCCGCACCGCGGCGGCGCTTCGCGAAGCCGACGAGGCGCTCGAGTGGCTCGCCGACGTCCTCACCGCCGAACGCGCCGGCGCCGGCGACGACGAATGGCGGCTCGACGTCTCCGGCCTGCCGCGCGAGCTCAAGCGCCGCCTGCTGGCGCGCGGCATCGCCGCGCTGCGCGCCCGCCACGGCCTCGATCCGCCCTGGACTGGCGGCGAGGATGTCGAGACTTTGCTTCGCACCCTCGAGGAAGGCGGCACCGGCACCCTCGCCGGAATCCTCGCCGCCGGCGGTCCGGTCTGGTGCCTGCGACCCGCTCCGCCCCGACGCGCACGCTCCGCGCGGCGATAGCGGCTACCGGCGCGAGCGCCGTTGCTCTATGACTTTTCAATGGCTTTCGCTGGATCCGCGCCGGCGTCCCGGCCCGCTTTCGCCGCGGTCACGCTCGGAATGCTTCTGCCCGGCGCCTGCGCGACTGCGCCCGCGCGGGACCTCGTCTGGATCAGCGTCAGCTTCGCCTGCTGGAGCACGGCCGTGCACGCGCTTCGCGATCTCGGCTTCCGCCGCCTCGGCCTCATCTCCGGCTTCGAGACCGACGCGCAGCAGCCGCAGGAAACGCCGCCCGAAATCGTCTCCGGGTCGCTCCCGCCCACGCGCTGACTGTGGCCGCTCGGCCACGGCCGACCTGTTTCGCCAAGATGGTTAACAAAAGGGAAATGTCCGCGTCCGCGCGGGGACTGGAGCATAAGGCGCCAGTGCCGCCGGGGAGATCGAATGGATTTGAGCGAACTGGAGTTCCGGGCCGAAAGCTGCCGCCGGGTCGCCGCGGGCCTGCTCGATCCCGACGTGGTGCGCGAGCTGCGCGCTCTGGCCGAGCGGTACGAGGATCTCGCCACTCGCCTGCGCCAGGTCGCCGACCTGCCATAGCCGGCGCAGCGATTGCGCTGCCCGCGGCGCCATCATAAACCTCACGCGATGACGGGCTTGTCCGCGAAGATCCACAAATGGCTGGCGCTGCTGCTGGCCGTGCCGATCCTGTTCTGGTTCGTCAGCGGCTTGTTCTTCGCGATCGCGCCGATCGAGACGGTGCGCAGCGAACATGCCGTCGCGAGGGTCGCGGCGGAGCCGCTCACGATCGACGCCGCCGCCGCCGGGCTCGGGCGGCTCGCCGCGGCCGGCGCCGGTCCGGGCGACAGGATCGAGCTGCGCCGGATGATCGGTCACCCGGTGGCTTTGGTGTCGAGCGGCGAGGGACGGCCCCGCCTGTTCGACCTGCGAAGCGGGCGGCAGCTTTCGCCGATCCCGGCCGGGCTCGCGGCGGCAATCGCCGAGCGCGACCATGCCGGCCCGCTCCGGCCGCTGCGGGTCGAGGCGGTGACCAGCAATTCGCCCGAATATCGCGGCCTGCTGCCGGCGTGGCGGGTCGATTTCGACGACGGCGCCAACCGCTCGCTCTACGTCGCCGCCGATACCGGCCTCGTCACCGCGCGCCGCTCCACCCTGTGGCGCGTGTTCGATTTCCTGTGGTCGCTCCACATCCTCGATTTCAAGGACCACGCGGACTTCAACACGCCGCTCCTGGCCGGCGCCACGTCGCTCGCTCTGGTGGTGGTCGTGTCCGGGGTCGTCCTGCTGCCCAACCGGCTCGGCTTCACCGCTTGGCGGCGGCGCCGGCGGCGGCGGCGGGAGCTATAGGGCTCAGAACCAGCTCCGGATCCCCGCCACCAGGCTCCAGCCGCCCCCCTCCTCCCCCGCCGCCCGCCTGAGCCCGCGCGTCTTGCCGAACGCGCGCTCATATTCGAACCCGACATAGGGCGCGAGCTCCGGCACCAGTTCGTAGCGCAGCCGAAGCCCCGCCTCCGCGGTCGATAGGCCGGAGCCGACGCCGATTTCCGGCACGTCCTGGAGCGCGAGCTCCGCTTCGAGCCTCGGCTGGAGGATCAGCCGCTGCGTGAGCCTGAGGTCGTACTCGGCCTCGAACCGGGCGCTGAGCTCGCCCTTGTGAGAGACGAACGCGGCGGCGTCGATCTCGAACCAGTAGGGCGCCAGCCCCTGCACGCCGAGCACGAGATAGGCGCGCTCCGGGTCGGGCCGAAGATCGTAGCGCACGCCGCCCTGCAGGTCGAACCACGGGTCGATCGCGTGGCTCCACAGCGCCTGCACCTCGGCGGCCTCGGGCGCTTCGCCGAAGCTGCCTTCGCCCTCGCTCTTGAGCCAGAGCTTGTCGATGTCGCCGCCATGCCAGGCCTGGCCCTCCCACCGGTAGCCGTCGCGGCCGTCGCGGAGCCGGACCTCGAGCTGGTCGATCGCCAGCTTCGATGCCTCCATGCCGCCGTGCTCGTCGCGCATCTCCGCCCGCGCCCGCGCCATCGCGCCGGCGCCGTGGACCTGGTCCGCGGCATGCGCCGGCCCGCTCAGCGCACCTGGCGGCGCTGGCGCTGCGGGCGGAGCCGGCTGCGGCGCATCATGGCCGGCATGCGGGTCGGCGGCGGGCATTGCGTGTCCCGCATGCGGGTCGGCGGCGGGCATCGTATGTCCGGCATGCGGATCGGCAGTCGGCTTCGGCGCAGCCTCGCGCGCGCGCGGCTCCGCCGTCGGCGGCGGCATCGCGTGGTGGTGCTGCTGGGCGAGCGCCGGCGCCGCCAGCGCCGTCGCTGCGAGCAGGGCCGGCAGCCGTTTCATGCCGCCTCCCCGTCGAGCGGCCGCACCGTCACCACCCGCATCATGCCCGCGTGCATGTGGTAGAGCAGGTGGCAGTGGAACGCCCAGTCGCCGGGAGCGTCGGCGGTGAGGTCGAAGCTCAGCTTGCCGCCGGGCAGCACCATCACCGTGTGCTTGACCGGGTGGTGCCCGCCATGGCCGTTGACGACTTCGAAGAAATGCCCGTGCAGGTGCATCGGGTGGGTCATCATCGTGTCGTTGATCATCGTCACCCGCGCCCGCTCGCCCCGCTCGAAGCGGATCGGCTCCGGGTTTTCGCTCAGTTTCTGACCGTCGATCGACCACATGAAGCGCTCCATGTTGCCGGTGAGGTGGACCTCGATGCCGCGCGTCGGCGCGCGCCGGTCCGGATTGGGCGCGAGCGACACCAGGTCGCGATAGGTCAGCACCTTGTGCCCGACATCCTCGAGCCCGATCCCCGGCTCGCCGGTGCGGTCGATCGGGTTGGGCGCGATCATGTCGACTCCGGGGCCGACCTCGAAATCGACCTTGCTCTCGTCGCGCATGTCGATGCCCGAATGGTCCATCGCGCCCTGGTCCATCGCGCCGTGGCCCATCGCCGCGTGGTCCATGCCGCCCATCCCCATGTCCTTCATGGTAAGCGTCGGACGCTGCCTCAGCGGCGGCACCGGCGCGCTCATCCCCCGCCGCGGCGCCAGCGTCGCCCGCCCCATGCCGGAGCGGTCGATCGTCTCGGCGACGAAGGTGAAGGCGCGCTCCTCGGCCGGCTGGACGATGACGTCGTAGGTTTCGGCGTTGCCGATCTGGAACTCCTCGACCGTCACCGGCCGCACATTCTGCCCGTCGGCCGCCACCACCGTCATCGGCAGGCCGGGGATCCGGACGTTGAAGATCGTCTGCGCCGCCGCGTTGATGATCCTCAGCCGCACCCGCTCGCCGGGCCGGAACAGCCCGGTCCAGTTCTCGTCGGGGCCGTGGCCGTTGACGAGGAAGGTGTAGGCCGCCTCGGTCACGTCGGCGATGTCGGTCGGGTCCATCCGCATCCGCGCGAACATCATCTTGTCTTGGCGGCTCATCTCCTCCTGCCGGCGCCCGAGCAGGGTCTGCTTCTGCCGGTTGAAGAAGCCGCCCTCCTGCTTGAGCTTCGAGATGATCCGGTGCGGGTGGAGGAAGCTCCAGTCGCTGAGCACGATCACATGCTCGCGATCGTACGCGACCGGATCGGCGCCGGCCGGATCGATGATCATCGGCCCGTAATGGCCGAGCTGCTCCTGCAGCCCCGAATGGCTGTGGTACCAGTAGGTGCCCGACTGGCGCACCGGGAACTCGTAGGTGAAGGTCGATCGCGGCCTGATGCCGGGAAAGCTGATGCCGGGCACGCCGTCCATCTCGAACGGCACGATCAGTCCGTGCCAGTGGATCGACGTGTCTTCGTCGAGCCCGTTCTCGACATGGATCCTGACCTTCTGCCCCTCCCTCAGGCGGATGAGCGGCGCCGGCAGCACGCCGTTCAGCGTCAGCGCATGGCCGCTCCGTCCGCCCACCGCGAAGGCGCTATGCGCCACCTTCAGGCGGATCTCCTCGCCCGACAGCATCGGCGCTTCGGCCGCCAGGCCAGGAGTCCCGGATTGCGCCCAGGCGGGGAACAGCCGCGCCAGGCCCAGCCCGGTCGCGCCGGCCGCTCCGGCGCGCAGCAAGGCGCGCCGCTCGAACAGCTTGGTCATGTGGAATGTCCTCGGGCGTCGGCACGGACGGGCGCGAAGCCCGCCCGCGCCTCTTTCGAGCTTAGTGGACGTTCTTGTCCTTGATCACATGCGCGTCGGCGCCGTGCTCGGTGTGCTTCTTGCAGCACTCCATCGCCTTGCCGTCCTTCGCCTTCTCGCAGCAATCCTTGCGGGTGCCGTCGGCATCCTTCTCCTTGCAGCAGTCCTTGTGCTGCCCATGACCCTGCTCATGGCCCTGTCCGTGGCCCTTATGAGCGGCATGGGGATCGGCCGATTGGGCGAAAGCGGGGCTGGCGATCGTCAGTGCGACCGCGGCGATCAATATCTTCATGTCCATTCTCCTTGAGTTTCGATCGGTGTTTCAAACACTCAGGAGGGATCGTGGCGGCGGTGTCGCCGCTTCGACGGAGAGGCCGTGCAGGTCCGCCGGGGCAGCCGCCGGATGCGCCGGCGCCGGCGCGGCGACCGAAGCCCGCACCGCCGGCTCAGCCGGCAGCGCCGAGCAGGGCGTCACGCAGCAGCTTTCGGGAGGCTGCTTCTTCCCCGGCTCCGGCTGCTCCGCGCAATGCTCCGTATGCGCCATCGCCGCATCGTGGGTCGCCGCCATCGCCGCGCCCGGCTCCGCCATGCCGAAGGGCATGAGCAGCACGGCCAGGGCGGCCAGGAAGGAAAGGACCAGCTTCACGCCGGCCAACATAAGCCTGCGGCGCCCGCTGAGCAACCGGCGCTCCGCTCCGGCAGCTCGATCGGCCCGCTTCGCGGCGCTGCTGGTCTTGTCGCCGCCTCGATCCAGGGGCCGGTGCCGGGGCTCAGTTGCGCCGCCCCGCCTCCTCGCCGGAAGCGCGGCTCAGATCCCCGCCGGGCGGGCGCCGGCGCGGGCCGCGCCACCAGACGTGGGTCTCGGCCATGACGTCGGGAATCGGCCGCCCCTGCGCGTCGCGGGCCGGCGCGTAGCGATAGCGCCGCTGGATGAGCTTGCAGCTGGTCTCGTCGAGCGCGGCGCTGCCGCTCGACTGGGTCACCTCGCAGCGGCTGACCCGGCCGTTGGTCCCGACAAAGATGCGCACCAACACCTTGCCCTGCCCGCCGCCGGCCGAACGCGGATAGTCGCGATGGGAAAGCTCGCCGCGCAGCAGCCGCGCCCTGACCCCGCCGCCGCCGCCGGTGCCGCTGCCCGCGCTGCCGCTGCCGGTCCCGGTCCCCTCGCCGCCGGCTCCCGTGCCCGGCCCCTCGATCGTCGAAGCGCCCGCCGCGGGGTCGCTGGCCGGCCCCGGCAGGGGCGCCGCGATCACCGGCGGCGGCACCTCGAGGCGCACTTCGGGCGGCGGCGCGACGATCGGGGCGGGCGCGGCCTTGAGGTCCGGCGGTGACGCCGCCCCTTCGGGCGCTATCGCTTCGGCCGGCGGCGCTTGCGCGATCGGCGGCGGGGGCGGTTCCGGCGCCACGTCGAACACCTTCAGCCGTTCGCCGACGCCGCTGGCGACCTCGACCGCCAGCCCGGTGACCAGCGCGTAGCCGAGCAGGGCGTGGAAGAGCGCGACGCCGATTGCCGATTTGATCCGCTCTTTTGTCCCCGCCTGGTTTGCCTGCGCCATCCCGCCGATCCCGCGGCAACAGCGCCGCAGGACCGAACCTACCCGAACTTTTCGGTCAATGCCAAGGCGTTACCGGCCGCTGCGGAGGAAGCGGTGTTGTCGAAGATGCACCACACGTCGCGCCCTTCGCACGCTGCCGCACGCATTTGCGCGGCATATCCGTCGAGCCGCACGTCGTCGTAGCTCGACCGGTAGGGAACCGGCGATCCGTGCAGCCGGAAGTAGCCGAGGCCGCGCCAGCCGCCCGGCGTCGCCGCCTCGGGCACCCGCGCCGGATCGGCGGCGACGCGGGCGACACGAAGCCGTTCCAGCAGCGCCCCGGCGGCCGGCTCGAACCAGCTCGCATGGCGCGGCTCGCAGGCCATGTCGGCGCTCGACGACTCTCCCAGCTGCGTGAAGAACGCTTCGGCCGCGCCCGCGTCGAACGCCAGGCTCGGCGGAAGCTGGACAAGATGGACGGCGAGCCGCTCCCCCAGCGGCGCCGATTCATCGAGATGGGCCGCCAGCAGGTCGGCGCAATCGATCAGCTTGCGCTGATGCGTGATCGTCTTGGGCATCTTGACCGAGAAGCGGAAGCCCTCCGGCACGCTCGCCGCCCACCGCTCCCAGGTCGTCCGCCGGTGCGGGCGGTGGAAGGAGGAGTTGATCTCGACTCCCCCAAACCGCGCCGCATAGCGCTCCAGCGCCGATCCCTCGCCGGGGAAGGCCGCCGCGTCCCGTGCGGGCACGCTCCAACCGGCGGTGCCGATGACGATCGCCACGCCGCTAGCGCTGCTCGCTGAACTGCGAATAACGGACGGTGAGTTCCTCGCCCTCGGCGATGTCGCGGAAGGCGACGAAATTCAGCTGCCCGTCGACGTCGACGTTCGGGTCCGATCCGGCCGCGGGCTTGTTGCAGTACCAGCCCGGCGTCAGGTTGTTGAAGTTGACCGGGCAGCCGATCCTGCCGTCCCGGGCGATTCCGAAATCGTGGTAGAAGCGCCGCTCGGCGGGCGACAGGCCGGCGGAGTCGAGCGTCGCCTCGTCCACCCAGACCAGCTCGACCCGGTCGTTGCCGAACAGGTTGGTCCCCTTCGGTATCGGCTTGATCGCGAACACGCCGACGCCGTGGGTGTCGGACGGCGCGAGGCGAACGTAGACGTTTTCGTGCGGCAATGGCGGCATCGGCTGCTCCCGGCCTCGAAGAAAAAGGCGCTCCTCTCGAAGCCGCCCCTCGTCGTTCCGGCTAAGCCGGCTGCGCACCGCCTTGCCCGCATCGGCGCCGCGCTGTCCAGTCGAGCGCGGCTCGTCGGCCAGCCCGAGCAGATCTGATCAAGCAGAAGGGGCGGCTCCCGCCCGGGAACCGCCCCTCTTGCTTTGCGTCATGCCGGCGCGCAGCCGGCATCGCCCGGCCCGAGGCGCTCCGCCTCGGCCCCGGCGAAGGCTTACTTCAGCTCGACGGTGCCGCCGGCAGCCTCGATCTGGGCCTTGATCTTCTCGGCCTCTTCCTTGTTGACGCCTTCCTTGATCGGCTTGGGCACGCCCTCGACCAGCGCCTTGGCTTCGCCGAGGCCGAGCTGGGTGATCACGCGCACTTCCTTGATCACGTTGATCTTCTTGCCGCCGTCCGAGGTCAGGATGACGTCGAACTCGGTCTTCTCCTCGACGGCCGGATCGGCAGCGCCGGCACCGCCCGCGGCCGGAGCGGCGACCGCCGCGGCGGCCGAGACGCCCCACTTCTCTTCGAGCGCCTTGGCAAGGTCCGCGGCTTCGAGAACGGTCAGCTCGGAAAGCTGGTCAACCAGGGTATTGATGTCTGCCATGTCGTGTCTCCAATGAATTCAGTTGTTTGAAAAGAATTACGCTTCTTCTTTGGCCGCATAGGCGCCGATCACGCGCGCCAGCATCGCGCCCGGCTCGTTGATCGTCCGCGCGATCTTCGAGGCCGGAGCCTGGATGAGGCCGATGATCCTGGCCCTGAGCTCGTCGAGCGAGGGAAGCTCGGCGAGCGCCCGCACTCCGGCGAGATCGAGGAGCGTGTCCCCCATCGCGCCGCCGACGACCTCGAAGCGGTCGGTGGTCTTGGCGAAATCCACCGCCACCTTGGCGGCCGCCACCGGGTCCGCCGACGTGGCGAGCGCGGTCGGGCCGGTCAGCATGTCGCTGATCTGCGCGTAGGTCGTGCCTTCGACGGCGATGAGCGCGAGCGTGTTCTTGGCCACCTTGTAGCGGGCGCCGGCGTCGCGCATGCGGTTCCTGAGGTCGGTCGATTGCTTGACCGTCAGGCCGAGATTGCGGGTGATGACCACCACTTCGCTCTCGTTGAACGTCCGCTTCAGCTCGGCGACCTGCTCGGATTTTTGAGCTCGATCCATGCCATTACTCCTGTTTCGACCCGGACCGGAGGTTCGAGTCGAGCTTTCCACTTGTCCGAGGGGTAAGGGCAGCCGCCGGAGCGGCAGACATCGGGCGGCCGCGGCTCGCCCGGTGAACTCTTTCCCCGTCTAGGCTGGAGATTAAGGGCCGAAGCCCGCCAACCGTCTCGGACGGCTGCCCGCGGGCGGACCCGCAGGCGAAGCGGCGCATCTAGCGGGCTGGGCGGCAAAGTCAACGCCGCGTCGCCTCCGGCCCGTAAAATCACGGTGCCGGCGCTTAGCAAGCGCCTAGGATCGAAACACTTAATCGCCGCCGATTGGATCGGCACGCCGCGCGGATCGTGCTCTCGGCGGTGGTCGAGCGCCGCACGGCGCCGCGCGCCGGCGGCACCGGCCCCGGCGCCCCGCTCGTCCAGGCCGAGCGCAAGCGCCGTCGCCGCGCCCCGGCGGGCGAGCGGAGCCGGCAGCTGGCGAGCCACGCCCAGCACGCCTTCCTGGCCGCCGCCGGCGCGGCCGGCGCGGTCACGGCCGGCTCGATCCTCTACCAGAGCCTGGCGGGCGCGGTCGGCGCCGTCGTGGCGGGCCTCGGCTAGCTCCCGCCCGCCTCGTCAGAAGATGATGGCGACGATCACGAGCAGCAATATCAGGCCGCCGACGCTGATTCCGATGGTGCGGTTCATGGGGTGTCCTCCGGGCAAGTCATGGGCGTTCAACCCGCATCGGTACGTTTCCGTTCCGATCCCGCCCCGCCCACGAAAAAGGCCGGAGCTTTCGCTCCGGCCTTTCACTCCCTCTCCCGCTCGCGGGACGGGATCGTCCTAGACGCTCGCGACTTTCGCGGCATCCACCTTCACGCCCGGGCCCATGGTGGAGCTCAGCGCCACCTTCTGGACATACCTGCCCTTGGCGCCGGCGGGCTTGGCGCGCACGATCGCGTCGACGAACGCGTCGAAGTTGCGGCGCAGGTCCGCTTCCGAGAAGCTCGCCTTGCCGATGCCCGAATGGATGATCCCCGCCTTCTCGACGCGGAACTCGACCTGGCCGCCCTTGGCCGCCTTGACCGCCTCGGTGACGTTGGGAGTCACCGTCCCCAGCTTCGGGTTCGGCATCAGCCCCTTGGGGCCGAGCACCTTGCCGAGCCGTCCGACGATGCCCATCATGTCCGGGGTCGCGATCACCCGGTCGAAGTCGATCGTTCCGCCCTGGATGCTCTCCATCAGGTCCTCGGCGCCGACCACGTCCGCGCCCGCGGCCGTGGCCTCGTCCGCCTTGCCGCCGCGCGCGAACACCGCGACCCGCACCGTCTTGCCGGTGCCGGCCGGGAGGGTGACGACTCCGCGCACCATCTGGTCGGCGTGACGCGGGTCGACGCCCAGGTTGAGCGCGAGCTCGATCGTCTCGTCGAACTTGGCGGTGGCGTTGCCCTTGACGATCCCGATCGCCTCGTCGACCCCATAGAGCCGCTCGCGGTCGACGGTCCCGGCCTGCGCCTTCTGCTTCTTGCTCAGCTTAGCCATGGTCAGCCCTCCACCACTTCGAGGCCCATCGAGACGGCAGAGCCCTCGATGATCTTGGCCGCCGCGTCGAGGTCGTTGGCGTTGAGATCCTTCATCTTCATCTCGGCGATCTCGCGCAGCGCCGAGCGCTTGATCCGGCCCGCGGAGACCTTGCCCGGCTCCTTGGAGCCCGACTTGAGCTTGGCGGCCTTCTTGATGAGGAACGAGGCCGGCGGGGTCTTGGTCTCGAACGAGAAGCTGCGGTCGGCATAGACGGTGATCACGGTGGGAATGGGCATGCCCTTTTCCAGCTCCGTGGTCGACGCGTTGAACGCCTTGCAGAATTCCATGATGTTGACGCCGCGCTGGCCCAATGCGGGTCCGATCGGCGGCGACGGATTGGCGGCGCCCGCGGGCACCTGGAGCTTGATGTAGCCCGTTATCTTCTTGGCCATTTTGTCTCACTCTGTAGTTCCCTCCCCGGCTCGAGGCTTGGGAGGGCGGTTCAAGTTTAGCGGTCCAGACGGCTTGCAAGGCCCAAAGGGCGAAGCAGGCCTCCCGCAAATCCAATGCTGTAGCGCTGGAAGCCGCCGCCCTTAGCGCAAGACGCGCCCGGGCGCAAACCGGCCCTTTGCAGGCCGCGCCGCTCTGGCCGCCCCCCTAAGCAGGGGTCGCCGCCGCCGATCGCTTGTCGCCGTCATGCCCCCTTTCGGGCAGCCATTCCCCGGTCGCGGCATAATGGACCATCTCGCCGATATTGGTCGCGTGGTCGCCGATCCGCTCGAGATGCTTGGCGACGAACAGCAGGTGCGCCGATTGCGTGATGTTGCGGGGATTCTCGATCATGAAGGTCAGCAGCGCGCGAAAGATGCTGTCGTAGAAATCGTCGACCAGCGCGTCGCGCTCGCACACCCGCCGTGCCTTGGCGGAGTCGCGCTCGACGAAGGCCTCGAGCACTTCGCCGACCATCTCGGCGGTGATCCGGCCCATTTCGGGCAGCAGCGAGAGCGGCTCGATCTCTCCCTTGCTTTCCAGCATCTTGACGCGCTTGGCGATGTTCTTGGCATAATCGCCGATGCGTTCGATGATCCCGGCGATCTTGAGCGCCGCGATGATCTCCCGCAGATCGTCGGCGAGCGGCGCGCGCAGCGCGATCAGCTGGATCACCCGCCGGTCCGCCTCGGCCTCCAGCGAGTCCAGCCGTCGGTCGGCTTCCACCACGCGGCGCGCGCCCTCTAAGTCGCGCTCCACCAGGCACCGCATCGCCTCGCTGATCGCGCCCTGGGCAAGGCCTCCCATCTCGACGATGAGCGAGCGCAGCTGGTCGAGCTCCTCGTCGAAGGCTTTTACGGTGTGGCCGGTGGTCTGCATGGTATGCTCCTCAGCCGTAACGGCCGGTGATGTAGTCCTTGGTGCGGGTCGCCTTCGGATTTGTGAAGATCTCCGTGGTGTCGCCATATTCGACCAGGCTGCCGAGATGGAAGAACGCGGTGCGCTGCGACACGCGCGCCGCCTGCTGCATGTTGTGGGTGACGATCACGATCGCATAGCGCCCCCTCAGCTCGTGGATCAGCTCCTCGATCTTGGCGGTGGCGATCGGGTCCAGCGCCGAAGCGGGCTCGTCCATCAGGATCACTTCGGGATCGACCGCGATCGCGCGCGCGATGCACAGCCGCTGCTGCTGCCCGCCCGACAAGGCGGTCCCGCTCTCGGCGAGACGGTCCTTCACTTCCTCCCACAGGCCCGCGCGCTTCAGCGAGCGCTCGACGATCTCGTCCATCTCCGCCTTGCCGGCGGCCAGGCCGTGGATTCGCGGGCCGTAGGCGACGTTCTCGTAAATCGATTTTGGGAACGGGTTGGGCTTCTGGAACACCATCCCGACGCGCGCGCGCAGCTGCACGACGTCCATCTTCGAAGCGTAGACGTCCTCGCCGTCGAGCTCGATCCGGCCCTCGACGCGGGCGTTCGCGATGGTGTCGTTCATCCGATTGAACGCGCGCAGGAAGGTGGATTTGCCGCAGCCCGAGGGGCCGATGAACGCGGTGACATGCTCGCGCCCGACGTCGATCGACACGTCGTCCACGGCTTTCTTGTCGCCGTAGAAGACGCTGACGTTGCGTGCGGTCATCTTGGGATTGGTCTTGCTCATCACCAGCGTCTCTCGAACTTGTTGCGAAGGTAGATGGCAATCCCGTTCATCGCGAGCAGGAAGACCAGCAGGACGATGATCGCCGCCGAAGTCTTCTCGACGAACCCGCGGCTCACCTCGTCGGACCAGAGGAAGATCTGCACCGGCAGCACGCTCGCCGGGTCGTCGAAGCCGTCGGGCGGAGTGGCGACGAACGCGCGCATGCCGATCATCAGCAGCGGCGCGGTCTCGCCGAGCGCTCGGGCCATGCCGATGATCGTGCCGGTCAGGATCCCGGGCAGCGCCAGCGGCAGCACGTGGTGGAACACGACCTGGATCCGGCTTGCGCCGACGCCCAGCGCCGCGTCGCGGATCGACGGCGGCACCGATTTGATCGCGTTGCGCCCGGCGATGACGATCACCGGCATGGTCATCAGCGCCAGCGTCAGCCCGCCGACCAGCGGCGCCGATCGCGGCAGGTGCATGACGTTCAGGAACACGGCCAGGCCGAGCAGTCCAAAGATGATCGACGGCACCGCCGCCAGGTTGTTGATCGACACCTCGATCATGTCCGTCCAGCGGTTGCGGCGCGCATATTCCTCCAGGTAGACGGCCGAGAGCACGCCGATCGGGAAGGCGAGCGCGAGCGTTACGATCATCGTCAGCAGCGATCCCTTGAACGCCCCCCAGATGCCGACCTCGGCCGGATCGGTCGCATCGGAGCCGGTCAGGAAGTTCCAGTCGATCCCGCCGTCTTCGCTCACGAAGCCGCCGATGCCGTTGCCCAGCATCGTCACCAGCAGGAAGGCGAGGAAACCCGCCGACACCAGGATCGCGCCGAGACCGAGCAGCCGGAAGCGGCGCTCGGCCGCGTAGCGCCGGCGGATGCGCCGACGCATCGCCGCTCCGTTCCAGTCGGTCGGGGTGCGCTCGACGCTCTTATTCATAAGCTTCGCGATATTTCTTCACGACGCGCAGGGCGACGATGTTGAGCGCCAGAGTGACCAGGAACAGGACGAGGCCGAGCGCGAAGGCCGCAAGCGTCTTCGGGCTGTCGAACTCCTGGTCGCCGGTCAGCAGCTGGACGATCTGGGTCGTCACCGTGGTCACGCTGTCGAAGGGATTGGCGGTGAGGTTGGCGGCCAGGCCCGCGGCCATCACCACGATCATGGTTTCGCCGATCGCCCGGCTGACGGCCAGCAGCACGCCGCCGACCACGCCGGGCAGCGCGGCGGGGACCAGCACCTTGTGGATCGTCTCGGAAGTGGTCGCGCCCATCGCCAGGCTGCCGTCGCGCATCGCCTGCGGCACCGCGGCGATCGAATCGTCCGCCATCGACGATACGAAGGGGATGATCATGATGCCCATCACCAGGCCTGCGGCGAGCGCCGATTCGGTCGAGGCGGGAATGCCGAGCGAGAGCCCGAGGTCGCGCACCGCCGGCGCCACCGTCAACGCGGCGAAATAGCCGTAGACCACGGTGGGCACGCCGGCCAGCACCTCGAGCAGCGGCTTCATCCAGGCGCGCAGCCGCGGGCTCGCATATTGGGTGAGGTAGATGGCGCTCATCAGCCCCAGCGGGATGGCGACGATCATCGCGATGATCGCGCCGATGAACACCGTCCCCCAGAACAGCGGCACGGCGCCGAACGCGCCGGACGAACCGGCCTGGTCCGGCCGGATCGCCATCTGCGGGCTCCAGTTGATGCCGAACAGGAACTCGATCGGGTTGACCATCGAGAAGAAGCGAAGCGATTCGAACAGCAGCGACAGGACGATTCCGAGCGTGGTCAGCACCGCGATCAGCGAGGCGAGCAGAAGCAGCCCCATCACCAGCCGCTCGACCCGCGTGCGCGCCCGGAAGTGCGGCGACACTCGGCTGAACGCCCAGGCCCCGCCGGCAAAGGCGATCAGCAAAGCGACGAGCAGCCCGATCCGGCCGTAATAATCGACCGCGCGCTCGTAGACCGGAGCCAAAGTGCGCGCCTGCGGGTGGAACGCGGTCTCGGACTGGCCCGTCGCCAGCGCATAGGCCTCGCGCAGCACCGCGTGGCGCTGCATGTCGAACCCCGGCAGCGAAGCCGCCTCGGGGCTGGCCAGCACGTCGGCGTAGATAAGGTTGCCCGAGACGCTGCTCCACGCGCTCAGGAAGAGCAGCGCCGGGATCGCGGTCCAGAGCGCCACGTACCAGCCATGCTGCGCGGGCAGCGAATGGGCGCGCGCCTTTCCGGGACCGGCGAACGCACAAGCCCGTGCCCGCCCCGCTGCCCAGGCGGCAGCGGCGAGGCCGAAGATCAACATTGCGATGGCGGCAAGCGACACGCTGGGCTTTCCAAAATGACGGGCGCCAGGCTCGAAACCCGGCCTGGCGCCCTCTAACTCACTTTATCGCAGATCGGCAGCCGAGATCGGCTTCGGATTCTGGGCTGCCCCAAGCGCGGCCTGCCGCTCCGCGTCGGGGAGCGGGATCAGCCCCCGCTCCGTCAGGTAGCCGCCGGGGTTTCCGGCCTGCGAATAGGCCACGAGGAACTCCCGAAGGCCCGGGATCACGCCCAGATGCTCCCCCTTTACGTAGATGTAGAGCTTGCGCGCGCCGGGATAGCTGAAGTCGGAGATCGTCGACGAAGTGGGGGCGATCCCGCCGATCGGGATGCCGCGCAGCCGGTCCTGGTTCTCCTCCACGAACGAATAGCCGAGCACGCCGACCGCGCCCTCATTCTCCGCCACGCGCTGGACGAGCAGGTTGTCGTTCTCTCCCGCCTCGATATAGGCGCCGTCCTCGCGCAGCTGTGTGCAGACCTGCTTGTGCCGGTCCTCGTCCGCTTTCTTCAGAGCCTCCATCGCGGGATCGCTGTTGCAGCCCTTGTCGAGGATGAGTTCGGCGAAGCTGTCGCGCGTTCCCGACGTGGGGGGCGGCCCGTAGACGCGGATCGCCACCGCCGGCAGCGCCGGATTGACGTCGCGCCAGGTGCGCGCCGTCTGCGGCCGGCCGAACGGGTTGGCGGCGAGCGCGGCATAGACGTCGCGGACGCTGAGCCTGAAGCCGGTCGGCCGCTGCGCGGATTCGACGAGCGCCAGCCCGTCGATCCCGACCGGCACCTCGATCACCTGGTTGACTCCGTTGCGGTTGCACAGCTCGATCTCGCCCGCCTTGATCCGGCGCGAGGCGTTGGCGACGTCGGGATGGCGCGGGCCGACACCGCCGCAGAACAGGCTGAGGCCGCCGCCGGTGCCAGTCGATTCGACGACGGCGCGCATGCCCTCATGGTCGCGCTGCAGACGCTCGGCGACCGCGACGGTGAACGGATAGACCGTCGAGGATCCGACGACCCGTATCTCCTGGCGCGAGGCAGCCTCGCCGCCGCTCCCGGTCGGACCCGGGCCGCAGCCGGCCACGGCCAGCGCCGCCAGCAGGCCCATTACCATTGCAGCCTTCATGTTCGCGTCCCTCATCTATGCGGCGGCGTCGGAATAGCCGGGCAGATCGCGATTGGGGTTACAGAAATGTGACACTTTCATGACACCGCGGGCTTCGCGCCCTCCTCGGCGTCGAGCGAATAGCCGGCCGAGCGGACGGTTCGGATGAGATCGGGCCGGCCGCCGTCGTTGAGCGCCTTGCGCAGCCGGCGGACGTGGACGTCGACGGTTCGCCCGTCGATGTCGCTGTCCGGCGACCAGACCGCGTCGATCAGCCGCTCGCGCGCGAACACCCGGCGCGGATGCTCGAGGAAGTGGCGAAGCAGCCGGAACTCGGTCGGGCCGAGGGCGATCGGCTCTCCGCCGCGCCGCACCCGGTGGCTGACCACGTCCATCTCGACGTCGGCGAAGGCCAGCCGCTCCTCGGCGAGCGCGGGGCGGACCCGGCGAAGCACGGCGGCGACGCGCGCGACCAGCTCGCGCGGGCTGAACGGCTTGGTGACATAGTCGTCGGCGCCGGTCTCGAGCCCGCGGATCCGGTCGCCCTCCTCGCCGCGCGCGGTGAGCATGATGATCGGCACGTTGGCGGTCCCGGTCTTGCGGCGCAGCCGGCGGCAGACCTCGATCCCGGAAACGCCCTCGATCATCCAGTCGAGCAGGATCAGGTCCGGCGCGCGCTCGTCGGCCATCAGCAGCGCTTCCTCGCCGTTGCCGGTGCGCGCGACCTCGAAGCCCGCCCGCTCGAAATGCCAGACGAGCAGCTCGGCGAGCGAACCGTCGTCCTCGACGAGGAGCAGTCTCGCCTTATTCATCGATGGCCTCCTGACGCGTCCTTAATAAGGACCCATGACAGCTTCATGACAGCGGCGGCCGCGCCATCGGAAGCAGCACGTGGACCGTGGTCCCGCGTCCCTCCTCGCTCTCGATCGTCAGCCGGCCGCGGTGGCGCTCGACGATATGCTTGACGATCGACAGGCCGAGCCCGGTCCCGCCCAGCGACCGGCTCCGGCTCGGGTCGACCCGGTAGAAGCGCTCGGTGATGCGCGGGATATGCTCGGCCGCAATCCCTTCGCCCTCGTCGGCGATGGCGAGGTGGACCATGTCGCGCTCGGGCTCGGCCGTGATCCGCACCGGCGTCCCCGGCCGGCCGTAGCGCAGCGCGTTCATGATCAGATTGTCGAGCAGCTGGAGCAGCTCGCTGCGCTCCCCCACCACCGGCGGCAGGTCCGCCGGCGCCGCGACCCTGATGTCGCAGCCGCGCTCGTCCGCCATGCCTCGGCAGGCGGTCAGCGCCTGCTCGATCAGCGGCGGCAGAAGCAGCGAATCCTTGGGCCGGCTGAACCGTTCCGCCTCGATCCGCGACAGCGAGATGAGGTCCTCGACCAGCCGCTGCATGCGCCGCGCTTCCTCGTGCACGATCGAGGTGAAGCGGTCGCGCGTCGCCGAATCGAGCGTCTCGGCCTGCTCGCGCAGCGTCTCGGCATAGCCGACCAGCGTCGCCAGCGGGGTCCTCAGCTCGTGGCTCGCATTGGCGACGAAGTCGACCCGCATCTGCTCGGCCGCGCGCGCCTCGCTGAGGTCGGCGAAGCGCACGAACACCGAGGCATCGTCGAGCGGCGCGACGCGCATCAGCCAGTGCCGCCGCGATTCCCCGAGCCCGACCAGCTCGACCTCGGCGAACGGGTGTTCGGAAACGCCGCTGAGCTGCTCCACCGCCGCCGGATGCGGGATCGCCGCCGCCACGTGGCGGCCCTCGATCTCCTCGCCCAGCAGCCGGCGCGCGGCCCTGTTGCCGACCCGGATCGTGCCCTGGGCGACCAGCAGCGCCGGCTCCTTCAGCGCTTCGAACAGCTGCCGGACCGGGCCCTCGCCCGCCTCGGAATACATTCGGCCTCTCACT
>DASWSP010000108.1:0-31241 GCA_036402575.1 Allosphingosinicella sp. | reverse complement strand
TAAAATGTGGGACGGCGCCGACGCTCAGGACAGGAACGTCAGCATTTCCGCCGAATTTTTCTCTTGAATGGTGGAGCCGAGGGGGATCGAACCCCTGACCTCTACACTGCCAGTGTAGCGCTCTCCCAGCTGAGCTACGGCCCCACATCCCGATCCCGCCGCTCGGCGGGTGCTGGAGGCGCCGCAATTAAAGAAGGCTGCGGCGCCCGGCAAGATGCCTTTAAATTTCCTCGTCCTCGTCGCCGGCCGCGACTCCGATGTCGTCGTCGCCGCCGAGATCGACCTCGTCGTCGGGATTCTCCTCGGCGTCCTCGTCGATCTCGAGCTCCTCGGCGGCGAGATCGCTGTCGTCCGCCTCGACCTTCTCGACCTCTTTCTTGGGCGCGTCGAACGGCAGCGGCTGCTTCGACTTCAGCACCGGTTCCGGCTCCCAGTTGATCCCGCATTCGATGCAGGTGACCGGGCTGTCCTTGCCCAGATCGTAGAAGCGGGTGGCGCATTTGGGGCAGGTCCGCTTGGTACCCCATTCAGCCTTGATCATCGGGAAAAAGTCTCCGCAGGAAAATGAAAAAGCGGCCGCATCGGGCTCCGCAAAAGTATCGCTTTTGCGGAAACCCCCACAAGGGGCGGGCCGCTTGTCCGGCCGCGCCTTGCCACATGGGTGGGGCGCTGTCAAAAGCCAAGCCCCGATGCCCCGGCAGCCTCGGCCGATGGCGTTCGCGCCGGGCGGCGCGCCGCGGAGTCACACGCCTCCCGGCTCGGCCACCGCATCGCGACGGGCTTCGCGGTCGCTGGCCTTCGCCGCGATCAGCCGGTAACGGTCGGCGACATGACCCCCGTACCCACCAACCTTCCCGGCTTCACCGGCGCCCTGGAGGCGCTGCTCCCCGCATGATCATCGCCGTCGACGGACCCGCGGCCAGCGGCAAGGGCACGATCGCGCGCGCGCTCGCCCGCCATTACGGGCTGCCGCATCTCGACACCGGCCTGCTCTACCGGGCGGTCGCGTTCAACCTGCTGCGCTGGGGCGGCGACCCGACGAGCGAGTTCGCCGCGCTCAAGGCCTGCGACTTCAGCCAGATCGACTTCGCCGACCCCGAGCTCAAGAGCGAGGCGGTGGGCGGCATCGCCTCGCGCATCTCGGCCTATCCCACGGTTCGCGCCGCCCTGATCCAGCGCCAGCGCGACTTCGCCGAGCAGCCCGGCGGCGCGGTGCTCGACGGTCGCGACATCGGCACCGTGATCGCGCCGGGCGCCGACGCCAAGCTGTTCGTCACCGCCCGCCCCGAGGTCCGCGCCCGGCGCCGCTGCGTCGAATTGCAGAAGCTCGGCCTCGAGCCCAGCTTCGAGGACGTGCTGATCGACATCCGCGCCCGCGACGAGCGCGACCAGGGCCGCGCCGCCGCCCCCCTCCGGCGCGCTGCCGACGCCGACCTGCTCGACAGCAGCGACCTCACCGTCGAGGCCGCGGTCGAGGCGGCGATCGCCGCCGTCGAGCGCCGCACCGCCTAGGGCGCCCGCCCCCGCGGCTGCGGCTTTTTCCCGCCCCGATTTGAGCCGGCGAAAGGGCAGTAGCGGCAGCCGCGCGCGGTGCCGGTCGAACCGGAGAACAGCGCGCAAATTAGCTTGGACCAAAGCGGCTCTATATGCGTTACGCCCGCTGCTCTGATAGGAGAGTCGCGAGGCCGTGCTGCTCATTCCCACCTATGTCGCTCCCTCGCGGATCGAGGGGGTCGGCGTGTTCGCCGCGGAGGACGTGCCCGCGGGCACCTTGATCTGGCGCCTCGATCCCAGTTTCGATCGCTTGTTCTCGAAGGACGAGGTGGCCGGCCTTTCCGAGGTCCACCAGGCCTTTATCGAGCGCTACGGCTATCCCTATCCGCACGATCCGTCGCTGATCATCATCGAGCTCGACAACGGCCGGTTCATGAACCACTCGACCGCGCCCAACACCGTGTTTTCGGATCCGGACGCGGGCTACACCCGGTCCTGGGTGGCCGCTCACGACGAACTCGTCTGCAACTATGCCGAGTTCGACCCCAGCTTCGAAATCCTCCCCGGCCGCCAATTCGTCACCACCTGACCGGCGCCCCGCGAACCGTCCTGTAGGCGGCGCTAGGATTTCGGTAACCCTTTGGCGCGCATACTAGCCCGTCAAGTTTCGTGAGGATGGGGACCTCGATGCACAAAGTCCGTGCAGCTATCGTTTCGGGTGGAGCCTCCGCCTACCGGTTGGTCGCCAGCAAGTCGGGCAAAGTCGGTTCGCGCCGCCGCCGCAGCGAGGACGAAGCGCTCGAGCCGAGCCTCGATCCCGCGCTCGTCGCCCGCTCCGGCCATGGCGGCCCTACCCGCCAGGAGCTTGCCGCGGCGCTCTATACCCTTCGCCACGTCGACAGCCTGCCCGAGGACGAGACGCTGGCGCACTGGGCCAGCCAGCCGGTCCCGGGCGAGCAGCCGCTGCTCCACAAGCAGGGCCGCATCGCTTCGCCCGACGAGGAGGAAGAAGAAGCGAGCCTTGCCGGCGAGATCATCCCCCGCCGCGTCTCGCGCACCGCCGACACCCGCCGCGAGGACCGGGTCACCGGCTCCGTCGACACCGCCGTCCTCGCCTTCCGCGGCGAGGACCACGTCGTCCGAGTCGTCAACACCTCCTCGCGCGGCCTGCAGATCGAAAGCGACCTCAAGGCCCACATCGCCGAGGAGCTCTCGATCCGCCTCGACAACGGCGCCCCCACGCCGTGCCACGTGCGCTGGATCCGCGGCGGCCGCATCGGCCTGGGCTTCCGCGAGGAAGACCTCTCCGCCGCCTAGTGGACGGCGCGCGCCTGCGTCTCGGCCTTGCTGGCGAGCGAGAAGCGAGGCTCGGCCCGGTCCAGAGTCCCCGCCGTCAGCGCCGCCGCATAGCGGCCCACTTCGGGGCCATGCTTGAAGCCGTGGCCTGAGCCGCCGCCGACCAGCACCACATTCTCCCATTGCGGGTGGCGGTCGATCAGCAGGTCGCCGTTGGCGCTGTTCTCATATTGGCAGACCCGCGCCTCGTTGAGCGGCGCCTTGGCGAGGGTCGGGAAGCGCCGCGCCATGAACGCGCGCACGTCCGCCAGCGCCCCGGCGGAGGGCGTGCGGTCGGCGCCGTCCGGGTCCATCGCCGGCCCATGCGCGTCGTGCGCGATCTTGAAGCCGCGGCCCTCCAGGTCGGGAAAGCCGTAATAGATGTCGCCGGCGTTGAAGTCCGCCCAGCCGGGAAAGCGCCCCGGCTCGAAGCTTCGGTCGCCGGGGGCCGGCGCGAAGAAGAACACCTCCTGCCGAGTCGGGAAGATGCGCGGTCCGAGCAGCGCCGGAAACAGCTTGGGCAGCCACGGCCCGCAGGCGAAGACGAACCGGTCCGCCTCGATCCGCTCGCCGGCGCTGGTCGCGACGTGGCCCAGCCTGGCGCCGGCGCCCGTCGGCGGCGCGATCGCCTTGCGCTCGTAGAGCCCGCCGGCGGGCACGAAGCCGGCGACCAGCTCCTGCACCGCCCGCCGCGCCATCAGCGCTCCGAATTGCGGCTCGTAGACCCCCGCCTCCACTCCGGTGAAGTCGAACATCGGGAATCGCCGGCGCATCTGCGCGCCGTCGAGCATCTGCGTCGGCAGCCCCAGCCGCCGATGCACCGCCATGCTCTGGCGCAGATAATCGTCCGCCTTGGGAAAGAAGAACAGCACGCCGACCGCGTGGAACAGCGGCAATTCGGCCCTGGCCGACAGTCGCTTCCACTCGGGCAGCGAATCCATCGCCATCCGGGCATAGACCTCGTCCGGCCCGTAAGCCGCTCGGGTCATTCGCGATTCCCCGCCCGACGAGGCCCGCGCATGCGCCGGTGCCCAGGCATCGACCAGCAGCACCTTGTGCCCCGCGCGCCGCAGATGCTCGGCCGTCCATGCCCCGAACACGCCCGCGCCGACCACCGTCACGCGCCCGCCGCTGCCGAGCGACTGCGCGCGCACCAGCGCCGGCGCCGCAAGTGCCGAGGCGGCGCCGCCAATCAGTGCTGACCGACGTGTGATCTTCGGCATGAGCGACCCCCGTGATTGCGCGGCAGCGGGGATCCCGCTTCTTCCTTCTTCAGCGCCAGGTCAAGCAAGCGGGCTCCCGCTTTCGCGGATGGCTTTTCCGGCGTCAGAACCGCTTGCGCACCGTCAGGCCATAGGTCCTTGGCTGCCCCACGTGGAAGCCCAGCCGCGCCCGCCCGCCGCGCTCGCGATCGAACGCCAGGATCGGGTTCTCGTCGAACACATTGTTGACGTAGGCGGTGACGCCCAGGCCGTTGTCCCATTCAAGCCCGGCGCTGACGTTGACCAGATCGTAGCTGGGCAGCTTCAGGTCGATCGTCGTCGCGGACCCCGCGGGAATGAACGGCGCCAGATCGTGGACGAAGGTGCGCGGATTGTTCTCCTGGTCGCTGGGCTGGGTGTACCGGCTCCCGACGTGCTGGAAAGTCGCTCCGAAGAAAAGCTCGGTTCCGGCGGTATCGATCTCGAAGCCATAGAAGGCGCTCGCCGCGATCTGGAAATTCGGGACCGACGGCAGGCGATTGCCCTCGCGAATGCCGGTCGTCGCCTCGAGCCCCTGGAGCGTCGAATCGAACTCGGCCTCGATCCAGCTTCCCGAGACGGACAGGTCGAGCCCGTCGACGGGGCTTGCCGCGAACTCGACCTCGAGGCCCATCGTGTGCGCCTCGGGGACGTTGAACACGATGCGCGACGAACACGACCCCGCGTCGAGCGTCACCTGCAGGTCGCTGATGTCGGTGTAGTAAGCGGCGGCGTTGAAGGTGATTCCTCCGAACTGCGACTTCACGCCGGCCTCGTAGTTCCACAGCGTCTCGTCGCCGAACGCTCCTTCGAAGGGCTCGAAGGTGGCCCGATCCTCGGGGGTGCAGAGCGGCAGGTTCAACGGGTCGTTGACGCCGCCAAGGCGGAAGCCCTTCGCCGCCTGGACGTTGAACGTGACGTCGTCGGCGGCTTCGTAGGTGAGGATGAGCCGCGGGCTGAAGCCGTCGGACGAGGTCTCCTCGCCGACGCGGTCGGTCGCATCGGCGAAGATGCCGCCGAAGCGGATGTCTCGCACCTCGCTGAAATCATAGTAGCGAAGGCCCGCCGTCGCGGTCAGCCTGCCGAACTCGTAGCTGGCCTCGCCGAATACCGCTTTCTGCTCGATGTCGTACGGAATGTCCGAGTTGAACGGCGAATCGCGATCGTAAGGTGCGTTGATCGCGGCGGAGGCTCCCGGGCCGAGCGCCGAAGCATCGAGGACGTTGCCGTAGCCCGGCGTCGGCAGGCGCTGCGCATAGACGCGCTCGATGTCCGAATAGAAGGCGCCGATCAGCCACTGGAACGGGCCGGTACCGGTCGAGGAGAGGCGCAGTTCCTGGGTGAAGGTCTCGAGCTCGGTCGTGTCGCGCAGGTTCGACGGCAGCAGCGCGGCCGAGTTGGGGACGCCGAACAACGCTCCGAACGGGTTGATCGTCACGCTTCCGCTCAGCGCGCTGGCGTCGCGGCTGACCAGGATCGACCGGTCGATGTAGCTGGTCACCGACGTCAGCTCGATCGCGCCGAGGCCGACGCTCGCGGTGAGATCGGCGATCAGGGTCTCGTCGACGAAGTCCTCGTTGAGGAGCAGGAACTGCTGGCGCTCGTCGAACGTCACGCGCGGGCGGGTGGTGGTGAGCGGGTTGGCGAAGAGGTTGAACACCTCCTGCCGATTGAACCCGTCGACCCGGATCTCCTGATAGACGACGCGCGGCGTTATCCGGACGTCCGCCCAGGGCTGCAACAGCATCGCGATCCGGCCGCCGGTGCGGGTGCCCTTGTTGACGTTCTTGTCGATGGCTCCGCCCTCGCGGAGCGCATCGATGAAGCCGCCATATTCGGTGTGGTAGCCGACGAACCGGATCGCCGCGGCCGGGGTCAGCGGGATGTTGACCGCGCCCTTGAGATGGCCGCCCCAGGAGCCGCCGTCCAATTTGTTGATATTGCCCTCGACCGTGCCCTCGATCCGGTCGAGGTCGGGCTGGTTGGTGATGTAGCGGATCGTGCCGCCCACCGAGCCCGATCCGAACAGGGTGCCCTGCGGGCCGCGCAGGGTCTCGACGCGGTTCAAATCGAACAGGTCGAGGTCGGGGGTGAACAGCGACAGCGAAATGACGGATTCGTCCAGGTAGACGCCGACCTGCTCCTTCACGCCGGGCTGGTCGCGAACGATCTGGCCGGCGGAGACGCCGCGCACCGACACCTGGCTTTGGCCCGGGCCCAGGTTCTGCACCGACAAGCCGGCGACGTTCCTCGAAAGGTCCTCGATCGTGGTCGCGCCCGATCGCTGTATGTCTTCCTCGGTCTGGGCGTTGATCGAGAACGGCACGTCCTGGACGGTGGAAGCGCGCTTGGTGGCGGTGACGATGATGTCGCTGTCGGATCCGGCGTCGGCCTGGGCAGCGCCGCCAGCCTGCTGCGCAAGCGCCGCCGACGATCCGCCGATCGCCGCGGCAAACGAAACCCCCGCAAGGAATGTGGTCTTCTTTAGCTTGTTATGGAATTTTGCGCGCTCCATTGTGTTGCCCCCGCACCATTATTGCACCGTAACATCTACAGTTGTGCCGCTTCGCGGCAAAGTGCTGTTGCCTTATCGACATCAACTTTAATCGATCTGTTGCAGATCGGTTACAGGATATGAGCGGATCAGTGTGGCGCCGCGCCAACACTTCCGTTGGCGAGCTCCCGCTCGACCAACGCGCCGAGGTCGGCCAGCAGCCGCACCTTCTCCTCCGGGAACGATCGCGGCTTGAGGTCGATCAGGCACAAGGTGCCCATGCACAGGTTCCGCTCCACGAACAGCGGGACGCCTGCATAGAAACGCATGCGCGGCGATCCGGCGACGAGCGGGTTGTCGGCGAAGCGGTGGTCTTCCAACGCATCGGGCACGACCATCACTTCGCGCCGGTGCAGCGCGTGGGCGCAGAAGGATACTTCGCGCGAGGATTGTCCGGCATCATAGCCGAGGCACGACTTGAACCACTGTCGCTCGGCGTCGATCAGGCTGACCAGCGCGATCGGCACGCCGAACAGGGCCGCGGCGATGCGGGTGAAGCGATCGAACCGCTCTTCAGGTGCTGAATCGAGCAGGTTGAGCCGCGCGAGCGCCGCCAGCCGCTCGGCCTCGTTGTCGGGCAGCGCCGGGCGCGACCAGCGGAACTCGCCGCGCATCAGCCAGGTGTGGATCCGCGCCCGCGCATATTCGTCGGACATCGGCTGCTGCAGCCAATCGGTCGCCTTGTCGCCGTTGAGCGCCTCGGGCGGGGCCCCCTGCCCCAGCATCAGGATCGGAACCGAGTCGCCACCACGCTTGCGGACCGCCTTGGCCAGGGCGACGCCGCCGCCGGGGACCTCGTCGTCGACCACGATCAACGCAGGGCGGCGCTGGCGGTAGAGCCGTGCCGCCTCGTCGCTGCTCCTGGCCGCCAGGACCTCGACGTCCTCGCCATGGACCGAGCGGCCGATCGTCTTGGCGACTTCCACGTCGGCGGTGGCAAGCAGCAGCAGCGGCGTCTCGCCCGCTTCCGGCGCAGGCGCGGCGGCATCCTTGCGCTTCTCCGCCCGCGGCCTGCGGCCGCCCGCCACCTCGAGCGTCGTTCCTTCGGCAGCGGCAAGCAGCTTGGGCGGATTGCCGCGCAGGCTTGCCGCCGCCTTCCGAACGATCGCGTCGAGCTCCTCGTCGCGGCGAAGCGGGTCGTGATGGGTCAAGGCAAGCCGCTTGACCCCCGCGGCCGCGCACAGCTTGACCGCATATTCGACGGTGCTGTGCCCCCAGCCCACCTTCGCCGCATATTCGGCGGCGGTGTATTGCGCGTCGTGGATGACGAGGTCGGCGTCGCGAAGGAACTCCGCATGCTGCTCGTCCTGCCCGCCGATCGCGCCCTGCCCCAACGCGAGCGTCCGCGAATGCGGCTCGTGGTCGCAGGCATAGACCAGCGCCGCGCCATCCACTTCGAGGCGGTAGGCGAGCGTCAGCGCCGGGTGGTTGAGATAGCGCGTGCGAACGAGCACGTCGTCGATCCGGAAGCTGTCTTCCGACAGATTGTGATATCGAACCTCGGCGGTGAACGCCTCGGGCGTCACCGGGAAATAGGTATATTCCATCTGGCCGCTGAGCGCCTCGCGCACCGACTCGCCGAAGCCTTGCGGCGCGTAGAAATCCCAGTGGCCGCCCTCCGCGAACAAAGGCGCGAAGAAGGGAATGCCCTGGATATGGTCCCAGTGGGTGTGGCTGATCAGGATATGGCCGCGCAGCGGCTGCGGCTCGCGGAGCAGCGCCTGGCCGAGATCGTGGGCGCCGGTGCCGCAGTCGATCACGATCCGGGTTCCGCCCGCCGTCACCACCTCGACGCAAGAGGTGTTGCCGCCGTAACGCACCGTCGCCGGCCCCGGCTTCGCGATCGATCCGCGCGTTCCCCAAAACCGCACCCGCATCGCCATCCCCCGACGATCGGAGTCAACCCAAACACAGCCGCGCCCGTTGCGCAAGGGGCGCGGCCCCTAGGATCGTCCCGCCACGGCTACACAGCGACGAGGCCGATGCTTTCCCGGCGCATCCAGCGCACGATCATCAGCACTGAAACCACCGCCAGCCCGGTCGCCAGCCCGACCCAGATGCCGAGCCCCGCCCAGCCGAGCGGAAAGGCCAGAGTCACCCCGACCAACAGGCCGATCACCCAATAGCCGCCGGCGGCGTAGATCATCGGCACGGTGGTGTCGTGCAGGCCGCGCAGCATCCCCGCCCCCACCGCCTGCGCGCCGTCGACGATCTGGAAAAGGGCGGCGACTCCGATGAACGCGACGGCAAGCGGGATGACGGGCGCGTTGGCCGGGTCGGTCTCGTCCATGAACAGATAGACCAGGCTGTGCGGCGCGCTCCACATCAGCACCGCCATCAGCGCCATGAATCCGACGCCAAGCACGAAGCTCGTCCAGCCGGCGCGGGCGATGGCGGCGCGATCGCCGCGGCCATAGGCAAGCCCGACCCGCACCGTCACCGCCTGGCTGAGACCGAGCGGCACCATGAACGAGAGCGCCGCGATCTGGATCGCGATCGCGTGCGCGGCGAGCGAGGCGGTGCCGATCAGCCCCATGATGAACACCGCCGCGTTGAAGATCGTGATCTCGAGCGCCAGCGTCACGGCTATCGGCAGCCCCAGCTTCCACACCTCGGCGAAGCGCTGCCAGTCGGCGCGCCAGAAGCGGCCGAACAGGCGGTAGCGGCGGAAGCGCGGATGAAGCGCCACCACCAGCGCCATGCCAGCGAACATCAACAGGTTGGTCACCGCGCTGCCGATCCCCGCGCCGAGCAGCCCGAGCGCTGGCATCCCGAGCTTGCCGAGGATCAGCCCATAATTGACGACCGCGTTGAACACGACCGCCGCGACTCCGATCGCCAGCGCCCAGATCGGCTTCTCCAGCGCCGATATGAAGGATCGCAGCACCAGATAGAGGAAATAGGGCAGCGCGCCCCACATCAGCGCGCGCACAAAGGTCGCTCCGCTCGCCGAAAGCGCCGGATCCTGGCCGAGCGCCAGCAGGATCGCCTCGCTGTGCCAGAGGATCGCCCACATCACCGCCGCGATCGCGACCGCCGCCCACATCGCCTGCCGCACCGTTCGGCGCACGTCGCGGACGCTGTGCCGCTTGCGGCCCAGCTCGCGCGCGATCATCGGCGCGGACGCAGTGACGAGGCCCAGCCCGAAGATCAGGAAAGCGGTGTAGAGGTTGAGCCCCAGCGCTCCCGCCGCCAGCGACTCCGGCCCGAGCCAGCCGAGCAGCACGACGTCGGTAGCGTGGATCAGCGCCTGCGCGAGGTTGGTGAGCACCAGCGGGTAGGCGAGCTGCAGGGTCGAGCGCGCCTCGGCTCGCCAGAGCCGGCTCTCGGGTCGATCGAAGAGATGCTGCAGCATCGCCGCGCCCTAAGCGCAAGCCGCCGCGCAGGATAGCCTCGGCGCCACAACGACGCTGCGCCGCGGCTGCCGCGCGGCATTATTGAGCCACCGCGGCGTCAAAACGGGCCGCTCTTCGGGACCAGGCGCTCCGGTTCGCGTTCAGTAGAGCGAGGCGTTGAAGCAGACGTCGTCGTTGGCGATGGGGCGGCGGACCGCGCACAGGAAGAGGTCTTCGGCGCTGATCGGGCGGTGGAAGCGGATGCCGGCCTTGCCGCCGCTGCGCCAGCGGACCTCTCCCCAGATCGGCGCGAGCCCCTCGAGCTGGACCACGACGGTCTGGCCCTCCGGCGGCGGCAGCGTCGTTTCGAGCATCAGGCCGTTGAACGAAAGGTTGCGCACCAGCGCCGTGCGCTGGTGGACCGAGAAGCACAGGCTGGCGAGGCTCGCCACCCGGGTCCGCCGCTCGCGCGCGGGATAGCCGGTCCGCCGGGCGGGGCAGCTGGGCCGCTTGCTGCGCCCACCGTAGAACATGAAGGCGACACTCGACTGAACCGTGGCGACCATGCGTCCCCTTCCCCTCGTCATCAGGGGCGGTTCTGGCCCGCGGCCGGTATATAAATCCCGGCTCGCCGCCACGTAGGATTGCGGTATCGGCCATTGCTTTTTTCCGCGGCCGCCCGCCGCGCGGGAGCGAGTCGCCGCGCCGTTTACCATCGTCAGCCGCGCTTTTCCGCGAACCGGCTCGATTCGCTGAAAAGCAAGGGAATTCACGCTCTGTTGCGGCGCTGTAACAGTCCGGGACAGCTCAACTCATCGCCGGAACCAAACGACTCGTCGCAGGTTCGGCATTATGGTAGATGGAAGGCCAGAAAGGAAACGCTCGATGCTGAACTGCATCATCGCCAGGGAGGGCGAGACTTTCCCGCACAATCCGGCACTTCGCGGCTACCACGCCGTGTACCGCCTGCACGAGGTCAACCACTGCCCGGGCTGCGGACGGACCCACTGGTATGTCGGCCGGGTCTCCGCCGAATGCGGCTTCTGCGCGACCGCGCTGCCGCTCGACGGCAGCCGCCGCCCCTTCGCCTGGGACCAGGTCGCCATCGCCTGAGCGCCGCCCCGACAGTGGTGCCGAACCTCCTTCGGCATCCCATTCTCCACCTGGATCACGAGTCACCGGAACGGGCCCTGGAAAGGCTTCAGGGTGACGGAGCGCGCCGTCTACTCGGCGGCGATCCGGCTTGGGGCGGTCGGGAAGAGGCCGGCGTCGGCCTGCCGCAGGCGGGCCTCGGTCTCCAGCATATAGTCGCGGGTGATCGGCAGCGCCTCGCGGCGCTTGATGTACTGGACCTGGAAGTTGACCAGGCTGCCGTCGCGGAACGCGGCCTCGGCGCCGGCGAGATAGAATTGCCACATGCGAAAGAAGCGCTCGTCGTAGAGCGCGACGATCTCGTCGCGCGCGGCGTTGGTGCGGCGGTACCATTGCTCGAGCGTGTAGGCGTAGTGATAGCGCAGCGTCTCGACGTCGGAGACGATCAGCCGGTGCCGCGCCGCTTCGGAAACGATCTCCGACAGGGCCGGTATGTAGCCGCCGGGGAAGATGTATTTCGACGTCCATTTGTCGGTGATTCCGGGCGGACCCATTCGGCCGCAGCAGTGCGAGACCATCACCCCGTCCGTCGCCAGCAGCTCGCGCGTGTGGCGGAAGAAGCCCGGATAATGCGGCGTTCCAAGATGTTCGATCAGGCCGACGCTGACGATCCGGTCGAAGCGGCCGGTGACGTCGCGATAATCCCTGAGCTCGAACTTGACCCGATCGGAGACTCCGGCGGCGGCGGCGCGCTCGTTGGCGACCTCGATCTGGTCGGGCGCGAGCGCGACTCCGAGCACCTCGACCCCGAAATGGCGGTGAAGGTAGAGCGCCAGGCCGCCCCAGCCGCAGCCGATGTCGAGCACCCGCATGCCCGGCTGGAGGTGGAGCTTCGCGGCCAGGTGCGCCTTCTTGTCGAGCTGCGCCTGCTCGAGGCTGGCGGCGGGGTCGCGATAGTAAGCGCAGGTATATTGGCGGTCCTCGTCGAGGAACAGTTCGTAGAGGCGGCGGGTGAGGTTGTAGGTGTGCTCGGCGTTGCGGCGCGATCGGTGCCGGGGGTTGATCTGGTCGGCGCGGGCGGCGGCGGCGCCGAGCAGCCGGCGCAGCGGCCCGGGCGGTCGGAACGCTTCGCCCTGCTCGAACGGGTGGTTGGCGTGGACGAGCAGGATGAGGTCGCGCACATCGCCCTGGTCGACGACCAGGCGGCCGTCCATATAGGCCTCGCCGGCGCCGACGCGCGGGTCCCTGGCGATGTCGAAGGCGGCGCCGCGGTCGGTGAGCCGGGCAACGACGGGGGCGAGCGCCGCATCGGGGCTGCCGTAGCTGTAGCGCTTGCCGCGATGGTCGATCAGAGTCAGCTCGCCGCGCCTGACGAGGCGGCGGAGCATCTTGTCGAGCAGCAACATAGATTGGCGAGCCTAGGCAAGTTCGGGGGCGGAATCCAGCCGGCACGATGGCCGCGCTCGGCACGGCCCGCTAAGGCGCGCGCGTGCACCATTCGAGCAGCCGCGTGATCGCGATCGCCAATTACGACTTCCGCGCCAGCGGCACGGTCGCCAAGTCGATCGAGATCGCCGGGGCGTGCGCGGCGGCGGGGCTGCCGGTGGAATTGTGGGCGGTGCGCGAGTCGGGCCCGCTTCGGCGGACCGTGCCGGAGGGGGTGCGGGTGGTCGTCGTCGGGCGCGGACGGCGGCGCGCAAGCCGCGGCGCCGATCTGGCGCTGGCCATCCCGGCGCTGGCAAGCGCGCTTCGCAAGCGCCGGCCGCGGGTTTTGCTGAGCGGCGGCAACCACCTCCACCTGCCGGTCAAGATCGCGCTGGCGCTGTCGGGCCGGCGGCGGGCGGTGCGGCTGCTGCTGCGCGCCAGCAATTCATCCAAGCGCCCCGGCGAGCGCGCCGGCGAGTTCGGCTGGGGCGACTCCTACAAATATCGCGGCGCGGACCTGGCGGTGGCGGTGTCGGAGGAGCTGGCCGACGAGATCCGATCGGTGCCGCGCGGACCCGACGTGCTCTGCATCCCCAACGGCGTGGACTCGG
This sequence comes from Allosphingosinicella sp., assembly GCA_036402575.1. Taxonomy (GTDB): domain Bacteria; phylum Pseudomonadota; class Alphaproteobacteria; order Sphingomonadales; family Sphingomonadaceae; genus Allosphingosinicella. Next base: position 18,154 of record DASWSP010000108.1, on the reverse strand, counting down.
CGCGGGTAGGCGCGCTTGGCGAGGAGCCGTTCGACCATCCCTTTCTCGCGCGCGACGCGGCGGGGGTGCGCGCGCCGGTGCTGGCGTCGATGGGGCGGATCAGCCGGCAGAAGGGTTTCGACGTCCTCATCCGCGCGCTGGCGGCGCTGCCGGTGCCGGCGCGGCTGCTGATCGTCGGCCACGGCGCCAGGGCAGAGGTCGACGCGCTGCGTGACCTGGCCGCGGCGAGCGGGGTGGCGGATCGGGTCGACTTCCTCGGCTACCGCGCCAATCCGTTCGCGGTCCTCGCGCGAGCCGATCTCTATGTCAGCGCCTCGCGCTGGGAAGGCGCCAGCAACGCGCTGCTGGAGGCGCTCGCGCTCGGGCTGCCGCTGGTCGCCACCGACTGCCCGACCGGCAACCGCGAGATCCTCGGCGGCGGCCGCTACGGCCACCTCGCGCCGGTCGAGGACCCGCGCAAGCTGGCCGAGGCGATCCTCGCCGAGCTCGCGGCCGCCCGTTCGCGCGAAACCCAGCGCGAGCGCGCGCAGCAGCTCGACCTTGGCCGGTGCACCCAGGAATGGATCGAGCTGCTCCGCGCGCAGCTGCAAACCTCCCCTCAGCGGATGCGGTAGAAGTCCGCGAGGCGATCGAGGGCGAGAGTGAGGACGAGCTTGCCGGCCCGCGCCGGCCAGCCCAGCGCGCGTTCGACCTCGCCCATGCCTTCGCCGGCGCAGACCACCCGCCACAGCACGTCGCTGAGGCCGCCGCCGACCGCCTTCACCGCCGCATCGAAACGGCGGCGGGCGGCGATCTGGACCCCGGTCGCGTCTTTCGGGCCGGGAGCCCCTCCCGCGGCCTTGGCCGCACCCCAGCGCATCGTCACCGGCGGCGCGAGCTGCGCGCGTTCCCAATCGGCGCGCAGCCGCTCGCCGGCGTCGAACTGGCGGTCGCTGATCAGCCCGCGGGCGTGGAGCCAGCCAAGCGGCGATTCGCCAAGGTTCACCGTCACCGACCGGGCCAGCCGACCCTCCTTGGCGCCACCGCGCTCCCGCCCGTCGCGCGGCTCCGGCCGTTCCGCTAAGAGCCTGTTACGCTTCGGATTACCCATTCGCAGCCTCCGCGACTCGGACTAAAAGGTCTTGCCATTGGGGCGCGGCTGTAGGAAAGCGAAATAACCGAACCGGTTAGGGATTCTTATGATCACGCGCATCCGCGAGGTCCGCCGCGCGAAGAAAATGACCCTCCAGGACGTGGCCGACCGCTGCGAGCCGCGGACCACGCCGCAGACGATCGGGCGGCTTGAGACCGGCACCCGCACCGTCTCGGTCGGCTGGCTCAACCGCATCGCCAAGGCGCTCGGAGTCGAAGCGGCCGATCTGGTCCAACTGCCCGACCGCCAGGACATTCCCGTCGCGGCGGTGCTCGACCATGACGGCGCGCACGCGCCGCGCCGCGAAGGCGTGGTGATCCCGCCGCAGCCGGTCGCGGGCCTCGTCGCCGTGACGGTCTCGGCCGGAGTCGGCGACTATCGCAGCGGCGACGAGATCTGGCTCAGCCGGATCGGCCCCGAGGCGTTCGCCGGGGCGATGAACCGCGACGTGCTGCTCCCGCGCCCGGCTGGCCGCTTCCTGTTCGGCCGGCTGATCGGCCGCGAGGAGGGCAAGCTGCACGTCCTCCCGCTCGGCAGCGGCCAGCGGCAGCTCGTGGTCGCCAACCCGCCCTGGGCGGCGGTGGCGGTGCGGCTGATCCGGGACCTATAATCCGGCGGGAGTCGCCGCCGCGGCGGCATCACGGGGGAACGATCGCCTCGCCGCGCGTTGTCTGCGGACCGCATATCGGAGCCTCCCCATGTTCCTGTTCTTTTCCAATCGCCTCGGCTGCCTCGGCTCGATCGGGATCACGCTGATCGGCACGCTGATCCTGCTGGCGGTGCTGGGCTGGCTGTGAAGGCTGGTGGGCGCTGACGGGCTCGAACCGCCGACCCTCTCGGTGTAAACGAGATGCTCTACCAACTGAGCTAAGCGCCCGCGCTCGGCGGAAGCCGGGAAGTGCCAGCTTGGCGGTGGGATGGCAAGCTAGAGGATCAGCGGCGAGACGCGCTGGGCGGCCTTCAGATAGGCTTCGAGGCCCGCCGCCGCCTTGTCCGAAAGCTCGATATAGACGCGGCGGCCGTCCTGCGGGTCGGCCTGGCGGACGAAGAGGCCCTGGTCGGTCAGCGTCTTGATCCAGCGCAGCGCCGTGGTCGCCGGAACCGCGGCGGCGATGCACAGGCTGGAGACGGCGACGCGCTGGCGGTCGAGCCGCGCCGCCATGAGGTCGAGCAGCATATCCCAGGCGGGATCGGCGAACAGGGTGGCGCCGAAATAATGGTCGCGCATGCGGCGCGCGCGGATGATGGCGCGGATCTGGCCCGGGCCCAGCGCATCTTCGTCGGGAGGTGCGATCTCGGGCGCGGCGACCGGCTCATCCTCCGACAGCGAAGCGAGGATGTTGGCGATCCGGCCGACCTCCTCGCTCAATTGCTGGAGCCGCCCTTCCTTGCGGACGTCATGGAGCCGCATCGGCTCGCGCCTGGCGGCATCGGCGATCGCGCTCAGCCGGTCGATCTCCAGCGGCTCGCAAAGATGGTGCACCTGAGGGTGCGACGTGCGCGCGGCGACCACGTCGATGAGCGAGCGGGGCGCGCAGACCACGCTGCCGAAGCGTCCCACCCTCGCGGCGCTCTCCAGCCGATCGAGGACGGCATCGAGGCGGGCGCCCGAATCCTGCTCCGCCTCCACGACGACGGCGCTCATCGCGACCTGGCGATCGAGCCGCGCGGGATCGAGCGCGCCGGTGTCGCTGACGCGGTAGCCAAGCGTCTCCACCGATCGCCGCGCGCGCTCCAGTCCGGGCGCGCTGTCAGACAGCACCAAAATGGAGGGAAGGTCGCTATACTCGATCATCGCCAGCGCATCATGCGCGATCGTCGGCGCCATGGCCATCATCCGTCATCGAGAGGTGTGCGTCGATGATTGCCGCCATTGCGGAGGCAAACCGAAAGCTTCACTGCTCCGAAATGGAGCGGGTTTTTGCGCCCATGTGGCTCAATCTCTTGGGGATTATTTTGGGCCTGCGCTGATCGGCCGGGCCGATCCGAAACCCCTCGGCGGAGCGGGCCGGCGAACGCAGCGAGAGCGAAAATATATAGTCCCCCGGCGCCGATCGCAGATGTCGCGGAGCTTGGTCCGGAATGGATGCATCTGCGTTGGACACCCGCGCTCAGTCGAGCCGCCACATGATGCTCTGCGACAGCGGCGTCCAGACGCCGGTGCGCACCCCCGCGGCGCGCAGCGCCTCGCCGGTCCATTCGTTGCAGGTGCGGGTGAAATTGTAGGGACGGCGGCTCTCGTAGAAGGCGTCGCTGGGGCCGTAGCCCCGGCCCGGGAGCGGGATCCACCGGCCGCCGCGATAGTCGAAGCTGGCGAGCAGGTAGCGCGTCAGGCGGCGATACTCGGCGCTGCTGAGCCGCAGCGGGCGCTGGTAGTCGAGCGGCCGGGGATCGTGGAAATGATCGACATGCATCAGGCTCGGGCCGCCGCCGACCGCCGCGGCCACCGCCGTCCTGAGCGAAAGGTCTCCCCAGGTCGGCGTGTTGAGGTAGAAGTCGCGGTTGCCGAAGCCGAAGGCGACATGGCTCGACCGGCCGTAGCGCGGATCCTTGAGATGCTCGGGCCGCGCCAGCGGGCGCCAGTCCGCCTCCGCGCTCACCTTGGGCACCACCACCCAGGTGTGGACTCCGTTGGTCTGGATGAACACCGTCACCCCTTCCCTCGCCTCCTTCCAGCCGGCGTTGGCCGGAATCAGGAAGCCGATCATCACGGCCAGGAAATAGACGAGCGGCAGCGCAACCAGGCCGGCGGCGACGGCGGCCGACCCCCTGAGCAGCTTTCGCGTGGGCGGTTTCATGAGCCGAGACTAGACCCGCCGCGCCCTTTGATGAAGAGGAGCCGCCATGGGCGAGTGGACGATAGGCATCATCGGCGGGTCGGGCCTGTATGCGGTCGAGGGGCTGGAGGACGCGCAGTGGGTCGCGGTCGACACTCCGTGGGGCAAGCCGTCGGACGAGCTTCTGATCGGGCGCCTGCAGGGAGTGAGGTTCGTGTTCCTGCCGCGGCATGGACGCGGGCACCGGCTGCCGCCAGGCGAGGTGAACGCGCGCGCCAACATCGATGCGCTGAAGCGCGCCGGGTGCACCGACCTCGTCGCGATCTCCGCCGTCGGGTCGCTGCGCGAGCCGCTCGCGCCGGGGCAGTTCGTCGTCGTCGACCAGTTCATCGACCGCACCTTCGCCCGGGAGAAGAGCTTCTTCGGGACCGGCATGGTCGCCCACGTCTCGATGGCGGATCCCGTCTGTCCGCGACTGAGCGCGCTGGCTCTGGCGGCGGCGCGGGCGGCGGGCGCGACGACGGCGGAGCGCGGCACCTATCTGGCGATGGAGGGGCCGCAATTCTCCTCGCGCGCCGAGAGCGCGCTGTACCGCGCCTGGGGCTGCGACGTGATCGGCATGACCGCGATGCCCGAGGCCAAGCTCGCGCGCGAGGCGGAGCTGCCCTACGCGCTGGTCGGAATGGTCACCGATTATGATTGCTGGCGCGACGAGCCCGTCGAGGTCGCCGCGATCATCGCGCAGCTGGGCGCCAACGCCGATGTCGCGCGCCGGCTGGTGGCGGAGCTGGCGCGGGCGCTGCCCGCCGAGCGCCCGGCCTCGCCGATCGACACCGCGCTCGATACGGCGCTGATCACGGCGCCCGACGCGCGCGATCCGGCGATGCTGGCGAAGCTCGACGCCGTCTGCCGGCGGGTGCTGCGAGACTGAGCCGGGCGAGATGGACCCTGCAAACAGCTCAGCGTGACGGCGTATTGTAGATGCGGGCGATCTTCTCCGGCGCTACTCCGAGACGATAAAGGATCAGGCACTTGAGGTTGGTCGCCGAGCGGCGGAGCCAGCCGTCGCGTCGCCAGCGCTCGGCCGAGGTGACGGCGTCGGCGGGGAGCATCCGGATCCGGCGGCGGCCGATCCGGCGGACGATGTCGACATCCTCCATCAGCGGCAGCGGCCGGTAGCCGCCGACCGCGTCGTAGAGCGCGCGCGAGAGGAGCAGGCCCTGGTCGCCATAGGGCAGGCCGAAAAGCCGGGTGCGGAGCGACACGCCGCGCTCGACGAGGCGCGCCTGCCACGCGCTATCGTCGAGCCGAAAGTGGAAGCAGGCCGCTTCGCCCGGATGGCGCGCGAGGTGCGATGAGACCGCCCGGCGCCAGCCGCGGCCAAGCCGGGTGTCGGCGTGGAGGAACAGCAGCCAGTCGCCGCCGGCCGCCGCGGCGCCGGCGCGCAGCTGCTCGCCCCGCCCGCGCGGCGCGAGCAGCACGCGGACTCCGGCGGCCTCGGCGGTGGCGCGCGTCAAGTCGGCCGAGCCGCCGTCGGCGACGATGATCTCGTCGGCGCCGTCGAGCGCGTCGAGACAGTGCTGCAGCCGCTCCCCGGCGTCCAGGGTGGGGATCACGACCGACAGCTTCAGCCCGAGCAGCTGGCGCCTCCAAGCACGCAGAAGCGCGCGCAATGGGGGTGGTTGAGCGCGACGCTGCCCGCCGCCTCGGCCAGCGTGCGGCCGAGCGTGAACTGCGGATCGTAGGGAAGCAGAGTGCAGGCGACGACGACCGGCGCCTCGGCGCCGCGCCGCTTCACCACCATCCGGCTCGACGCGCACATCATCGCCGCCGGCGCGACTCCCAGGATGCCCCAGCAGGCGTCGGTGATCTCGGGAACGTCGGCCGACGCGTCCATTTCCGGGAACAGCACCAGTCCCGCGTCGATGCGGAGGCCCAGCGCCGCGAACAGCCGCGCATAGCCGTCGCGCGCCGCGGCCTCGCTCTCGCCGCCGAGCCTGCGTCCCGCGATCGCGATCCGGAAGCCGTGGCTCGAAAGCCAGTGAAGGCCGTCCAGCGCCTTGTCCCAGCTGCGCGGGCCGCGCTCCGCCTCGTGCACCTCCCGCGTGTGGTGATCGAGGCTGACTCGCATCGTCAATCTGCCGCCATGTTCGAGCAGGATCGCCTTGAGCTGGTCCTCGAAGCGCCGCATCGGCCGCATCGCGTTGGTCAGCACCAGCACCTCGAAGCCGCGGCCGAGCGCCGATCGCATCATCGGACACATGTCCCGGTTCATGAAGGGTTCGCCGCCGGTGAAGCCGATCTCGCGCGTGCCGAGCCGTTCGGCCTCGTCGAGATACGCCTCCACCTCCGCCAGGCTCAGATAGACCAGCGCGTCGTTGGTCGGCGAGCTTTCGATGTAGCAGGTCTTGCAGGCCAGGTTGCAGAGCGTGCCGGTGTTGATCCACAGCGTGTCGAGCCGCTCCAGCGCCACCCGGGCGCGCGTCTCGCCTTTCGCCGTGACCAGCGGATCGCGAAATTTGGCGGGGTCGATCGGCCGCGCGCCCGGATCGGCGAAAGGCGACGGATCGGCCCTGGCGGCGGTGGCGATGGCGGCTCTCCTTGGTGAAAGGCTACTGCAAAAGGCCGGCCCGGCGAAACCTGTTTCGGCGGCGCGGGCTCCGGGGTTACAGCGGCGGCGGAGGTCGGCCTGACGAACCGAGGGACATCAGCGGCGGACGAGGAGTGGGGCGGGCTGCTCGCCGCCGCGCAGCGCGGCGACGCCGCCGCCTACCGCGTCTTCCTGAAGGCGATCGCGCCGTTCGCCCGGGCCATCGCCCATCGCCGCACGGGATCGGCCGATCTCGCCGAGGACATCGTCCAGGACGCGCTGCTGACCGTGCACCGCGTGCGCCATACCTACGAGCCGGGGCGGCCGGTCAAGCCGTGGCTCGCCGCGATCGTCGGCCGCCGGGCGATCGATGCCCTGCGTCGCCGCGGCCGCGTCGGCGCCAGCGAGCAGCATGACGAAATCGCCTATGAAACCTATGCCGATCCGGCAGCGAACCAGCTTGAAGCCGGCGAAGCGGCGCGCACGCTCGCCGGCATGATGGGCGATCTGCCGCCCCGCCAGAAGGAGGCGCTGGAGCTGGTCAAGCTGAAGGAGATGTCGCTCGCCGAAGCCTCGGTTGCATCGGGCCAGTCGGTCGCGTCGCTGAAGGTGAACGTGCACCGGGCGATCAGGCGGCTGCGGCTCGGCCTGACGAAGAGGGCGGAGGAATGAGCACGCGGCCGACCGAGGAGCTGATCGAGACGCTCGCCGCCGCGCCCGCGCCGGTGCAGCCGCTCGCACCGCCGGCGCGCCGGGCGCTGCAGAGCCTGGCCATCCTCGCGCTGCTCGGCGTGCTCGCCGTCGTGCTGATGGCGGACCCTTCCTTCCTTCTGGCACGCGCCCGCGCCGCGCCGGTGGCGTTCGCGCTCGAGCAGCTGGCGATGCTGGCGACAGCGGCGCTGGCCGTGGCCGGCGCGTTCCACCTTTCGATCCCGGGCCGATCGCGGCGCTGGCTGATCGCGCCGCTGCCGCCCCTCGCCGTCTGGCTGATGCTGAGCGGGCTCGGCTGCACCCGCTTTCTGGCCGGCAGCCGAGCCCCGGTCCCGCAGGTCGCGCACGACGTCGACTGCCTCGTCTTCATCGTCGCCGCGGGCGCCGCGATCGGGCTGCCGCTGCTCTGGCGCCTGTCGCGCGCGGCGCCGATCGATCCGCTGCCGGTGGCGCTGCTCGGCGGCCTCGGAAGCGCGGCGCTGTCGGCGTTCCTGCTGCAATTCTTCCACCCGTTCGATCTGACCTTGCTCGATCTGGCGGTGCATCTCGCCGCGATCCTGTTCGTCATCGGGCTGGCCGCGTTGCTGAGACGGCCGATGCTTCGGCCGGCCTGACGCTGAAGCGGCTCGTCCTCGTCGGCGCAGGCCATTCGCACCTGCTGCTCCTCGAACGGGTGGAGGAGCTCCGCTCGGCGGGCCTCGACCCGCTGCTGATCGCGCCGCGCCACTTTTACTATTCCGGCCTGGCCACGGCCGTGCTGTCGGGCGCGCTCCCGCCGGATGCCAATCGCATCGATGTCGCCGATTTCGCGGCGCGCCGCTCGCTGCGATTCGTCGAGGGAAAAGCGAGCGAGGTCCACCCCGAGAGCCGCACCGTTTTGCTCGAAGACGGAGACAGGGTGCCCTATGACATGGTCTCTCTCAACAGCGGCAGCGAGGTGGTGCCGACCATCGCCGGCGAAGGCGCGATCTGGCCGATCAAGCCGCTCGTGAACCTGACTTCGCTGCGCTCGATGCTGGAGGCGCAGATCGCCGCCGGCAATCTGCTGCGGGTGGCGATCGCCGGCGCCGGCGCCACCGGCACCGAGATCGCGGCGAGCCTGTGCGGCCTCGCCGAACGCCACCATGGCAGCCTCCCAGTGACGCTCGCCGGGCCGATACGGCGAGGGCCCGGCTGGGCGCAGCTCTACCGGACGCTCGAGCGCCGCGGAGTCACCGTGCTGGCCGATCGGAAGATCGCCCGGCGCACCGCGGATTCGGTTCGCCTCGACGACGGCAGCGAGCGCCGCTGCGATCTGCTGGTCGCGGCCACCGGCCTCGAACCGGCAGGCGGCCGTGCCGTCGGCCCCACCCTCCAGTCGCTGGAGGATCCCGCCATCTTCGCCAGCGGCGACTGCGCCGAATTCGCACCGCGGCCGCTTCCCAGGCATGGCGTTTTCGGCGTCCGCCAGGCGCCGGTGCTGGCGCACAACCTGATCGCGCTGGCCCACGGCGAGCCGCTCATCCGCTACCGGCCGCAACAGCGGTTCCTCGCCATCCTCGACCTCGGCAACGGCGAAGGCTTCGCGACCTGGGGCGGCCTTGCCAACCGGTCGCGCGCCGCGCTGCGCCTCAAGCGGCGCCTCGACTTCGCCTTCATGCGGCGCTTCCAGCCGTAACCTTTGCCCGCCGTCCGCCGAACGGCTACGGACGAGGAGGCGGGAGGGGCGGCAATGAAGTTCGGCAAGATCGGCGTCCTGCTGCTCATCCTTGCCGCCGTCGCCGCCTTCTTCATCCTCGACCTCGCCGCCTACCTCACGCTCGACAACCTCAAGGCGCGGCAGGCGGAGCTGACGGCGCTGGTCGAGCGGCGGCCGCTGCTGACGATCGGCGGCTTCTTCCTGTTCTACGTCGCCGTCACCGCGCTGTCGCTGCCGGGCGCGGCGATCATGACCCTGGCCGCCGGCGCGATCTTCGGGCTCTGGCTCGGCACGCTGATCGTGTCGTTCGCCTCGGCGATCGGCGCGAGCCTCGCCTTCCTCTCGTCGCGCTACATCCTGCGCGACTGGGTGAAGGCACGGTTCGGCAAAAGGGTCGCCGCGATCGACCGGGGTATCGAGCGCGACGGCGCCTTCTACCTGTTGACGCTTCGGCTGATCCCCGCCTTCCCCTTCTTCCTGATCAACCTGGCGATGGGGCTGACGGCGATGCGGCTCGCCGCCTTCTACCTGGTCAGCCAAGTGGGGATGCTGCCGGGCACCCTGGTGTTCGTGAACGCAGGCACGCAGCTCGCCGCGATCGGAAGCACGCGCGACATCCTGTCGCCGGCGCTGATCGGCTCGTTCGTGCTGCTCGGCCTGTTCCCGCTGATCGCCAAGTTCATGGTCGGCGCGGTGCGGCGGCGGCGCGTCTACAAAGGCTACAGGCGGCCCAGGAAATTCGACCGCAACTTGGTCGTGATCGGCGCCGGCGCGGGCGGGCTGGTGACCGCCTATATCGCCGCGACGGTGCGGGCGAAGGTGACCTTGGTCGAGGCGCACAAGATGGGCGGCGACTGCCTCAACACCGGCTGCGTGCCTTCAAAGGCGCTGATCCGCAGCGCCCGGCTGGCGCACGAGATGAGGAACGCCGGCGACTACGGCCTCGCGCCGCGCACGCCCGAATTCAGCTTCCGCCTGCTGGTCGAGCGCATCCACGACATCATCAGGACGATCGAGCCCGCCGACAGCGTCGAGCGCTATACCGGGCTCGGAGTCGACGTGCGGCTCGGCCACGCCAGGATCGTCGATCCCTGGACGGTGGAGATAGACGGCGGCGAGCGCCTCACCGCCCGCTCGATCGTGATCGCGGCGGGCGGCGAACCCGCGGTTCCGGCGATCCCCGGCCTGGCGGACTCGGGCTACCTCACCAGCGACACGATGTGGGAGGCGCTGCGCGGCCGCGAGGAGATGCCGCGGCGGATCGCGATAATCGGCGGCGGGCCCATAGGCACCGAGATGGCGCAGGCGTTCGCGCGGCTTGGCGCGCAGGTGACCTTGGTCCAGCACGACCCGCGCATCCTGCCGCGCGAGGACGAGGAGGTTTCCGCCTTCGTCGCCGAGGCGCTGCGCCGCGAAGGCGTCGACATCCGCGCCGGCCACGAGGCGGTGCGCTGCGAGCCCGGGATGCTGATCGTGCGCGGCGAGGGCGGCGAGGCTGCAGTCGCGTTCGACGAGATCATCGTCGCGGTCGGCCGCAAGGCGCGGCTGACCGGCTACGGGCTGGAGGAGCTCGGCATCGAGACCAACAGGACGATCGTCACCAACGAATATCTGGAGACGCTCTACCCCAACATCTTCGCTGCCGGCGATGTGGCGGGGCCGTACCAGTTCACCCACTTCGCGGCGCACCAGGCCTGGTATGCGGCCGTCAACGCGCTGTTCGGGAGCCTTCGCAAGTTCCGGACCGATTATTCGGCGCTGCCCTGGGTCACCTACACCGAGCCCGAGGTCGCCCATGTCGGGCATAACGAGCTTTCGGCCGGGGAAGCGGGCATCGCTTACGAGGTCGTGCGCTACGATCTCGGCCATCTTGATCGCGCGATCACCGAGAGCGCCAATCGCGGCTTCGTGAAGCTGCTCGTCGCGCCCGGCAAGGACCGCATCCTCGGCGCCGCCATCGTCGCCTCGAACGCCGGCGAGATGATCGCCGAATACGTGCTGGCGATGAAGCACGGCCTCGGGCTCAACAAGATCCTCGGCACCATCCACGCTTATCCGACGATGGCCGAGGCGAACAAATATGCCGCGGGCGAATGGAAGAAGGCGCACAAGCCCGAGCGGCTGCTCGGCTGGGTCGAACGGTACCACGGCTGGCGGCGCGGATGAGCCGCACGCGCATCGTCATCTTCGCCAAGGCGCCCGTGCCGGGCAAGGTCAAGACCCGGCTGGTCCCGGCGCTGGGCGAGATCGGCGCCGCGCGCCTCGCCCACAAGATGCTGCTCGACACCGTCGCGGAGGCGTTCGCGGCCAACCTCTCGGTGCCCGAGCTGTGCACCGATCCGCACCCGCTCGATCCGCAATGGGCGGGATTCCTGCCGGCCGAGCATATGCGCATCACCGCCCAGGGCGACGGCGATCTGGGCGAGCGGCTCGCGCGCGCGGCCAGGCGCACCATCCTGCTTCGCGAGAACGTGCTGCTGATCGGCACCGACTGCCCCGCGCTCGACCGGCAGCGGCTGCGGGCGGCGGCGGAGCAGCTGGCGGAGCGCGACGCCGTCGTCCATCCCGCGCACGATGGCGGCTACGCGCTGCTCGGGCTCAGGCGGTTCGATCCGTCGCTGTTCGGCGGCATCGCCTGGAGCACCGGCAGCGTCTGCGCCGAGACGATCGCGCGGATCGAGGCGCTGGGCTGGTCGCTGCACGTCGGCGACACGCTCCTCGACATCGACGAGCCCGAGGATTTGACCGCCGCCGGCCTCTCCCCCTAGGGCCGCGGCGTGAACGGCCTTCCGCCTTATGCCGAGCTGCTCGGCCTCAGCACCCGCCGCGCCGACGGCGAGCTGCTGTGGATCATGCCGTTCCGCAACGAGGTCATCGGGCGCCCCGGCTTCCTGCACGGCGGCGCGATCGCGGGGCTGCTCGAGTTCGCCGCGCTCGGGACGCTCTACGACGCGCTCGATGGCGAGCCGGTGACGGCCAAGCCGATCAACGTCACGGTCGAGTTCATGCGCGGCGGCACCGAGCATGAGACCTACGCCGCCGCCACCATCGCCCGCCTCGGCAAGCGGGTCGCCAACCTAGAGGCGCATGCGTGGCAGCAGGACCGGAGCAAGCCGATCGCCTCGGCGCAGATGAACGTGCTGCTGCGGCGGCCGCATCGGGACTGAGAATCCTGTCGTCATTGCGAGCAAAGCTTCGTCGCTACTCGCAATGACGACAATCAGAATCCCCGCATCCGGGCCACCTTGTCGGCGTGGTAATTGGCATCGCCGAACAGCTCGTTCAGCACCCGGTCGCGTTTCATGTAGAGGCCGATGTCGTATTCGTCGGTCATGCCGATGCCGCCGTGCATCTGGACGCCCTCCTGCACCGCCAGCGTCGACACGCGCCCGGCCTTGGCCTTGGCGACCGAGACCATCGCCTCGGCCTCGCCGCTAATGCCTGCCCCGGACCCCGATCCGGGGTCGTCGAGCAGCTGCTGGGCCTTGAGCGCGGCCGCGCGGGCGATCTCGAGCTCGGAATAAAGGTGCGCGGCGCGGTGCTGGAGCGTCTGGAACTCGCCGATCGGCCGGCCGAACTGCTTGCGCTGCCGGAGATAGTCGACCGTCATCGCCATCGCCCCCGAAGCGACCCCGACCATTTCCGAGGCGGCGCCCGCGCGGCCCGCGTTCAGCACCCGGGTCAGCACCGCAGCGCCCTGGTCGACCTCGCCGATCACCGCGTCGGAATCGACCTCGACGCCGCCGAAGCCGAGCCGCGCGCCGATGCTGCCGTCGGCGAGGCGCACGCCTTCGACCTCCAGCCCCTTCGCCTCCTTCTCGACCGCGAACAGGGTCAGCCCGGCGCCGCTGTTCGCCGCGACGATGAAGAAGTCGGCCGACGCGCCCTGCACCACGAACTGCTTGCGGCCGCTGAGGCGGAAGCCGTTGCCCGCCCGCTCGGCCTTCATCGCGATCGCTTCGGGCCGGTGCTTGGGCCCCTCGTCGACCGCCAGCGCCGCCACCGTCTCGCCGCCCAGGATGCCCGGCAGCCAGCGCTCGCGCAGCCCGGTGCCGCGAAGCGCCTCCACGGCGGCGACCGCGGTGATCAGGAAAGGCGACGGGGTGAGGTTGCGCCCGATCTCCTCCAGCACGATCCCGGCTTCGACATGGCCCATGCCGAGCCCGCCATCCGCCTCCTCGGCGAGGATGCCGGTGAAGCCCATCTCGGCGAACTGCTTCCACAAGGCGTGGCCGAAGCCGTCCGGGCAATTGTCGCGGTATCTGCGCAGCTGCTTTGCGACCGCGCCCTCCTGCGCCATGAACTCCCGAGCGCTGTCGCGCAGCATCAGCTGGTCGTCGGTGAGGTACAGGGGCATTCGGGTATTGCCTAGCTAAACGGTCGCAGGAACCGCACCTAAGCGCCCGGCAATCGCAGGATGTGCTTGGCGATGATTCCGAGCTGGATCTCGCTGGTGCCGCCCTCGATCGAATTGGCCTTGGTGCGCAGCCATTCGCGCGCCGCCTTGCCGCCCTTCGATCGCTCGCTCTCCCATTCGAGCGCGTTCGATCCGCCGGCGGCCATCACCAGCTCGTGGCGTGCCTTGTTCAATTCCGTCCCCGCATATTTCATCATCGACGGCTGGGCCGGGTGCGCCTGCCCCGCCTTCAATTCGTCGATGAAGCGCTCGCTCATCGCGCGATAGGCCATCGCGTCCACCTCGAAGCGGGCGACGTCGGCGCGCAGCAGCGGATCGTCGGCGAGCCGCTCCTTCAGCGCCGCGCCCAGGCTCTCGCCGGTGCCGCCGAGGCCCATGCCGCTGATCATCTCGCGCTCGTGGCCGAGCAGGTATTTGGCGACGTCCCAGCCCTTGTTGATCTCCCCGACCAGCTGGTCCCTGGGCACCTTGACGTCGTCGAAGAAGGTCTCGCAGAACGGGGAATAGCCGGAGATGAGCAGGATCGGGCGGGTCGACACGCCGGGGCTCGCCATGTCAAACAGGATGAAGCTGATCCCCTTGTGCTTGGGCGCCGAGAAGTCGGTGCGCACCAGGCAGAAGATCCAGTCGGCCTTGTCGGCATAGCTGGTCCACACCTTCTGGCCGTTGACCAGCCAGTGATCGCCCTTGTCCTCGCACTTGGTCTGGAGGCTGGCGAGGTCGGAGCCGGCATTGGGTTCGGAATAGCCCTGGCACCAGCGGATCCGGCCGTGCGCGATCTCGGTGAGGAACCGCTTCTTCTGTTCCTCGGTGCCGTATTTGAGCAAGGCCGGGCCGAGCATCGAGATGCCGAAGCTGTAGAGCGGATTGCGCGCGCCGATCGCCGCCATCTCCTGCCTCAGGATCTTGGTCTCGGCCGGCGAGAGGCCGCCGCCGCCATATTCCTTCGGCCAGTCGGGCACGGTCCAGCCGCGCTCCGCCATCAGCTCCAGCCACTTCTTCTGCGCGTCGTTCTTGAAGACGGGATTGCGCCCGCCCCAGCACATGTCGGAATCGTCCAGCACCGGCTCGCGCATTTCGGCGGGACAGTTCGCGTCCAGCCAGTCGCGCACCTCTTGCCGGAAGCTCTCGACATCGGCCATTGCGCTTGTCTCCGCCACGTCTCCGCGATAGCGCGAGCATAGGTTGACGGAAACGTAAAGCAAGCGAGACGGCGCCGATGGACTTCACCCTTACGGAACGCGAGGCTTTATACCGCGACAGGGTTCGCGACTTCATCCTGACTCACGTCCGCGGCCGAACCGCCGACTACAAGTCCCAGATCGCCGCGGGCGACCGCTGGCAGCCGGTGGCGGTGATCGAGGAGCTGAAACCCAAGGCTAGGGCGGCGGGCCTCTGGAACCTGTTCATGCCGCCGGGATCGGCGCTCCGCCACGTCGACGAGAGCTTCGAGTTCGAGGGCACGCAGCTCACCAACCTCGAATATGCCCTGTGCGCCGAGGAGATGGGGCGGCTCCTCTGGTCGGCGGAGGTGTTCAACTGCTCGGCCCCCGACACGGGCAACATGGAAGTGCTCCACCGCTACGGCACGGCTGAGCAGAAGGAGCAGTGGCTGCGGCCGCTGATGAACGGCGAGATCCGCTCCGCCTTCCTGATGACCGAGCCCGCCGTCGCCTCGTCCGACGCCACCAACATCCAGTGCGAGATCCGGCGCGACGGCGGCGAATACGTCATCAACGGCCGCAAATGGTGGTCGTCGGGCGCGGGCGATCCACGCTGCAAGGTCGCGATCCTGATGGGCAAGACCAACCCGGACAACCACCGCCACCAGCAGCAGTCGATGGTGCTGATGCCGCTCGACGCGCCGGGCGTGACGATCGAGCGCTCCCTCACCGTCTACGGCTATGACGATGCGCCGCACGGACATATGGAGATCGCGCTCAGGGACGTGCGCGTGCCGGCCTCGAACCTGCTGCTCGGCGAAGGCCGCGGCTTCGAGATCGCGCAGGGGCGGCTCGGCCCCGGCCGCATCCACCATTGCATGCGCACGATCGGCGCCGCCGAGGAAGCGCTGGCGGCGATGGTGCGCCGGCTGCAGAGCCGGGTCGCGTTCGGCAAGAAGCTGATGGAGCATTCGATCTGGGAGCAGCGGGTCGCCCAGGCGCGGATCGACATCGATATGTCGCGCCTGCTCTGCCTCAAGGCCGCCGACATGATGGACAAGGCCGGCAACAAGGCTGCTCAGGCCGAGATCGCGATGATCAAGGTGCAGGCGCCCAACATGGCGCTGCGCATCATCGACGATGCCGTCCAGGCGCATGGCGGCGCCGGCGTGTCGCAGGATTTCGACCTCGCCTCGAGCTGGGCCGCAATCCGCACCCTGCGCCTCGCCGATGGCCCGGACGAGGTGCACAACCGAGCGATCGCAAGACTGGAGTTCGCCAAGCATGCGGCGCAGAGCTGAACCTGTGCAGGGCGGCGAGCCCGCTCGTCCCGAGCGAAGTCGAGGGGCGTTGGCACGAACTCCTCGCGTGCGCCCCTCGACTGCGCTCGGGACGAACGGGTTTGGGAGACTTGCATGAGCCTCTTTGATCTTACCGGCAAAGTCGCGATCGTCACCGGCTCCTCGCGCGGCATCGGCCGGGCGATCGCCGAAGCCATGGCGGATCAGGGCGCCAAGGTCGTCATCTCGAGCCGCAAGGCCGATGCCTGCGCCGAGGCGGCGGACGCGATCAACGCTAGGCATCCCGGCGCCGCGATCGTCGTCCCCGCCAACATCTCGTCCAAGGACGATCTCCAGAATCTGGTCGATGAGACTCGGCGGCAGCTCGGCCGCATCGACGTGCTCGTCTGCAACGCGGCGTCCAATCCCTATTACGGGCCGATGGGCGGGATCGGCGACGACCAGTTCCGCAAGATCCTCGAGAACAACGTCATCGCCAACCACTGGCTGATCCAGATGGTCGCGCCCGAGATGGTCGAGCGCCGCGAAGGCTCGATCATCATCGTCTCGTCGATCGGCGGGCTCACCTCCTCGACCGTGATCGGCGCCTACAACATCTCCAAGGCGGCCGACTTCCAGCTCGCCCGCAACCTTGCCGCCGAGTTCGGGCCGGCCGGCGTGCGGGTGAACTGCATCGCCCCCGGCCTCGTGCGCACCGAGTTCGCCCGCGCGCTCTGGGAGAATCCCGACACGCTCAGGATGGTGACGATGCACACGCCGATGAAGCGGATCGGCGAGCCGCATGAAATCGCCGGCGCCGCCGTTTTCCTGGCCGCGCCTGCTTCGACGTTCGTGACCGGCCAGGCGATCGTCGTCGACGGCGGCTCCACCATCGGAGTGGGGTTGTGAGGCGGGCGCATCGAACCTCCGCCGCTCCCTCTCTTTGGAGGGGAGAGGATACGAAGCCTTGGCGACGCAGCAGCCTGGGCGAAGCTGGTGAGGGGCTTGGGCGGTCGCGAATAGTTACAGCCACCGAACCCACTCACCCAGCCCTCTCCCCCCGAGGGAGAGGGCTGTGAGCGGCCGGATCGAGGGCAAGGTCGCGATCGTCACCGGCGCGGCGTCCGGCATCGGCAAGGCGACCGCCGCCTTGTTCGCGCAGCAAGGCGCGCGGGTGATCGCCGCCGACATCAACGAGCCCGAAAGCGGCGACGGCATCGTCGGCATCGCCTGCGACGCCGGCAAGGACGAGGACGTCGCGCACCTCGTCCGAAGCGCCGCCGCCCGCTTCGGCCATCTCGACATCTTCTTCGCCAACGCCGGCATCTCGGGCGGCCTCGCCTCGCTGTTCGAGCAGACGCCGGAGGACTGGCAGGAGATCCTGCGGGTCAATTTGATCGGCCCCTTCCTGGCGATCAAGCATTCGGCGCCGCTGATGAAGGAGCGCGGCCGCGGCTCGATCGTCTGCACCGCCTCCGTCGCCGGCCTTCGCGCCGGCGCGGGCGGACCGGCTTATTCCGCCTCAAAGGCAGGCGTCATCAACCTGGTCAGCATCGCCGCGACCCAGCTCGCCGGCGCCAACATCCGCGTCAACGCCATCTGCCCGGGGCTGATCGAGACCGGCATGACCCAGCCCGTCTACGAATGGGCGCGCTCGAGCGGGAAGGAAGACCGCATCGGACACCTCAACCCGCTGAAGCGCGGCGGCGAACCGATTGAGGTCGCCAATGCCGCGCTGTTCCTCGCCTCGGACGAGTCCAGCTACGTCAACGGCCATGCGCTGGTCGTCGACGGCGGGCTGTCGAGCTCGCTTCCCTACAACCGCCAGGCCTATGGCGAGACTGCCTCCTGACATCGGAGAAAAGAATGAGCCCCATCACCACCCAGCGCCACGGCGACGTCCTGATCGTCACCTCCAACAACCCGCCCGTCAACGCGCTCGGCCACGCCGTGCGCGAAGGCCTCGTGAAGGCGATCGAACAGGCCGAGGCCGACGATGAGGTTAAGGCCGTCGTCATCCGCTGCGAGGGCCAGACCTTCTTCGCCGGCGCCGACATCACCGAATTCGGCAAGCCGATGCAGATGCCGATGCTGCCGATGGTGGTCGACCGGATCGAGCAATGCACCAAGCCGGTCGTGGCCGCGATCCACGGCACCGCCTTCGGCGGCGGGCTGGAGGTCGCGCTCGCCAGCCACTATCGCGTCGCGGTGCCGTCGGCGAAGCTCGGCGTGCCCGAAGTGAAGCTCGGCCTGCTGCCGGGAGCGGGCGGCACCCAGCGGCTGCCGCGCGTGGCCGGGGTGCAAAAGGCGCTGGAGATGGCCGCGACCGGCAATCCGATCGGCGCCAGGGAGGCGTACGAGATCGGCCTCGTCGACAAGCTGATCGAGGGCGAGCTCGAGCAGCAC
>DASWSP010000107.1:0-5198 GCA_036402575.1 Allosphingosinicella sp. | reverse complement strand
CCGACGAGGCGGGCGGCGCGGTCGTTGAGGAGGGGGTCGCTGCTCGTCACCGGGTTGTTCGCGTACCAGCGGCGGCCGCTATAGACGGCGGCGATCGCCAGCAGCGCGAACAGGGCGAACTGGAAGGCCACGGGAGCGTCGAAGAGGAGGGCGGCAAAGCCGGTCACCGCGGCCGCGGCGGCGAGCCAGATCAGGAACACGCCCGGCATCAGTAGCTCGGCGATGCCGAGCACTGCCGCGGCGATCAGCCACAGCCAGTGCGGCTCGATGCCGTCGAGGTTCACTGGGCCGGCCCCTCGAACGGGCCGGGCTTTCGGGCCGGCGGGGCAGGGGGCGCCGGACGGGCGGCGAAGGCGTCCCTGGCGAGCTCGCCGATGCCGCCGAGGGTGCCGATCAATTGGGTCGCCTCGACCGGGAAGAGGATCGTCTTGGCGTTGGGCGAGGTCGCGAAGGCGCCGATCGCCTCGACATATTTCTGGGCGATGAAATAGTTGATCGCCTGGGCGTTGCCGCCGGCGATCGCGTCGGACACCATTTGCGTCGCCTTGGCTTCGGCCTCGGCTTCGCGCTCGCGCGCCTCGGCGTCGCGGAAGGCGGCCTCGCGGCGGCCTTCGGCCTGGAGGATCTGGCCCTGCTTCTGGCCTTCCGCCTTAAGGATCTCGGAGGCGCGCAGGCCTTCGGATTCGAGGATCAAAGCGCGCTTCTCGCGCTCCGCCTTCATCTGCCGGCCCATCGCGTTGACGATGTCGGCGGGCGGCCGGATATCCTTCACCTCGACCCGGGTGATCTTGACCCCCCACGCCTCGGTCGCCTGATCGACCACGGTCAGCAGCCGGGCATTGATCTCGTCGCGCTTGGACAGGGTCTCGTCGAGGTCCATCGAGCCCATCACGGTGCGCAGGTTGGTGGTCGTGAGCTGCATGATGGCGAGGTAGAGGTCGGCGACCTCATAGGCGCCCTTGGCCGCGTCCAGCACCTGGAAGAACACCACACCGTCGACCGCCACCATCGCGTTGTCCTTGGTGATGATCTCCTGGCCGGGGATGTCGAGCACCTGCTCCATCATGTTCACCTTGCGGCCGACGCGATAAAAGAAAGCCGGATAGAAATTGAAGCCGGGGCGCGCCACCGTGGTGAATCGGCCGAAATATTCTATCGTGTAATGATAGCCTTGACGGACGATCTTGATGCTGGCCATCAGGTAGATGATGGTGAGCAGAAGCACGAAGAACAATGCGGTTGCGGCCATCGGACAACCCCTCCCCACGGGTGTGACGGCGATATAATGTAGACAAGCCGGCACGCTTCCAAGAAGAATCGGAAAGATGATGGATCTGCGCCTCTGCCGGACGCTCCTGTTCCTCCCGGCCTCCAATCCGCGGGCCATCGAGAAGGCGCGGGGATTGGACGCCGACATGATCGTGCTCGACCTCGAGGACGCGGTGAAGCCGGAGGACAAGGCGGCGGCGCGCGAGGCGGCGGTGGCGGCGGTGCGGACCGGTTTCGGCGGCCGCCCGGCCGCGATCCGGATCAACGTTGCCGGCAGCGCCTGGTACGGCGAAGACGTCGTCAAGGTGCGCGGCAGCGGGGTTGACTGCATCGTGCTCCCCAAGACCGAGAACCGGCAGCAGGTCCACGACCTCATCCGGCTTGTCGAACGGCCGGTGCTGGCGATGGTCGAGACCGCCGCGGGCGTGATCGCCGCCACCGACATCGCCAGGGAGGCCGCCGCGCTGGTCGCCGGCACCAACGACCTTGCCGCCGATCTCGGTATCCCGCCGGGCGCCGGCCGCGCGGGCCTGACGCACGCGCTGCAATCGATCGTCCTCGCCGCCCGCTCGGCCCGCGCCGCGGCGTTCGACGGCGTCTACAACCGGCTCGAGGACGATGCCGGGCTCGCCACGGAGTGCGAGGAGGGGCGGCGTTACGGCTTCGACGGCAAGTCGCTGATCCACCCGAGCCAGATCGACACCGCCAATCGCCTCTTCAGCCCGGGTGAAGCCGAGATCGACGCCGCGCTCCGTCTGATCGCTGCCGCCACCGGCGGGGCGGAACGCCATGAGGGCCGGATGATCGAGTCGATGCACGTCCACCAGGCCCGGGCCCTGCTCACAAAGGCGCGGCGTTAGGCGGCGCTTGCAAGGCGCGGCGCGGCTATCCTAACGAGCTTCATGTCCTCGCGCCTGTTGCTTGCGGCCGCCCCGCTCCTTGCCGTCTCACCGGCGTCCCTTCCGGCTCAAACCGCCTCCAGCCCCACCGTCAGCACCGAGTCGCTGCGTCGCCACATCGAGGTGCTGGCGAGCGACGCCTTCGAGGGCCGCCAGCCCGGCACCCCGGGGGAGACCAAGACGCTCGCCTATCTCAGCCGGCAGATGGCGGCGATCGGACTCCAGCCCGCGGCAGCGGACGGCAGTTGGTACCAGCCGGTCGATCTCGTCACCCGCAAGCCCTTCGCCCACCGCGCTTTGTGGACCCATGACGGCCGCATCCTCGATTTCGACCAGGGCAACGGCGTCTTCATCGGCAAGGCCCCGTCGGAGTCGATCGAGGGGGCGCCGGTCTATTTCGTCGGCCACGGCGCCGTCATCAAGGATCGCGGAATCGATCAGCTCGCCGGCGCCGACCTCAAGGGCGCGGTGGCGCTGATCCTCTACGATCCGCCGCGTGTGCCGAACTTCCCGGACTTCGCCGCGCGGGTGCGGACGGTCACCCAGGCCGGCGCCGCCGCCGTGATCGGCATCGTCGGCGACGAGATCCCCTGGTCGAGCGTGACCGGCAGCTATTCGGCCGGGCAGAACAATCTGCAGAGCGCGCCGGTGCCGCGCGTCCAGGGCGCCATGCCGATCGCCGCGGCGGCGCGGCTGGTCAACGATTCCGGCGGCGATTTCGAGAAGCTGCTCGCCGATCCGGGGCCGTCCTTCCAGGCGGTGAGGCTGAAGCCGCGGGCCACGCTCGACGTCTCCACCCGGATCCACGCCTACCCTTCGTACAACGTCATCGGCCGCCTGCGCGGCAGCGGCTCGACCGGCGAGAGCGTCCTCTACCTGGCCCATTGGGACCATCTCGGCATCTGCCGGGCCGAGGGCGCCGCCGACCGGATCTGCAATGGCGCGGTCGACAACGCCAGCGGGGTCGCCGCCATGCTCGAGATCGCCCGGCACCTGGCGCGGGGGCCGCGGCCGATCCGCGACGTCCTCTTCATGGCCACGACGGCGGAGGAGCTGGGCCTGCTGGGCGCCCACCATTTCGCCCAGAACCCGACCGTGCCGCTCAAGTCGCTGGTCGCGGCGATCAATATCGACACGGTCGCGATCGCGGGAAAAGGGAAGCCGGCCGCGATCGTCGGCCGCGGCGCCACGGCCATCGACTCCGTCGCCGACCAGACCGCGCGCGAGCTTGGCCGCGAGGTCGATGCCGACGCCGAAGCCAAGCCCTTCGTCCAGCGCCAGGACGGCTGGGCGCTGACTCGGGCCGGGGTGCCGTCGGTGATGGTCGGCGGCTCGTTCGGCAGCATGGCCGAGCTCGACGCCTTCCTCTCGGGTCCCTACCACAAGCCGGAGGACGACCTGTCGCGCCCGATCGAGCTCGGCGGCGCCGCCGAGGATACCGAGCTGATGATCGCGCTCGGCCGCAAGCTCGCCGATCCCGCCGTCTATCCGCCGCCTGCGCGCTAGCGCCTGGCGAGTTCGCTTCCTATAGAGCGGGACCGAATCCGAAGAGGCTTCAAATGGATATCCGCCTGGGACTCACTTTCGACGACGTGCTGCTCCGGCCCGCCGAATCGAGCGTGCTGCCGAGCCAGGCCGACACCCGCACCCGGTTGACCCGGCAGATCGGCCTCAACATCCCGATCGTCTCCTCCGCCATGGACACGGTGACCGAAGCCGACATGGCGATCGTGATGGCCCAGCTCGGCGGCATCGGCGTGCTTCACCGCAACCTCTCGGTCGACGAGCAGGCGGCGGCGGTTCGGGCCGTGAAACGGTTCGAATCCGGGATGGTCGTCAATCCGATCACCATGACGGGCGACCAGACGCTCGCCGACGCGCTCGACCTGATGGAGCGCCACCGGATCTCCGGCATTCCGGTCACCGACCGCCACGGGCGGCTGGTCGGGATCATCACCAACCGCGACGTCCGCTTCGCCGAAAACCCGAAACAGCCGGTCTCCGAGCTGATGACCAGCGAGAACCTGGTGACGGTCGGCCCGGGCGTCACTCAGGAGGAGGCCAAGCGCCAGCTCCACCAGCGCCGCATCGAGAAGCTGCTGGTGGTCGACGACGATCGCCACTGCATCGGCCTCATCACCGTCAAGGACATCGAGAAGGCGGTCACCTATCCGAACGCCACCAAGGATGAGAGCGGCCGGCTGCGCGTGGCGGCGGCGACGACCGTCGGCGACAAGGGCTTCGAGCGCAGCCAGGCGCTGATCGACGCCGAATGCGACCTGATCGTCATCGATACGGCGCACGGCCACAACAAGGAGGTCGCCGCCGCCGTCGAGCGGATCAAGCGGCTGTCCAACGCGGTCCAGATCGTGGCCGGCAATGTCGCCACCGCCGAGGCAACCAAGGCGCTGATCGGCGCCGGCGCCGACGGCGTGAAGGTGGGGATCGGCCCCGGCTCGATCTGCACCACCCGTGTCGTCGCAGGGGTCGGCGTGCCGCAGCTGACCGCGGTGATGGACGCGGCGGAGGAGGCCGCGAAGAGCGACACGCCGGTGATCGCCGACGGCGGCATCAGAACCAGCGGCGACGTCGCCAAGGCGCTCGCGGCGGGCGCGACCACCGTGATGATCGGGTCCTTGCTCGCCGGCACCGAGGAAGCGCCCGGCGAGATCTTCCTCTACCAGGGCCGGAGCTACAAATCCTACCGCGGGATGGGTTCGGTCGGAGCGATGGCTCGAGGCTCGGCCGACCGCTATTTCCAGCAGGATATCAAGGATCAGTTGAAGCTTGTTCCCGAGGGAATTGAAGGCCAGGTGCCCTATAAGGGCCATGCCCGGGACGTCATCCACCAGCTCGTCGGCGGCATCAAGGCGGCGATGGGCTACACCGGCGCCGCCACGATCCCCGAGCTCCAGCAGCGCGCCGAGTTCGTCCGAATCACCAATGCCGGCCTGCGCGAGAGCCATGTCCACGACGTCGCCATCACCCGCGAGGCTCCCAACTACCCAACTCGGTAAGCGGCTGATCGTC
>DASWSP010000106.1:0-23391 GCA_036402575.1 Allosphingosinicella sp. | reverse complement strand
ATACGCGGCGGTGATCTTGGCGCCATGAAGCCTCCCGGCAAGGCATTGAGGTACGGGCGGGCGATGTGGTGGTGAGTACCGAATCTCAATGCGGCGAAGGCGGCTGAGATAGCTTTCGGCTTGGTTGGTGCAGACACCCTCATCAAAGAACACAGGCGCTGCATTATACCCGACGGCACGGACTTTCCGCCGGCGCTTGACGGAGGTACGGGAATTCCGTACATTGGCCTGCAATGCGGACAGTGGTCGAGACCAAAGCCTTTCTCGCCGCGGCCGCAGAAGCGGGTATGACGGAGGAGGAACGGGCGGATCTTGTCACGCTTGTCGCGTTGAAGCCGACGCACGGCGACATCCCGAGAGGCTGGGGCGGTGCACGCAAGCTGCGGTTTGCGCGCCGCGGCGGAGGCAAGAGCGGCGGCTACCGCGTCGTTACCGCTTATTGCGGGTCGGGCACGCCCGTGTTCCTGATCACCGTGTTCGGCAAGGGCGAAAAGGCCAATCTGACGCGGGCCGAAGCCAACGAGCTGGCGCAGCTCGTGAAGAGATTGTGCGCAACCTACGGGAAGTGAGGAGCACGAAATGAAGCGCGCGTTCGACAAGATCGCTGCCGGTCTCAATGACGCCATCGCTTATGCGGAGGGCGACACCGCGCGGGGCCGGGAAACGAAGCCGATAGACGTCAGGGCCATTCGCCTGTCGATGAACCTCACTCAATCCGAATTCGCGAAAAGGTACCGCCTGCCGATCGGAACGGTGCGGGATTGGGAGCAGCGGCGAAGCCAGCCGGACAGCGGCTCGAAGATTTATCTGCGAATGATCGAGGCAGAACCCGCGCGCGTGCTGAAGATCGTCGAAAAGGTCGTCAGCTGAACTGAGCGACTTGCGGGCGTGCGGGCAAAGCGGCTTCGCGCGCGCTCGAAGGCGCTCGTCCGTGTTTCAGGCGTGCCATAGATTCGTCCAAGATAGAGTCCATCGCTGCAGCGCCTGGGAGCAGACGTATGCGAATGGCCGCCCTTCTGCTGATTCAAGCGGCGACGCCGGCGGCGCCGATCGAGCCGCGCGCCGCGGCGGAAGGGGCAGGCGAATTGGGGTTCACGGTCACGCCGGAGCGGGGCTGCGCGGGGAGCGAGGCGGGGGAGATCGTCGTGTGCGGGTCGCGGCGGGACAAGGAGCGATACCGGCTGCGCCCGCTTCCGCAGCAATATGAGCGCCAGCCGGGCAATGCCGAGATCCAATTGATGGAGGGCGTCACCGGCGGCATCCATGTGGAAGGCGCCGCGCTGCCCAACGGCATGATCAGCAAACGCATAATGGTGAGGGTGAAAGTCAGGTTCTGAGCTTCGCCAGGGCCTCGCCGCGTCCCTGGCCTGGCCCTCGCCCATCCCTCGCCCTGCTCCGCTGGCCCCTGCGCACCCGACGAAGCATCTCCTATTTGGCACATTGGCTTGACTTGTAGGAAATGTTCTGGTTCTGTTCTGGTGCGGGCGCGGCCTTGGCTGCGGGTGGGAGAGGAGCTGGACATGGCTGGGGATGAGGAGGGCGGCGGCGCTCGGGCGCCGCGCGTGCGGCTGTCGGGGGAGAAGAGGGAGCGGTTCCTGGAGGTGCTGGGGCAGACCGGGAACCGGGGGGCGGCGGCGGCGGCGATCGGGGTCGAGCCGCGGCTGATGGACCAGCGGCGCCGCTTCGATCCGGTGCTGGACCGGCAGTGGCGCGAGGCGGTGGAGCAGGCCGACCGGCGGCTCGCCGGAGCGCTGGGACCGCTCGACTGCATCGGCGGGGCCGAGCCGATGGTGATCCGGCGCGGGGCCGGCGGCAAGCTGAGGATCGTCAAGGCCGGGGCACGGCGCTGGAGCCGAAGGGTCGAGGACCTGTTCTTCGCCGCGCTCGCCGGGAGCGGCAACATCGCCGCTTCGGCGCGCTCCGTCGGCTTCACCGAGAGCTGCATCGCCCACCGGCGGCGCAAATGGCCGGACTTCGAGCGGCGGCTGGAAGAGGCGCTGGAGGATGCCGAGCTGGCGCTCGAATTCCGGCTGGCGACGGAAAGCGGCGGTTTGAAGGAGGGCTATGCCGCGCCTTCGGGCGAAGCCCGGCGGTCGGGGAGCGGCGACGGGCCGGCCGAGGCCGGCAAGTTCGACCCGGACCTGGCGATGCGGTTCCTGAAGTGGCGGGAGGAGAAGAGGCGCGGCGGCGGGCGGCGCGGGCGCGTGCCGGCGCCGCCTTCGATCGCCGAGGTGACGGAGCGGATCGTCCGCAAGGTCGAGGCGATCAAGCGGCACCGGGCGAAGCGCGGCGGAACGGCCGGCCCGGACGATGAGTAAGCGCGCGGTGAGGCGGGCGGCGGTGCGGGCGCTGGCGGCGCTGGAGGAGGCGGAACGGCGGGCGCTGCTCCGCACCCTGCCGGACGCGGACCGGCGGGCGCTGGATTGCGACTGGCCGACCTGGGCGCATGAGGGGCAGCTGCCGCCGCCGGGCGAGGCGTGGCGGGTCTGGGTGCTGCTCGCCGGGCGCGGCTTCGGCAAGACCCGGGCGGGGGCGGAATGGGTGCTGGCCTTCGCGCGCGCCAATCCCGGAGCGGCGATCGCGCTGGTGGCCGCGACCGCCGAGGAGGCCCGGGCGGTGATGGTGGAGGGGCGCAGCGGCCTGCTCGCCATCGCCCGGTTGGACGAGCGCGAGGCGATGGTGTGGGAGCCGAGCCGGCGGCGGCTGAGATTGCCGGGCGGGGCGGAGGCGTTCGTCTATTCGGCGGCGAACCCGGACGGCCTGAGGGGGCCCGAGCACCATCTCGCCTGGTGCGACGAGCTGGCGAAATGGAAGCGCGCCGACGAGGCCTGGGCCAACCTGCAGCTCGGGCTGAGGCTGAGCCACCCTTCGACGGGATCGGCGCCGCGGGCGCTGGTGACGACGACTCCGCGCTCGGTGCCGGCGCTGAAGCAGCTGCTGGCGCGGACCGACCTGGCGCAAAGCGGCGGGGGGACGCGCGCCAACCCGCATCTGGCCGAAGGCGTCGCCGAAGCGCTGGAGGCGGAGCATGGCGGCACGCGCTTCGGGCGGCAGGAGCTGGAGGGGGTGCTGGTCGAGGACGTCGAGGGGGCGCTGTGGAGCCGCAAGCTGATCGAGCGGTCGCGCGTGCCGAACGACCGCGACCTCGAGGGGCGGCTGAAGCGGGTGGTGGTGGGAGTCGACCCGCCGGCCTCGGCCGAGGGGGACGCCTGCGGGATCGTGGTGGTCGGGCTCGCCGCCGACGGCGCCGGCTATGTGCTCGCCGACTGCAGCGTCGCCGGGCTTTCGCCGGAAGGATGGGCGCGCCGCGTGGCGGGCGCGGCCGAGGCCTGGGGAGCGCACCGGGTGGTGGCGGAGAAGAATAACGGCGGGACGATGGTGGAGGCGGTGCTCCGCGGCGCCGACGCCGGGCTGCCGGTGACCCTGGTCCATGCTTCCGACGGCAAGGCGGCGCGCGCGGAGCCGGTCGCGGTGCTGTTCGAGAAGGGCAAGGCGAAGCTGGCGGGCCGCTTCCCCGAGCTCGAGGACGAGCTTGCCGGGCTGACCTATGGCGGCGGCTACCAGGGGCCGGGGCGATCGCCCGACCGGGCGGACGCGATGGTGTGGGCGCTGAGCGAGCTGCTGGTGAAGCAGGCCCGGCCGGAGCCGCGGGTGCGAAGGCTGTAGGCGCCGGGCATCGCTTTCTTCCTTGCTAACGCAGATCAAGCGCCCGGAACGAGCGCCGCGGTGCCTCGTTGCACCCCCCGCCAGCCCGCTTTCGGGCGCGAGGGAGAAGCAGCATGACCAGATCGATCTTGTTCGCGGGCGCGGCGGCGCTGACGCTCGCGGCGTGCGGGGCGGGCGGCGACGGCGCCCAGAACCAGGCGGCGACGGACAATATGTCGATGGGCAATATGTCCATGGACAACATGTCGATGGACAACATGGCCATGGACAACGGCATGGCGGCGGGCGCGGCGGCGCCGGCCAACGGCCAGGAATATGCCACCATGGCCGCGGCCAGCGACATGTTCGAGATCGAGAGCTCGCAGCTCGCGGTGGAGAAGTCGCAGAACGCGCAGGTGCGCGAGTTCGCCCAGATGCTGATCGCCGACCACAGGAAGTCGACCGCGGACCTCAAGGCGGCGGCCGGCCGCGCGCAGCCGCCGATCGACGTGGCGCCGCAGCTCAACGAGGAGCAGCAGTCCAACATGGCCGCGCTGCGGGCGGCGAGCGCGGCCGATTTCGACCGCACCTACCTCAGCCAGCAGGTGCCGGCGCACGAAAAGGCGCTGGCGATGGTGCAGGGCTATGCCCAGAACGGCGACGTCGAGGCGTTCAAGCAGCACGCCTCGACGGTGGCGGGGCCGATCCAGCGCCACCTGCAGCGCGCGCAGGAGCTGCAGGCGAGCGCCGGCGCGAGCCGGTAAAGGGCGGGCCGCGATCGCCTTTTCCCGTTGCGGGGATCGCGGCGCCGCTTATGGTCCCTCCGGAAAAAGGGGGGATCGCGATGCTGAAGCTCTTATCCGGGGCGCTGCTGCTGATCGCAGCCGAGGCGGCCGCGGCCGAGACCGTGGTGGTGACCGCGGCCCGGATGGTCGACGTGCTCGCCGGCCGGGTGGTCGAGCGGCCGGTGGTGGTGATCACCGACGGGCGGATCAGCCATGTCGGCAGCGGCGAGGCGCCGAGCGCGCCGGCCGACGCGCGGCGGATCGACCTTGCCGGCAAGACGATCCTGCCCGGCCTTATCGACATGCACGTCCATCTGAGCGGCAGCCCCTATTACGGGCCGTATGAGAGGCTGCAGTTCACCGACCAGTTCGAGACGGTGCTCGGCGTCGCCGCCGCCCGCGAGATGCTGGCGGCCGGCTTCACCACGGTGCGCAACCTGGGCTCAGACCATTATGCCGACGTCGCCTACAAGCAGGCGATCGAGCAGGAGCGGATGCCGGGGCCGCGGATCGTTCCGGCGGCTCATTCGATCGGCGCGACCGGCGGGCATTGCGACAGCAATTTCCTGCCGCCCGCGATGGCGGTCAAGGTTCCGGGCGTCGCCGACGGGCCGCAGGCGCTGCGCGCGCTGGTGCGCCAGCAGCGCAAGTTCGGCGCCGAGGTGATCAAGGTGTGCGCGACCGGCGGAGTCTTCTCGCGCAACACCGAGCCCGGGCAGCAGCAGCTGTCGGAGGAGGAGCTTCGCGCGATCGCGGAGGAAGCGCACCAATGGGGCCTCAAGGTCGCCGCCCACGCCCACGGCGCGGCCGGAATCAAGGCGGCGATCCGCGCCGGCATCGACACGATCGAGCATGCCAGCCTGGTCGACGAGGAAGGCATCCGGCTCGCCGCCCAGCGCGGCGCCTGGTTCTCGATGGACATCTTCAACACCGATTACACGCAGTCGGAAGGACGCAGGAACGGCATCCTCGAGGACAATCTGCGCAAGGACCGGGAAATCGCCGCGATCCAGCGCGAGAATTTCCGCAAGGCGCACCGGGCGGGCGTGAAGATGGTGTTCGGATCGGACGCGGGCGTGATGCCGCACGGGACCGCGGGCGGCCAGTTCCGCTACATGGTCGAATATGGGATGACGCCGATCGAGGCGATCCAGGCGGCGACCCGCAACGCCGCGCAGGCGCTGGGGCGCGAGCGCGACGTCGGGGCGATCGCGGTCGGGCGCTACGGCGACATCATCGCGGTGGACGGCGATCCGATCGCCGACATCCGCCAACTCGAGGATGTCGACGTGGTGATCAAAGGCGGCGCGGTCGTGAAGGACGAGCGGTAGCGCCGGGCGCCCTCGTCGCGGCGCAAGATCAGGGCGCGAAGCGGGGGGCTTCGGCCTCGACCAGGAGCAGGGCGAACTGATCGTCGGGATCGGTCCATTCCTGGCAGATGCCCCAGCCGGCGGCGCGCAGCAGCAGCCGGGAGTCGCGGAAGCCGTATTTGTGGCTGTTCTCGGTGTGGATCGTGTCGCCCGCGCGGAACGAGAACGGTTCGCCGGAGACCTGGAAGCGGACGTCGCGCAGTGCTTCCAGGTGCATCTCGATCCGGCTCATCCGGTCGTTCCAGATCGCCCGGTGGCGGAAGGCCTCGACGGGGATGTCGCCATCGAGCTCGGCGTTGATCCGGTGGAGGAGGTTGAGGTTGAACGCGGCCGTCACGCCCGCGGCGTCGTCATAGGCGGCGAGCAGGACGTCGATGTCCTTGATCCGGTCCATTCCGATCAGCAGCCAGGCGCCGACCCCGAGCGTCTCCTTCATCGCCCGGAGCAGATCGACCGCGGTGCGGGCGACCAGGTTGCCGATCGTCGAGCCGGGGAAGAAGCCGAGCTTGGGCAGCGCCGCCACCTCGGCCGGAAGCGCGATCGGGCTCATGAAATCGGCCTCGACGGGGTAGATCGGCAGAGCGGGGAAATCGCGCTGCAGGGCGGCGGCGCTGTCCCTCAGGAACGCGCCGGAAATGTCGATCGGAACGTAGGCGGCGGGCTTCACCGCGCGCAGCAAGACGGGGGTCTTGGTCGAGGAGCCCGAGCCGAACTCGACGACCGCGTCGCCGGTGCCGACGATCCGCGCCACATCCGGGCTATGCGCCTCCAAGAGGCTGCGCTCGACGTTGGTCGGGTAATATTCGGGGAGTTCGGTGATCGCCTCGAACAGCTCGGAGCCGCGGCGATCGTAGAGCCAGCGCGCCGGCACCGCGGGGATCGGCGCGGCCAGGCCCGCCAGGACGTCGCCGCGGAAGGCCGGATCGGCGGCGGCCTGCTGGCGCGGCGCGTCCAAAGCTAGAGGTCCCGCGCGAGGCGCAGCCCGGAATAGTGCCAGCGCTGGTGGGGATAGAAGAAGTTGCGGTAGCTGGCGCGGACATGGCCGCGCGGCGTGGCGCACGAGCCGCCCTTGAGCACGAACTGCCCCGACATGAACTTGCCGTTATATTCGCCGACGGTGCCCTGGGCGGGGACGAAGCCGGGATAGGGCAGGAAGGCGCTCATCGTCCATTCCCAGACGTCGCCGAACATCTGGCGCAGGCCGCGGCCCTCGGGCGCGGGCAGCGGGCGGACGGCGCCGGCCGAATCGAGCTGGTTGCCGCCGGCGGGATCGAGCGCGGCCGCGGCGGCCTCCCATTCGGCCTCGGTCGGAAGCCGCGCCTTGGCCCAGCGCGCGAAGGCGTCCGCCTCGAAATAGCTGATGTGGCAGACCGGCTCGGCGTGGCTGAGCGGCTGCAGCCCGTCGAGCGCGAAGCGCGCCCAGCCGTCGTCGGTGCGGCGCCAGTAGAGCGGCGCGCAGATGCGGTTCTCAAGCACCCAGGCCCAGCCGTCGGACAGCCACAGCTCGGGACGGGCGTAGCCCTCCTCCTCGATGAAGCGAAGCCATTCGCCGTTGGTGACCGGCCGGTCGGCGAGCTCGTGCGGGCGAAGCAGGACCTGGTGGCGCGGCCCCTCGCAGTCGAAGGCGAAGCCGCCGCCGCGGTGGCCGATCTCGACGATCCCGGCCTGGCCGCGCACCCCCTCCAGCGTCGGGATCGGCGGCGGCGGCGGCGGATCGCCGGCCGGCCACAGCGCGGGCAGCAACGGATTCTCGGCAAAGGCGGCGGTGAGGTCCATCAGCATCAGCTCCTGATGCTGCTGCTCGTGGTTGAGGCCGAGCTCGACCAGCTCCGCGGCGACGACCGGAAGCACCGGGATCGCCTCGGTGAGGCAGCGATCGACATGGACCCGGTAGGCGAGCACGTCGAACAGCGAGGGGCGGCTGATGATGCCGCGCCGGGCGCGCGGGTGGCGCTCGCCCTCGCCTTCGTAATAGCTGTTGAACAGATAGGCCCAGCGCTCGTCGAACAGGCGGTAGCCGGGGACATGATCGCGAAGCACGAAGGTTTCGAAGAACCAGGTCGTGTGGGCGAGATGCCATTTGGCGGGCGAGGCGTCCGGCATCGGCTGGATCGCCGCGTCGGCGTCCGAGAGCGGGGCGGCGATCGCGCGGCTGAGGGCCCGGACCGCCCGGAAGCGGACCGCGAGGTCGTCGCTTGCCCAGCTCGGTTTCGCCTGCGTCGCCATCACGCTCCCTATCAAGCGGCGTCAGCTTACAGGAGCGCGACCCAAGGTCAAAACGGGCCGACGGGATCAGGCCCCGCGGGTCGCTCCGGGCTGCCAGAGCACGTCGCCGCCCTCAGCCCTGGCGAGTAGACGCGCGAGCACGAAAAGATGGTCCGAGAGGCGATTGATATAGACCAGCGCCTGCGGGTTGAGCGCCACCGCGGCCGTCGCGCCGACGGCGGTGCGCTCGGCGCGCCGGACGATGGTGCGGGCGAGGTGGAGGTGGGCGGCGCCGGCGCCGCCGCCGGGCAGGATGAAGCTTCGAAGCGGTTCGAGCCGATCGTTCATCGCGTCGATCTCGCGCTCGAGCCGGGCGACCTGATCGGGGACGATCCGCAGCGTCATCTCGCCGGGGGCGAAATCCTCGCCGGGGGTGGCGAGATCCGCGCCGAGGTCGAACATCTCGTTCTGGATGCGCTGAAGCATCGCCCGGGCTTCTTCGTCGCCGATGTGCAGGAGCGCCACGCCGATCGCGCTGTTGGCCTCGTCGACGTCGCCGATCGCGGCCGCGCGGGGATGCGCCTTGGAGATGCGCGAGCCATCGACCAGGCCGGTCTCGCCGGCATCGCCGGTGCGCGTGTAGATGCGGTTGAGCTTGACCAGCTTAGGCTCCACCGCCGGCGAGCAGGAGCAGAATCACGACCAGGACGATCGCCGCCGCCTGGAACATCACCCGCTTGCGCATCAGATTCTGCGAGCGGACGCCCGACACGTCCTTGCCCTGAGCCATTCCGACCACGCCCTTGACGAGCACGAACAGGGTGGCGCCGGCGGCCAGCACGATGAGGAGGATGAGCAACGTCTGCATGGTGCCTATCTAGGGTGCCGCGGTGGAATATCCAGCGGGCAATCGCCCCGCCAGCAGTTCCGCCGCAAGCCTTTCCGGATCGGCTCCGGCGGCGCGCAGGCTGGCGACGGTCGGCGCGCCGTGCCGCTTGGCGAGCCGCCGCCCCTGCGCGTCGGCGAGCAGCGCATGATGATGGTAATGCGGCACCGGCAGGCCGAGCAGCGCCTGGAGGAGCCGGTGGATGTCGGTGACGGCGAACAGATCCCGGCCGCGCACGATGTCGGTGACCCCCTGGGCGGCATCGTCGACCGTGACGGCGAGATGGTAGCTGGTCGGCGAATCCTTGCGCGCCAGGACGACGTCGCCGAACCGGTCCGGCGCGGCCCGAACCTGCGTATCGCCGTCGCGCCAGGACAGCGGGCCGGCCCGGTCGGCGGCCGAGCGCATGTCGAGGCGCCAGGCGTGCGGCTCGGCGCGCATCCGCCGTTCGCGCTCGGCGGCGGCGAGCGCCCGGCAGGTGCCTGGATAAACCGGCCCCTCAGGCCCGTGCGGCGCGGCCGCGCTCGCGGCCACCTCGGCGGCGATCGCGGCGCGGGTGCAGAAGCAGGGATAGACGAGGCCCTGTTCTTTCAGCCGATCCAGCGCCGCCGCGTAGAGCGGCAGCCGATCCGACTGGTAGAAGATCTCGTCGTCGAAGCCGAGGCCGAGCCATTCGAGATCCTCGATGATGCCGTCGATATGCTCGGGCCGCGCCCGGGTTGAGTCGATATCCTCGATCCGGAGCAGGAAGGCGCCGCTGCGCTCGCGGGCGAAGCGATGGGCGAGCAAAGCCGAATAAGCATGGCCGAGGTGCAGCCTTCCGGTCGGGCTCGGCGCGAACCTGGTTACCGCATTTTTCATGAAAGCGTCTCTTGACCGCGAGTCGCGTCCTGTGGTGTCATGGCCCTGTCACGCTTCGTGGCGAGAAGCGTGACCGAACAGGAGAAGGGGCTGGAGCCGCATTCTCCCTCGTTCTGAGTGCGACAGGGCCGGGGGCGAGCGTTTCGGTGGAGCTTCTCCGCTGGAACGGGAGCGTTTGTCGGCTCATGTACCATCCTGACCTCATCCGGCACCCCGACAGCTGCCCCGCGCTGGTGCTCAACGCCGACTACACGCCGCTGAGCTATTATCCGTTGAGCGTGTGGCCGTGGCAGACCGCGGTCAAGGCGGTGTTCCTGGAGCGCGTCGACATCGTCGCCAATTACGTGCGCGAGGTCCATTCGCCGACCCGAACGATGAAGATCCCGAGCGTGATCGCGCTTCGCCAATATGTGCGGCCGTCGGAATATCCGGCGTTCACGCGGTTCAACCTGTTCCTGCGCGACCGATTCGCCTGCCAATATTGCGGCGACCCGCGCGAGCTTACCTTCGACCACGTCATCCCCCGGGCGCAGGGAGGCCGCACCACCTGGGAGAATGTCGCCACCGCCTGCGCGCCGTGCAACCTCAAGAAGGGTGGCCGAACGCCGGGCCAGGCGCGGATGAACCTCAACCGCTGGCCGATCCGGCCGACCAGCTGGCAGCTGCAGGAGCATGGCCGAAGCTTCCCGCCCAACTACCTGCACGACAGCTGGCGCGACTATCTCTACTGGGACATCGAGCTGGACGCCTGATCCTTCACCCTGTTCCAACATTGTAATAACATCGAGCTCCGACTAGGTACGGGGCCGAGGAGCGATGCGATGCGTACGGCTTTGCGGAAGATGGGCAATTCGGCCGGGATGATCGTGCCCAAGGCGATCCTGACCGAGCTTGGCAGCGAAATCGGCGCGAGTTTCGAGATCTCGCTGGAAAACGGCCGCATCGTGGCCGAACCCGTCGAAAGCGACCCGCGCGCGGGCTGGGCCGAAGACGCCAGGCGGCTGGCGCAGGAGGGCGAGGACAAGCCGGTCTGGCCCGAATTCGGCAATGATTTCGACGACGAATGGACGTGGTGAAGCGCGGCGATGTGTGGCTGATCGCGCTCGATCCGACGCGCGGCCGGGAGATCAGGAAGACCCGGCCCTGCCTGGTCGTTTCGCCTGACGAGCTCAACCTCACGCTGCCGGTCGCATCCGTCGTCCCGCTGACGTCGGGAAGCCGGGCCGCTGCGTTTCGAGTTCCCGTGACTTTCGCCGGGCGCACGGGGCTGCTGCTGCCCGAGCAGCTGAGAAGCGTGGACCGATCGCGGTTGGTGAAGCGTCTCGGCACGATCGATCCGGCGGCGCTCGGATCGGCGCTCGCGACCCTGCGCGCGTTCTTCGCCGAATAGGGTCAGCGGCTAAGCCACCGGCGCCTGGCGAAGAAGAGGGCGACGACGAGGGCGATCGCGAAGCAGAAGCCGGTGACCCCCCAGAAGGCCCAGGGCCGATCGGCATAGGGGATGCCCTGGACGTTCATCCCGAGCAGGCCGGTGACGAAGGTGAGCGGAAGGAAGATCAGGGCGACGATCGAGATCAGCAGCGA
Source organism: Allosphingosinicella sp. (assembly GCA_036402575.1). Lineage (GTDB taxonomy): Bacteria > Pseudomonadota > Alphaproteobacteria > Sphingomonadales > Sphingomonadaceae > Allosphingosinicella. The sequence continues at coordinate 12,055 of DASWSP010000106.1, read as the reverse complement.
GCGCTGGTCGAGCTGCTCGGCGCGCATGTCGGTGAGCTGCTCGTGGAGCAGGGCGGCGCGCTCGCGGACCGCCTCCAGCTCTTCGGTCATTCGCGCGAAGCGGTCGGCGGCCTCGCGGATGTGGAGGCGGTCGTCATCCTGCAGCCATTCGAAATCGAGATGCGACAGCGTCTCGAGCGCGTCGCGATCGGGCGAGACGAAGCGGCGGAAGGCGATCGCGTCCGAGCGGATCTGGGCGATCATGATGCGCAGCTTGTAGACCTGGCGCGGCTCCAGCTCGGTCTCGCAATCGTCGAGCGTGTCGCCGAGCTGGGCGACCTGCGGATCGAGCTGCTTCGAGATCGCCTTGGCGAAGGCCGCGACGAGATCGCCCGGATCGACGACGAGCCCGGCCTCCATCTGCTCGCGCACCAGCGCGGTGGCGGCGAGCGGGCGCCGGGCCACCGAATTGACCTTGCCGGCGCGGACCCACAGCCGGATCGAGACGAGCCGGTCGGAATCCTCCGTCTCGACCGCGGCGAGGCCGCGCAGGTTGACGAGGGCGCCGAAGTCGATGCGGTCGCAGCGCGGCCGGGTCTCGGTGGCCACCAGAGCGTTGGCGGCGACGTCGGGGATGTCGCCCTGCCCCTTGAGAGCGGCCAGGTCGGTCTCGTCGGCGCCTTCGATATGGACCCAGATGAAGCCGGGGCCGCGGTAGCTTGCCGCCTCATCGGCCGAGACGCTGCGAACAGGGCCGTCGGCGACGATGAGGGCGGTGCAGCTCATCCCAGCGTGGCGACGAAGGCGCGGACCGCGGGCGCGACGTCTTCGCGCTGCAGGGCGAGCGCGATGTTGGCGATGACGAAGCCGACCTTGTCGCCGCAATCGTGGCGGTCGCCCTGGAAGGTGAGGCCGTGGAAGGGCTGGCGGCCGATCAGCTGCGCCATCGCGTCGGTGAGCTGGATCTCGCCGCCGGCGCCGGTCTCCTGCCGGTCGAGGATGCCCATCACCTCGGGCTGGAGGATGTAGCGGCCGACCACGGCCAGGTTGGACGGCGCGTCCTCCGGCCGGGGCTTCTCGACCAGCCCCTTCACCTCGGTGAGGCGGCCCGCCAGCGTTCCCGCGCCGGCGGCGGCGCCGGGAGTGATGACCCCGTAGCTGGCGGTGCGGTCGCGCGGCACTTCCTGGACGCAGATGATGTTGCCGCCGACCTTTTCATAAGCCTCGACCATCTGGGCGAGGCAGCCGGGGCGGCCGACCATGAGGTCGTCGGGGAGGAGGACCGCGAACGGCTCGTCGCCGACGATGTCGCGCGCGCACCAGACGGCGTGGCCGAGGCCGAGCGGCTCCTGCTGGCGGACCGAGGCGATGGCGCCGGGGCGCGAGCGGGTCGGTGCGAGCACCTCGAGCGACTTGCCGCGGCCGCGCATCGTCGTCTCGAGCTCGAAGGCGACGTCGAAATAGTCCTCGAGGCCGACCTTGCCGCGGCCGGTGACGAAGATCATCTGCTCGATCCCGGCCTCGCGCGCCTCGTCGACCGCATATTGGATCAGCGGGCGATCGACGATCGGCAGCAGCTCCTTGGCGAAGGCCTTGGTGGCGGGGAGGAAGCGGGTGCCGAGACCGGCGACCGGGAAGACTGCCTTGCGAAGGGGTTTCATCGTTGCTCCGGATATAGATGCCGTTGGTCGGTCACGTCATTGCGAGGAGCGAAGAGGCGAAGCAATCCGGCCTGCGCCCGAGTTGGCATTGGATCGTTCCGCTTCGCTCGCAATGACGGTCATCTTGCTATTGCGGCGGCAGATCGAAGCGGTCGTCCTCGCGCGGCTGCGACCGGCGCAGCAGCTCGTCGACGCGTTCGGGCCGGGCGACCGGGGGCGGGCTCAGCAATTCCTCGGTGGTCGGCGCCCGCGCCGCCATCGCCGGAGCGACGGGCATGGTCTCGCCGGCGGCCGGCCGGAGCGGCTCGCGCCCGCCGCAGGCGGAGAGCAGAGCGAGCGCGGCGATGGCGGCGGCGGCCAACATCCTCATCGATCGATCCCCAAGGCCTTCCTCGCCGCCGCGACGCGCTCGCGCACCCGGGCGGGGGCGGTGCCGCCGAAGCTCGTCCGGCTTCTTACCGAAGCATCGACCGCGAGGACATCGAAAACGCTCGAGTCGATGCGCGGATCGATCGCCTGGAGGTCGGCGAGCGGCAGCTCCCACAGCCGCGCCGAGCGCTCCTCGGCGAGGCGGACGGCGCGGCCGGTGACGTGGTGGGCCTCGCGGAACGGAACGCCGGCGGCGCGCACCAGCCAGTCGGCAAGGTCGGTGGCGGTCGAATGGCCCCCCTCCGCGGCGGCGCGCATCCGGGCCGCATCGAAGCCGACCTCCGCCACCATCCCGGTCATCGCCGCGACGCACAGGGCGATGAGGTCGTGCGCCTCGAAGACCGGCGGCTTGTCGTCCTGCATGTCCTTGGAATAAGCGAGCGGAAGCCCCTTCATCGTCATCACCAGCGCGACCATCGCGCCGGCGATCCGGCCGCTGTGGCCGCGCACCAGCTCGGCGGCGTCGGGGTTGCGCTTCTGCGGCATGATCGACGAGCCGGTCGAATAGCTGTCGGGGAGCGCGACGAAGCCGAACGGCTGGCTCGCCCAGATCACCAGCTCCTCGGCCAGCCGCGAGAGGTGGAGCGCGCACTGGGTCGCGGCCATCAGATAATCCAGCGCGAAATCGCGGTCCGAAACGGCGTCGATCGAGTTGGCGCAGGGCCGATCGAAGCCGAGCGCCGCCGCGACCGCGTCGCGATCGAGCGGAAAGCTGGTGCCGGCCAGCGCCGCGGCGCCGAGCGGGCATTCGGAGAGCCGGGCGCGGGCATCCGCGAAGCGCGAGCAATCGCGGCGGAACATCTCGTAATAAGCGAGCAGGTGGTGGCCGAGCGTCACCGGCTGGGCGACCTGGAGATGGGTGAAACCGGGCATCACCGTCTCGGCATGCTCGTCCGCCCGGTCGACGAGCGCGCGCTGCAAAGCCGCGAGCCCCGCCAGCAGCTCGTCGATCGCGTCGCGAACCCACAGCCGGAAGTCGGTCGCGACCTGGTCGTTGCGCGAGCGGGCGGTGTGGAGCCGGCCGGCGGCGGGGCCGATCAGCTCGGCGAGGCGATGCTCGACGTGCATGTGGATGTCCTCGAGCTCGGCATCCTCGGCCAGGCCGCCGCGCTCATATTCCGCCGCGATCGTCTCGAGCCCGCGGCGGATCGCCTCGGCATCCTCCGGCTCGACGATGCCGCGCGCGCCGAGCATCGCGGCATGCGCCGTGGAGGCGGCGATGTCCTGCCGCCACAGGCGCTTGTCGAAGCCGATCGAGGCATTTATCTCGCGCATGAGCGCGGAAGGGCCGCCCGCGAACCGGCCGCCCCACATCGAATTGGAGTCCCCGTTGCGGCTGATCTTGCTGCTCCTCACGTTCCTGCTGGCCGGCTGCGATAGGCAAAAGGCCGATGACCCGCAAGCAATGGCGCCGGTCGCCGGGAGCCTGCCGAAGGGACGGCTCGACCGCTCCCACGCCGGCACGCCCGCGCCCGACGCGATCTTCCAGGACCCCGCCGGCGAGGCGGTGACGCTCGCCGACTTCCGGGGCAAGCCGCTGCTCGTCAACCTGTGGGCGACCTGGTGCGCGCCGTGCATCATCGAGATGCCCTCGCTCGACGCGCTCGCGACGCGCGAGAAGGGGCTGGCGGTGCTCACCGTCGCGCAGGACATGTCGGGCAAGGAGAAGGTCGACGCCTTCTTCGCCGAGCGCGATTTCTCGGCGCTGGAGCCTTATCTGGACCCCGAGCTGCAGATCATGACCAAGCTTCGCATCGACACGCTGCCGACCACGATCCTCTACGATGCGCAGGGCCGCGAAGTGTGGCGGATGACGGGCATCGAGGACTGGACCGCCGGCCGCGCCGCGGGCCTGCTCAAGGAAGCCGAGGAAGGCTGAGCGGCGGGACCCGCGGCCGAAGCCGCGAGGCCCGTCCGGTCAGTCGCGCAGCAGTTCGTTGATGCTGGTTTTGGAGCGGGTCTTGGCGTCGACGCGCTTGACGATGACGGCGCAGGCCAGAGCGGGGCTGTTGGGGTTGCGGGGCGGGAGCGTGCCCGGGACGACCACGCTGTAGGCCGGAACCCGCCCCATGAAGGTCTCGCCCGTGTCGCGGTCGACGATCTTGGTCGAGGCGCCGATGAACACGCCCATCGACAGCACCGCGCCCTCCTCCACCACCACGCCTTCGGCAACCTCGGAGCGGGCGCCGATGAAGGCGTTGTCCTCGATGATCACCGGGCCGGCCTGGAGCGGCTCCAGCACGCCGCCGATCCCGGCGCCGCCGGAAATGTGGACGTTGCGGCCGATCTGGGCGCAGCTTCCGACCGTCGCCCAGGTATCGACCATCGTGCCTTCGTCGACGAAGGCGCCGATATTGACGAAGCTCGGCATCAGCACCGCGCCTTTGCCGACGAAGGCGCCGCGCCGGACGATCGCGCCCGGCACCGCTCGAAAGCCCGCCTCGGCGAAGCGGGCGGAGTCCCAGCCGGCGAACTTGGAGGGCACCTTGTCCCACCATTGCGCGCCACCGGGGCCGCCCGGGATCGCCTCCATCGGGTTGAGCCGGAAGCCCAGCAGCACGGCCTTTTTCAGCCACTGGTTGACCCGCCAGCCGCCCGGCCCCTTCTCGGCCACCCGCGCCTCGCCGGAATCGAGCAGCGCGATCGCCGCCTCGACCGCGTCGCGCTCGGCGCCGCGGGTCCCCGAATCGATGCTGTCGCGCCGGTCCCACGCCGAGTCGATCGTCCGTTCAAGCTCAGCCGTCATTCCACCTCTTCCGCTATGATCTCGTCCAGCCACGCGCCGATATCGGACACCCGATAGTCGATGAAGCTGCGGTCGGCCCCATGGCCGCCCTGTTCCGAGCCGTTGTCGACCCACACCGTGGCCATGCCGAGCGCCTTGGCCGGCGCGAGGTTGCGCGCCATGTCCTCCGCGAACAGCGCGCGCGCCGGATCGATCGAATGCCGCTCGCACAAAGCGGCGTAGGCGGCGGGATTGGGCTTGGGCACATAGTTCATCGCGTGGATGTCGTGCATGCCGTCGAACGCGTTGGCGAGGCCGAGCTTGTCCAGCACCCGCCCGGCATAGGCCTGGTCGCCGTTGGTGAAGACGAACTTGCGCCCCGGCAGCCGATCGAGCGCCGCCACCAGCGCCGGATCGGCGGTAAGCCGGGCAAGATCGATGTCGTGGACGTAATCGAGGAATTCATGCGGATCGACGCCGCGCTCCCTCATCAGCCCGGCGAGCGTGGTGCCGTGCTCGTGGAAATGCCGCTTCTGGATGCGCCGCGCCTCATCGGGGCCGCAGCCCAGCAATTGCTGAATGTACGCGGCCATGCGATGATCGATCAGCTCGAACAGGTCGGCCGACGCCGGATAGAGGCAGTTGTCGAGATCGAAGATCCAGCTTTCGATGTGGCTGAGCGCGGGGAGCATGGCCGCGCGCTTAGCCGTATTTGCGTCTTCAGCAAATTGAAAGCAATGGCCGGGCAAGATGGACGTTCGAAAGTCCTTTCCTTATAAGGGCTTGAGCGGGAGGCACGGAAATGACGCTGCGGGGGTGTGCGCGGTTCTTGGGCGGGACGGCCTGCCTGGCGGCGCTCGCGGGCTGCGGCGGCGGGGGCGGCGGCGCGCGTCCCCAGCCCGCCCCGGTGCCGCCGGCCGCCGTCGCTCCGACGCCGACGCCCACGCCGCCTCCCCCGCCGCCGCCGCCGGCGCCCACGCCAACGCCGACCCCGAGCGCGCTCGACGACGCCGAATATCGCCGATCGGAGGCCTCGATCCTGGCGCACGCGCTCACCGCCTATCAGGCGGGTGCGACCGGGCGCGGAGTCAAGGTGGCGATCATCGACAGCGGCATCGACACCAGCAGCCCCGAATTCGCGGGCCGCATCGATCCGGCGAGCCGGGACGTGATCGCGAGCCGCAACTTCCTGACCGACAATGTCGGCCACGGAACGTCGGTGGCCGGGGTCGCCGCGGCGGCCCGCAACGGCAGCCTGATCCAGGGGGTGGCCTACGATGCCACCATCCTCGCCTTCCGGACCGAGCAGGCCGGCCCGTGCAAGGACGACGAATGCTTGCACAACGACCAGGACATCGCGGTCGGCGTCGACCTGGCGCGTGAGAACGGCGCCCGGGTGATCAACATCTCGCTGGGCGGCGGAGTGCCGAGCTCGCCGCTGCTCAACGCGCTCGGCCGGGCGACGAGCGCCGGGATCGTGGTCGTCATCTCGGCCGGCAACGACGGCCGCAAGGCCGAAGGCGACAATCCGGACCCCTTTGCCGTGGACAGCGCCCGCGCCGCCGGCAACGGCCTGCTGATCATCGCCGGTTCGCACGAAGGCGACCGCGCGACGCTGTCCGATTTCTCGAACAAGGCCGGCAGCGGCGCGCCATATTACCTAACCGCGCTCGGCCGCGAAGTCCGATCGTTCGACCATAGCGGCGCCCAGTTCCTCTATACGGGCACTTCCTATTCGGCGCCCGTGATCAGCGGCGCGGCCGCCCTGCTCGCCCAGGCCTTTCCGACGCTGACCGGCGCGCAGATCGTGTCGCTGCTGTTCAGCAGCGCCGACGACGCGGGCGCGCCTGGCGTCGACCCGGTGTTCGGCAACGGCATCCTCAACCTCGCCCGCGCCTTCCAGCCGCGCGGGGCGACCTCGCTCGCCGGCAGCTCGGCGCCGGTGTCGCTGACCGACAACGGCCAGGCCTCGCCCGCGATGGGCGACGGCAGCAAGGGCCCGGCGATGGCCGGAGTGGTCATCCTGGACGGCTATTCGCGCGCTTATGCGGTCGATCTCGCGCGGACGCTGTCGCGCGCTGCGCAGGAGCGGCCGCTCGCCGCCGCGCTCCAGGCGGACGTGAGCAGCGCCACCGCGCTCGCCGGCTCGACGGCGGTGTCGGTGACGATGCGCCGCAATTTGCGCGGCACGCCCGAGGTCGGGCTCGCCCAGGCCGGCCTTTCCTATCAGGACAGCCGCCAGGCGAGGGCCGTTGCCGGCCTGGCGATCAGCCGGCTCACGCCGCAGACCGCGGTCGCGCTCGGCTTCTCGGAAAGCGGCAAGACGCTTCAGCAGCGGCTCGCCGGCGCCGCGCACAGCGCCTTCCTCGTCGCCCGCGACCCGCTGTCGCGGACCGGCTTCGCGCCCGAGAACGGAAGCGCGATGGGCGTTCGCCACGATCTCGGCGCGATCGCGCTGACGCTCACCGCGGAGCGCGGCCGGGTGACCAATCCGGGCCTGCGCCGATCGATCGGCGAGCCGGGCTATACGATGAGCTCGATCAGCGCCGACCGAAGGATCGGCCCCGCCACCCTGACGCTGGGCGCGACCCGGCTGTCGGAGGCGGGCACGATCCTCGGCGGCCGGTTCGGCTCCGCGTTCGGCGGCGGCGGAGCGGCCACCACTTTCGTCGACGCCGCGGCCTCGTTCGAGCTCGGCGGCGGCTGGGGCGCGGCGGCGAGCTACCGCCGCGGCTGGACGATGCTGCCGGGCGGCGCCGGGATGGTCGAGGGCGGGCGGATGCAGAGCGACGCCTTCGCGCTCGACGTCTCGAAGCGCGGCGCCTTCGCGGCCGGCGACCGGCTCGCCTTGCGGCTGATGCAGCCGCTGCGCGTGCGCTCCGGCGGCTTCGACCTGTCGGTGCCGACCAGCTACGATTATTTCACCCGCGAGGTCGGCTACGAGGCGCGGGTCTACAGCCTCGCCCCGAGCGGCCGCGAGCTCGACATCGAAGCCGCCTACGGGATCGGAGTCCTTGGCGGCGACCTCAGCGCCAACCTGTTCCTGCGCACCGACCCCGGCCATGTCGAGGCGATGCGGAGCGACCTTGGCGGCGCGATCCGCTTCACGCTCGGCTTCTAGCGCTTAAGCTTCACCAGCGCTTCGTCGAGGGCGGAGAGGAAGCGCGAGCGATCGGCCTTGGAGAAGGGCGGCGGACCGCCGATCCCATCGCCCGCGCCGGCGCGCAGATCGGCCATGATCGCACGCGTGGCGATGGCGCTTCCGATCGAATTGGCGGTGAACGCCCTGCCGTTGGGGCCGATCGCCGCCGCGCCCGCCTTGAGGCAGCGGTCGGCGAGCAGGATGTCGGCCGTCACCACCACCGTGCCGGGGGCCGAGCGCTCCGCGATCCAGTCGTCGGCCGCGTCGAAGCCGTCGCTCACCACCACCCGCTCGACCAGCGGATGATCGGGCACGCGCAGCCGGGCGTTGCTGACGATGCTGACCGGCACCTGGTGGCGCAAGGCGACCTTGTAGACCTCGTCCTTGACCGGGCAGGCGTCCGCATCGACCAGGATCCGGGCGCTCATCGCGGCCGGTTGGGCTTCGCCCGGAAGGCCGGCCTGGCAGTGTGCCGCGCCGGCGGCGGGCCCGCCCGGCGGTTCTGGCGCGCCTCGTCGCGCGGCTTGCCCTGCACCGCCTCGATCCTGACTCCGCCCTCGCCCTCGCCGCCTTCGGTGCGGCGCAAGGCGGCCGCGAACTTGCCCGCGACGGCACGGGGCACTTCGAACAGGGTCTCGCCGGCCGCGATTCGGATCGCGCCGATCTCGTTCTTGGTGATGTGGCCGCGGCGGCAGAGCAAGGGCAGCAGCCAGCGCGGATCGGCATTGTGGCGGCGGCCGATGTCCATGCGGAACCAGACCGTATCCTCAAAGCCCGGGCGCGGCCCCTGCGGCCCCTCCGGCGCAGCGCCCGGAGCGCCTGGAGCGCCGTCGAGCAGCTCCTCCGCCGCGGGCATGCGCGAGCGATGGACTCGGACCAGGGCGGCGGCGATGTCCTCGGGCGAGCGCTCGGCGAGCAGGCGCTGGGCGAGCTCGCGGTCCTCCTCGTCGGTCTCGACCGGTTCGAGCAGCGCCGCGATCAGGCGCTCGCGGTCGTTGCGGCGGATGTCCTCGGGAGTCGGCGCCTTGATCCATTCGAACGGGATGCGGGCGCCGCGCAGCATCATGTCGACGCGCTTGCGGCGCGGATAAGGGACGATCAGCACCGCCGTGCCCTTCTTGCCGGCGCGGCCGGTGCGGCCCGAGCGGTGCTGGAGCGTCTCGGCGTCGCGCGGCAGCTCGACATGGACGACCAGCGACAGCCTCGGCAGGTCGATTCCGCGGGCGGCGACGTCGGTCGCGACGAGCACCCGCGCGCGGCCGTCGCGGAGCGCCTGCAGCGCCTGGTTGCGCTCGTTCTGGCTGTGCTCGCCCGACAGCGCGACCGCGCTGAAGCCGCGCTCGGTGAGGCTCGAATGGAGGCGGCGCACATTGTCGCGGGTGGCGCAGAAGAGAAGCGCCGATTCGGCCTCGTGGAGGCGCAGCAGGTTGACGACGGCGAGCTCGATGTCGGCGGGCGCCACCGCCATCGCCTGGTAGCTGATGTCGCCGTGGCCGCGATCCTCGCCGACGGTGGAGATGCGAAGCGCGTCGCGCTGATAGCGCTTGGCGAGCGCGACGATCGGCTTGGGCATCGTCGCGGAGAAGAGCAGGGTGCGCCGTTCGGACGGCGTGGCGTCGAGTATCTCCTCGAGGTCCTCGCGGAAGCCCATGTCGAGCATCTCGTCGGCCTCGTCGAGCACGACGACGCGCAAGCTGGCGAGGTCGAGCGCGCCGCGCTCGAGATGGTCGCGAAGCCGCCCGGGCGTGCCGACGACCATCTGGGCGCCCTGGGCGAGCGCTCGGCGCTCCTTGGAGGCATCCATGCCGCCGACGCAGGTGGCGATGCGCGCGCCCGCCTTGCCGTAGAGCCAGATCAGCTCGCGGCTGACCTGGAGCGCGAGCTCGCGGGTGGGAGCGATGATCAGCGCCAGCGGCTCGCGCGCGAAACCGACGCGTCCGTCCTCAAGCAGCTGCGGCGCCATGGCGAGGCCGAAGGCGACGGTCTTGCCGGAGCCGGTCTGGGCGGAGACGATCAGGTCGCGCCCCGCCGCCTCGGGCTCGAGCACGGCGGCCTGGACCGGGGTCGGGTTCTCGTAGCCGCGCGCAGCCAAAGCTTCGCTGAGGAGCGGCGGTAGGTTTTCGAATGTCATGACCGATATTTCTGCCGCAAGCGGCCCTGGAGTTTAGACGGTGAAGCTCTCGCCGCAGCCGCAAGCGCCCTTGGCGTTGGGGTTGTCGAACACGAAGCCGGCGGTGAAATCGTCCTCGACCCAGTCCATCCGGCTGCCGATCAGGTACAGGACCGACCCGGCGTCGATATAGAAAGCGCCGGCGGGCGTATCGATCTTCTCGTCGAACGGCCTGGCCTCGTGGACATAGTCGACCGAATAAGCGAGGCCCGAGCAGCCGCGGCGCGGGGTCGACAGCTTGACGCCGACCGTCCCTTCCGGGGCTTTCGCCATCAGCTCGGCAATGCGGGTCTCGGCGGCGGGGGTGAGGGTCAGCGCCTGGGGGCGGGCGCGCACTTTGCTCTCAGCATTCATCACAGCATTCCCAATTCGAGCTTGGCTTCGTCGCTCATCTTCTGCGGGTCCCAGGGCGGATCCCAGACCAGCTCGACCTCGGCGTCGCCGATGCCGGGGACCGCGCCGACGCGAAGCTCGACCTCGCCCGGCATCGATTCGGCGACCGGGCAATGCGGCGTCGTCAGCGTCATCTTGACGAAGGCGTGGCCCTCGCTCGTCACCTCGACGTCGTAGATCAGGCCGAGATCGTAGATGTTGACCGGGATTTCGGGGTCGTAAATCTCCTTCAGCGCCTCGATCACCGCTTCGTACAGGTTGCCGCCGGGTTGGACCGGTGCAGGCTCGGGCGGAGTCTGGGCGAGGAAGCCGGCGAGGTAATCGCGCTTGCGCTCGAACGTCTCGCCGACCGGCGCGTCCGTGACTCGCGCCTTCGGCGGCTTCACCGCCTCCTCGACCTCCTCGACCTGGATCTTGCGTTCCTCGTTCACCCGAAAATCTTCCTTACCCGATCGAGGCCGCACACCAGCGCCTCGACATCGCGCCTGCCGTTATAGACGCCGAAGCTCGCCCGCGCCGTCGCATCGACGCCGAGATGCGCCATCAGCGGCTGGGCGCAATGGTGCCCCGCGCGGATCGCCACCCGGCTCTCGTCCAATATGGTGCCGATGTCGTGCGGATGCACGCCTTCAATGGCGAAGCTGACGATGCCGGCCGAATCCTCCGGCCCGAACAGCCTGACGCTGTTGAGCGATGCAAGCGCCGCGCGGGTCTCGCGGACCAGCGCGTTCTCGTGGGCATGGATCGCGTCGAGGCCGATCCCTTCCACATAATCGATTGCCGCGTGAAGCCCGAGCACGCCGACAACGTGCGGAGTCCCCGCCTCGAACCGCGCCGGCGGCGGGGCGTAGCTGGTGCGCTCGAAGCTCACCTTGTCGATCATCGCGCCGCCGCCGTGCATCGGCGGCATCGAATCGAGCAGGTCGCCGCGCCCCCACAGCACGCCGATGCCGGTCGGCCCGTAGAGCTTGTGGCCGGAGAAGACGTAGAAGTCGCAGCCGAGCGCGGCGACGTCGACCGGCATGCGCGGCACCGCCTGGCAGCCGTCGAGCAGGAGGAGCGCGCCGACTTTGTGCGCCAGCGCCGCCGCCCGCTTGGCGTCGAGCACCGAGCCGAGCACGTTGGAGACGTGGGCCAGAGCGACGATCCTGTGCCGCTCGGTCAGCATCGCCGCCATCGCGTCGAGATCGATCCGGCCGTCCCCGGTGAGCGGCGCGACGTCGATCGCGGCGCCGGTGCGGTCGGCGATCATCTGCCAGGGGACGATGTTGGAATGATGCTCGAGCGTCGAGAGCATGATCCGGTCGCCGGCCTTGAGGAAGGTGCCGCCCCAGCTCTGCGCGACCAGGTTGATGCCTTCGGTCGCGCCGCGCACGAAGACCACTTCCTCGGGACTGCGGGCGCCGATGAAGGAGGCGACGCGGCGGCGGGACGCCTCGAACGCCACCGTCATCTCGGCCGAGCGCTGGTACACGCCGCGGTGGACGGTGGCGTAGGTCTCGCCATAGCCGCGGGCGATCGCGTCGATCACCGGCTGCGGCTTCTGCGCCGTGGCG
>DASWSP010000105.1:0-17359 GCA_036402575.1 Allosphingosinicella sp. | reverse complement strand
CGCTTCAGCTGCTCGAGGTCGTCCGCTTCATACCAGCGGCCCTGCACATGGCATTTCTGGATGAAGTCCGCCTCGTCCCGAACGAAGAAGCGGACGATGGTGCCGCCGATCGAGTGCTCGGCGATGAGGCCGCGCGTGATGTTCGGCTCGCCATCGTCCCAGCGCGCGCTGAGGCCGCGTATCTTGAAGCGGCTGTCGCGCTCCAGCTTGAGGTCGAGGCCCACGCCGCGCGCCGCGTCGAAGGCCAATCGCTTGAGCGACCCAATTCCGTTCCGCATGGCCGCCTCCCTTAAGCCGCGTTTCGATCGAGGAGAAGCGCAATGGCCCGCCACGGGTCCGGCCGTGCCGGGCGGCGCGTGGCGATCTTGGGTCGGAACGCGCGCCCGATCATCGCGCTCGCGCCGTCCACAACCGGCAGGTGCCTCGAACCTTCGGGAAACCGCTAGGCCGCGCCCTGCGGATCGTCCTGTTGCGCGCCATGTCGAATTCGCAGGATGATAACGGTGTCGCCGCTCACGCGGTACCGCAGGATGTACGGCCACACGGTCGTCATTTCGCGCATGCCCCCGCCCGCGTCGCGGCCGCGCTCTGAATATTCGGCCAGGCTGTCGGCGACCTCGATCAGGCGGGCGGCAAGCCGCGCCGAAGCCGCGGGATCGAAGGCCGAGATGTAGGTTGCGATCGCTTCCAGGCTGCCGACCGCGTCGTCGGTCCAAACGATCTTACGCAATCACTCCCCGATCTTCGGCCTCGGCAAGGGCTTGCTGCTGCCCCACGAGGCCAGCCAGCGCCTCACCGCCGCATGGCTGATCAGCCGGCCCTCGCGCACGTCCGCTTCCGCCCGCGCGTCCGCCTCGGACTCGAGCCTGGGATCGACTTGATCGAACAGCGTCGGCTTGCTCTTCACGTCGCCTTGATAGCAGAAGCGGGGACAGCCGGCTATGGCTCGGAGGGCGCGGCCGCGGCCAAGGTCGGGATCCGATCCGCAAAAACCATTTTCCTACAGCGCGGCCTCTGGGATAACTGATTCGCTCCTTTCCGAACCGAAGGAGCGAAATCATGAAGCGCATCCCACGCGAGATGAGCATGGACGAGTACGACGCCTGGGCGGCGGCGACCGACCGGGTCGACGCCGTCGCCACGGCGGCGGACGAGGAAGGCGGGCCGCGCCTGTCGCTCGTGCCGGCCAGCGATCGCGGGGAACCCTGGCCCACCGATCTGCTGCCGCCCGCCGCCTCGGAAACACCCCCTCATGCCGCTGCCGATGCCGGGGATCCCGCCGAGCCGCCGGTCGAGGCGATGCCGTTCGACGGCGTCGCGCTCGAGGACAGCCGCAAGCGCCTGGCCGGCTGGAGCGCCGATCGGCAGCGCCTGTTCCTCTGCAATCTCGCCGAGACCGGCTCCGTCCACCTCGCCAGCGCCGCCGCGCGCCTCACCGCGCGCTCGGCCTATCGGCTTCGCGCCCGCTCGCCGGCCTTCGCCGCCGCCTGGGACATAGCCGAGCAGCTCGCCGCCGGGCGGCTCGCCGCGCTCGCCTTCGACCGCGCGATCCACGGCCGCACCGAACAGGTCTGGCAGGAAGGCACGCTGGTCGCCGAGAAACGGGTGCCGAGCGACCGCCTTTTGATGTGGCTGCTGACGCGCCTCGATCCCCGCCGCTTCGCCGCGCCGTGGGAGCTTCGCAAGGACGGCGCCGCCGATCCCCAGGCCGAGGCGCGGCAGGCCTTCCCCGCCTTGCTGGACGCGATCGAGGACGCCGTGTCCGAATAGCCGCGGCGAGCGCGAACATTGGTGACCATTCGTCATGAGCCGCCGAGGGCGGAGGGCCGTCCGCGAAGCGATCGGGCGGCAGCGCAGGGCCGGCGAATGCCGGACGGCCGGCGCCCCGGTCGGGGCGACGGGACCGGCGTCACGCGATCCACTCGCGTGACGTCTCCACGCCCGCCTCCCGGCCGGAACGCGGCCTCATTCGGAGGTCGCTTCCTCCTCGTCTGGCTCCTGTCCCTCGCGGTAGCGCGGCGCCGGCTGGGGCAGGAAGAAGCAGAACAGGATGAGCAGGGCGAGCGCCACCCCGAGCCTCGGGACGACGAGGGCGAGCGCCACCGCGGCCAGGTGGGCGATCACGCTGAGGCCGTAGCGGCGGGTCATCTGGGCGATGAAATCGGGCGCGAGCCGGTCGTCCATGATCCCGCGGGGGCGCGCGTAGAACCATTTCGTCATCCAGAACATTGCCGGCAGGGCGAGGCCGATGGTCAGCAGCAGGCTCGCCTGGGCCTCGTGCGGCGTTCCGAGGTGGAAGGCCCAGACCCGGATCGGATAATCGACGATGACGACGGCGAGCAGGAAGCCGAGATTGATCGCGCTGAAGCCGTGGTCGCTCTTCGCGTAGATCCGGCCGGTATAATGGTGCTGGAGCCAGTAGACGCCGATCGTGAAGAAGCTGACCAGGAAGGCGAGATGCTCGCGCCATTGCTCGGCGATCGCCCGCCACAGGCTCGCGCCCGCGCCCTCGCCGTCCGGCGCGCCCGGCGGCTTGATCTCGACGATCAGAAGCGTGAGCGCGATCGCGAACACCGCGTCGGTGAAACCTTCGAGCCGCTTCAGCCCGCGCTCGGCGCCTATCGTCTCGGCCATTTCCAGGCTCCCGCTGATCGGAGTCAAACCCGCGAGCGGCGCTCGGGTTGCCCGCTGCCCCGCGGGGGCTCGGCACGGATGGCGACGCCGTGGCCGGAGCCGCCCTGGCGAGCACGAACATTGGTGACCATTGGCGAACGCGCCGCTACCGTCACCGGGCATTGGCCGCGAAGCGGCAGCCGCTCCCGGGCGGCGTCCCCGCTCCGGGCCTTGATCCACGACTGGAGGGCGAAGCGAAAATGTCCCAGCACAACCTCGACCTGGTCCGCGCCATCTACGCCGCGCTCGCCGCCGGCGACATTCCCGGCGTCGTCTCCCGAATGAGCCCGGACATCGTCTGGAACGAGGCCGAGAGCTTCCCCCTCGCCGACCGCAATCCCTATCGTGGGCCGGACGCGATCCTGGGCGGCGTGTTCGCCCGGCTGGCGGCGGAATGGGACGGCTTCGCCGCGGTGCCGGAGGAGCTGCTCGATGCCGGCGACACCATCGTCGCGCTCGGCCGCTACCGCGGCACCCACAGGACCACCGGCCAGCCGCTCAACGCGCAGATGGTCCACGTCTGGCGCGTGCAGGACGGCAAGGCTGCCGCCTTCCAGCAATATGTCGACACCCTCCACGCCGCCCGAGCCAGCGGCGCGGCCTAGCCGCCGCGGGCGACATGCAACCGCCCGTGCCCGCCTTCGTTTTCCAGGGGCGCCCCTCTCGTGGGGCGAGCAAGGAGTGACATCATGCGTAAGCTAATCCTCGCTCTGGCCGCCGCCGCCTCGATCGTTCCCGCCGTCGGCGCCCCCGCCGAAGCCCAGACCCGGCGGCAGGCCGTCAACGAAGTCCGCCGCGACTGCAACTGGCAGCTTTCCAACGCCCGCACCCGCTCCGAATATGACCGCATCCGGCGCGATTGCCGCGAGCTCATCCAGGACACCCGCCGCGACTATCGCCGCTGGCGCTCCTACGACCACAACCGCTACGAGCCCGGCTACGACACTTATTATGCCGACCGCTATTATCGCGACGGCCGCTATTATCGCGAGCGGCGGCTGACCCGGAACGACCGCATCTATCGCGGCATCGACGGCCGCTATTATTGCCGCCGTCCGGACGGCACCACCGGCCTGATCCTCGGCGGCGCGGTCGGCGCCCTGCTCGGCAACGCGATCGACGGCGGCCGCTCAAGCCTGCTCGGAACGCTGATCGGCGCCGGCGCCGGCGCTGCGCTCGGACGCGAGATCGAGCGCGGCAACGTCCGCTGCCGCTGAACCAGGCGCGCTTGCGGAAGGGCGGCCGGCGGGTCAAGGAAGGCGCATGACCACGCTGCCGCCCTTCCACCTCGCCTTCCCCGTCCATGATCTGGACGCGGCGCGCGCCTTCTACGGCGGCCTGCTGGGCTGTCCCGAGGGGCGCAGCGCGCCCGAATGGATCGACTTCGA
Organism: Allosphingosinicella sp.; assembly: GCA_036402575.1. Classification (GTDB taxonomy): domain Bacteria; phylum Pseudomonadota; class Alphaproteobacteria; order Sphingomonadales; family Sphingomonadaceae; genus Allosphingosinicella. The sequence goes on along the minus strand of DASWSP010000105.1, from coordinate 13,298 downwards.
TTTCTTCGGGCACCAGATCGTCGCGCATCTCGCGGCCGGCGCGGAGCCGCGCAGGCACAGCAATCCGGTCGACGGCCACGACGTTCCGGTGCCGCATTTCGGCGCCGTGCTGGCGATGGACGCGTGGCAGGCGCTGGCGGCGCGGCTGGGCGAGGCCGGCACCGAGTTCGTGATCGAGCCGAACATCCGCTTCGCGGGCCAGCCGGGCGAGCAGGCGACGATGTTCTTCCTCGATCCCTCGGGCAACGCGATCGAGATCAAGGCGATGCGTGACCCTGCCAAGCTGTTCGCCAAATAGCTCGATCCGCCGCCAGCCGCACTGCCGCGCCGGCGGCGGCGAGTGCGCTCGTGCCCGGCCCAACCGCCACGCTTGCAACCTGCCGCCCAAGTCCTAAAAGCGGTCGGCCTAACCGGGATTTCGCACCATGAACCGCAACCCTTCGCGCCCGCTTTCGCCGCATCTGACGATCTGGCGATGGGGGCCCCACATGCTGGTCTCGATCCTTCACCGAGTCACCGGCAGCGGCCTCGCCACGGTCGGCGCGATCGCCTTCGTGTGGTGGCTGGCGGCGGCGGCGAGCGGCGAACAGGCCTATAACGATTTCACCGATCTCGCCGACGACTGGTACGGCGTGATCGTCGGCATCGGCCTCAGCTGGGCGCTGTTCCAGCACACCGCCTCGGGCATCCGCCACTTCGTGATGGATCTCGGCGCCGGCTACGAGCTGTCGACCAACAAGATGTGGGCGAACGTGACGATCGCGGTGTCGCTCGTGCTGACGGTCCTGCTGTGGCTCTACATCCTGGGAGTGAGATGATGCGGATGGGCACTCCGATCGCGCGGGTGCGCGGCCTCGGCTCGGCGCGCTCGGGCGCGCACCACTGGTGGCTGGAGCGGCTGACCTCGGTCTCGACCCTGATCCTGTTCGTCTGGCTGCTGGTGTCGCTGCTGCGGCTGCCCTCGCTCGACCACGAGACGGTGACCGGCTGGCTGGCGAGCCCGCTGGCGGCGGTGCCGATGCTGCTCCTGATCGTGTCGACTTTCTGGCACCTGAAGCTCGGCATGCAGGTGGTGATCGAGGATTACGTCCACGAGGAAGGGCTGAAGCTGTTCTCGATCGTCCTGCTCAACTTCTTCGCCATCGCGCTCGGCGCGACCGCCTTCTTCTCGGTCCTCAAGATCGCGTTCGCCGCGCAAGCGGGCTGAGCGCCTAGCGCCCGTTCGGGCGCGATCAGTCACCGGGAAGACGAGCGACATCGCCTCCGCCAGCGTGACGGCTGCCGCCGACAGTTTCATCCGCAACTGGCAGGTCCGCTCTCATAGCGCCGCGCGGGCGGTGAGAACGATCCCGCCGGGCCTGCCCTTGCAACCTCCCGTGCCGTGGCTAGAAGCGGCCTCAGCCCCAGGGGAGCGAGACCGATGCCCGAAGCCTATAAGATCATCGACCATACCTACGACGTGGTCGTCGTCGGCGCCGGCGGCGCCGGGCTGAGGGCGACGATGGGCGCGGCCGAGACGGGCCTCAAGACCGCCAACATCACCAAGGTGTTCCCGACCCGCAGCCATACCGTCGCCGCCCAGGGCGGCATCGCGGCCAGCCTCGGCAACATGGGCGCGGACCACTGGACCTGGCACATGTACGACACGGTCAAGGGCTCCGACTGGCTCGGCGACCAGGACGCGATCGAATATCTGTGCCGCGAGGCGCCGGCCGCGGTCTACGAGCTCGAGCATTTCGGGCTGCCGTTCAGCCGCACCAACGAAGGCCGTATCTACCAGCGCGCCTTCGGCGGCATGATGCAGAACATGGGCGAGGGACCGCCCGCCCAGCGCACCTGCGCCGCCGCCGACCGCACCGGCCACGCCATGCTCCACGCGCTCTACCAGCAGAGCCTGAAGTACGACGCCGATTTCTTCGTCGAATATTTCGCGATCGACCTCATCATGGAGGGCGGCGAGTGCCGCGGCGTGATGGCGCTGTGCATGGACGACGGCACCATCCACCGCTTCCGTGCCCAGGCGGTGGTGCTGGCGACCGGCGGCTACGGCCGGGTCTATTACACCGCCACCTCCGCCCACACCTGCACGGGCGACGGCAATGCGATGGTGCTTCGTGCCGGACTGCCGCTGCAGGACATGGAGTTCGTCCAGTTCCACCCAACCGGCATCTATGGCGCGGGCGTGCTGATCACCGAGGGCGCCCGCGGCGAGGGCGGCTACCTCACCAATTCGCAAGGCGAGCGCTTCATGGAGCGCTACGCGCCGAGCGCGAAGGACCTGGCGTCACGCGACGTGGTGTCGCGCTCGATGGCGATGGAGATCCGCGAGGGCCGCGGCGTCGGCCAGGACAAGGACCACATCTACCTCCACCTCGACCACATCGACGCCAAGATCCTGGCCGAACGCCTGCCGGGCATCACCGAGACGGGGAAGGTGTTCGCGGGGGTCGATCTCACCCGCCAGCCGCTGCCGGTAAAGCCGACCGTGCACTACAATATGGGCGGCATCCCGACCAACTTCTACGGCGAGGTCGTGACTCTGAAGGATGGCAATCCCGACAGCGTGGTGCCGGGGCTGTTCGCGGTCGGCGAGGCCGCGTGCGTCTCGGTGCACGGCGCCAATCGCCTCGGCTCCAACAGCCTGATCGACCTTGTCGTGTTCGGCCGAGCGGCCGGCATCCGGCTCGGCGAGATCCTCAAGAAGGGCGCCGCGCCCCGCCCGCTCCCCAAGGGCTCGGAAGAGATGGCGGTCGCCCGCGTCGACCGCTTCCGCCACGCCCGCGGCGCCAGCCCGACCGCGGTGATCCGCGAGGCGATGCAAAAGACGATGGAAGCCGATTGCGCCGTGTTCCGCACCGGCCAGACGCTCGCCGAGGGCGTAAGCAAGATCGACGCCATCTACGCGCGGCTCGGCGACGTCGACGTCAAGGACCGCAGCCTGATCTGGAACACCGACCTCATCGAGACGCTCGAGCTGGAGAACCTGCTCGCCCAGGCGGTGGTGACGATGCACTCGGCCGCCAACCGCACGGAGAGCCGCGGCGCGCACATGCGCGAAGACTATCCAACCCGCGACGACGCCAACTGGATGAAGCACTCGATCGCCTGGTTCGACCGCGGCGCGGTGACGATGGATAGCCGCCCGGTCCACGAATACACGCTCACCGACGACATCAACTACATCAAGCCCAAGGCGCGGGTATACTGAGCCGGATCCGCCCGGCCCTCACGCTCCCGAAGCGGAGCGGGATCGCCGGAAGGGCCCGCGGCTGAGCTGGCGGCCGTCATGGTTGGAACCGCCGCCGTGGGAGCCGGCGGAAATGATCGACCTGATGGCAGTCGCTGAGACGGATCGACCGAGGGCATGGCGTCCCGTCGCGGCAGCTGTCACGCTCGCAGCCTGCCACCATTGAGTGGAGCGCCGCGCCGCGCTATGCGCCGGTCAGAAGGGAAAGCAGATGGCCGAATTCCTCCTCCCGAAGAACAGCAAGATCAGGTCGAACGGCCGGGTGCACGGGGCGCCTGCAGGCGCGAAGCGGGTCAAGAAGTTCAAGATCTACCGCTACGATCCCGACACGGGCGAGAACCCGCGCTATGACAGCTACGAGATCGATCTCGACGCGACCGGCCCGATGGTCCTCGACGCGCTGATCAAGATCAAGAGCACGCAGGACCCGACCCTCACCTTCCGCCGCTCGTGCCGCGAGGGCATTTGCGGCTCCTGCTCGATGAACATCGACGGGCGCAACGGCCTCGCCTGCACGACCGCGATCGAGGACGTGAAGGGCCAGGTCACGATCACGCCGCTGCCGCACATGGATGTCATCAAGGACCTGGTTCCGGATTTCACCCACTTCTTCGCGCAATATGCCTCGATCCAGCCCTGGCTGAAGACGGTGACGCCCGACCCCTCCGGCAAGGAGCGGCTGCAGTCGCCCGAGGACCGGGCGAAGCTGGACGGGCTTTACGAGTGCATTCTGTGCGCCTGCTGCTCATCCTCCTGCCCCAGCTACTGGTGGAACTCGGACAAGTTCCTCGGCCCGGCGATCCTGCTCCAGGCGTATCGCTGGCTCGCCGACAGCCGCGACGACCACACCGGCGAGCGGCTCGACGAGCTCGAGGATCCGTTCCGCCTCTACCGCTGCCACACGATCATGAACTGCGCCAACGTGTGTCCCAAGGGGCTCAATCCCGCCAAGGCGATCGCCGAGACCAAGAAGCTGCTGGTGGAGCGGGCGGTATAGCGCTGCTATTGCATTGGGGTCTGTTCTGGCTCTTCTGCACTGATGCACCCGCTCCTTAGGCACGAGCCCGATCCCGATCATCCCGGCTGGTGGACCTGGGAGCTCGCCGGCGAGGAACGCTACAACGCCACCATCGGCAAGCTGCTGGTCCGCGCCGACGGTCCCGGCCGGGGGCGCTGCCGGATGTTCCCGGATGCCCGTCACAGCAACCTCGGCAACGTCGTCCACGGCGGCGCGATCCTGACCTTCATCGACATGGCCTTCTTCGCGGGCGGCCACATGGCCGGGATGAGCGACACCGCGGCGGTGACGCTCGACTGCACCGTGCAGTTCATTTCGCCGGGCGAGCTCGGCCGGCCGCTCGACGCGACGGTCGAGCTGCTTCGCGAGAGCGGCCGGCTCGCTTTCTACCGCGGCACCGTCGAGCAGGACGGACGCACCGTCGCCGCCTTCTCGGGCACCTTGCGCAAGATCGGCCGATGACGGCCGTCGGAACGCGCTACCAGCACCTGCTGGACGCCGGCGAATTGAAGCCCGACGGGGACCAACGCCGGGCGGTCCTGGCGCTGGACCGGCTCGCGGCTGACTTCCAGCAGCAGGGCAAGGACCATGGCCTGTGGGCGCGGCTCACCGGCAAGACGCCGCCGGCGCCGCGCGGCATCTACATGTGGGGCGGCGTCGGACGCGGCAAATCGATGTTGATGGACCTCGCCTTCTCGGTCGTCCCGGCCAAGCGCAAGCGGCGGGTCCACTTTCACGAATTCATGCTCGAGGTGCACGAGCGGCTGCGGGTCGAGCGGACGAAGGAGATCGGCGATCCCATTCCCCCCGTGGCGCGGGCGATCGCGGCGGATGCGCGCCTGCTCGCGTTCGACGAGATGGTGATCAACAACAGCGCCGACGCGATGATCCTGTCGCGGCTGTTTTCAGGCCTGCTGGCGGAGGGGGTGACGGTGATCACCACGTCGAACCGTCCGCCGGGCGACCTCTACAAAGGCGGCCTCAACCGCGAGCTCTTCCTGCCCTTCATCGACCTGATCGAGCGCGAGCTCGACGTGGTGCCGCTCAACGGCCCGACCGACTACCGGCTCGAGCGGCTCGGCGGGATGCCGACCTGGCACGTTCCCAACGGTCCCGAAGCGACCAAGGCGCTGAGCGAGGCCTTCTTCCGCCTCACCGATTATCCGGCCGAGGACCGCGCGCACGTCCCGTCCGAGGACATCCCCGTCCCGGGCGGGCGCAAGCTGCACGTGCCCAAGAGCCTGAAAGGCGTCGCGGTCTTCTCGTTCAGGCGGCTGTGCGGGGAGGCCCGCGGCGCGCCCGACTTCCTCGCCGTCGCCCGCCGCTACCATAGCGTGATCCTGGTCGGCATCCCTCGGCTCGGACCGGAGAACCGCAACGAGGCGGCGCGGTTCGTGACGCTGATCGACACGCTCTACGAGCATAAGGTCAAGCTGCTCGCCGCCGCCGACGCCTCCCCGGCCGAGCTCTACCCGAGCGGCGACGGCGCGTTCGAGTTCGAACGCACCGCCTCGCGCCTGATCGAGATGCAGAGCGAGGATTACATGGCCAAAGGCCACGGCGCCGGCTGACCGGCTCAGCTTTGGGCAGCGACGGTATCGCCGGCGACCGAAGCCGGCGCTCGCGGTCGGGCTCAATGACAACCAGCTTATGCCGGTCCGGCCGCTCGGCGCTGTTGCCCCCGCGCTTTCACCCGGCTAAGCGGACCCCACATTTTTCCGTGGCTGTTCCCGCAGCCCAGTCCCGCTCGACCAAGAAAGGCTGAAGGGTCCCATGGCTCGCAAGAAGATCGCCCTTATCGGCGCCGGCAATATCGGCGGCACGCTCGCCCACCTCGCGGCGATCAAGGAGATGGGCGACATCATCCTGTTCGACGTGGTCGAAGGCGTGCCGGAGGGCAAGGCGCTCGACCTCGCCCAGGCGGGGCCGGTCGAGGGTTATGACGCGGCTCTGAAAGGCACCAGCGACTATGCCGACATCGCCGGGGCGGACGTGTGCATCGTCACCGCCGGCGTCGCCCGCAAGCCCGGCATGAGCCGGGACGACCTGCTCGGGATCAACCTGAAGGTGATGAAGTCGGTCGGCGAGGGCATCCGCGCCAACGCCCCGGACAGCTTCGTCATCTGCATCACCAACCCGCTCGACGCGATGGTATGGGCGCTGCGCGAGTTCTCCGACCTGCCGCACGAGCGCGTGGTCGGCATGGCCGGCGTGCTCGACAGCGCGCGCTTCCGCCACTTCCTGGCCGAAGAGTTCAAGGTATCGGTCGAGGACGTCACCGCCTTCGTGCTCGGCGGCCACGGCGACACGATGGTGCCGGTGCCGGCTTATTCGACCGTCGCCGGAATCCCGATTCCGGACCTCATCAAGATGGGCTGGTCGACCCAGGAGAAGATCGACGCCATCGTCCAGCGCACGCGGAGCGGCGGCGGCGAGATCGTGGCGCTGCTCAAGACCGGATCGGCCTTTTACGCCCCCGCCACCAGCGCGATCATGATGGCCGAGAGCTACCTCAAGGACAAGAAGCGCGTCCTCCCCGCCGCCGCGCACCTCAGCGGCCAGTATGGCGTCGACGACCTCTATGTCGGCGTGCCCGTGGTGATCGGCGCCGGCGGTGTCGAGCGCATCGTCGAGATCGAGCTCGACGAGCAGGGTAAGCAGAACTTCCAGGTCTCGGTCGACGCGGTCAAGGAGCTGCTCGAAGCGTGCAAGGGCATCGACAGCAGCCTCGCTTAGGCCCCTCAAGGAACCAGAATGAGCATTCTCGTCAATACGAATACCAAGGTCATCACCCAGGGCATGACGGGTGAGACCGGCACCTTCCATACCGAGCAGGCGCTTGCGTATGGGACCAAGATGGTCGGCGGAGTCACGCCGGGCAAAGGCGGGCAGACGCATATCGGGCTGCCGGTGTTCAACACCGTCGCCGAGGCCGTCGCGGCGACCGGGGCCGATGCCAGCGTCGTCTACGTGCCGCCGCCCTTTGCCGCCGACTCGATCCTCGAGGCGATCGATGCCGAGGTGCCGCTGATCGTCTGCATCACCGAGGGCATTCCGGTGCTCGACATGGTCAAGGTGAAGCGCGCGCTTTCGGGCTCCAAGTCTCGGCTGATCGGGCCCAACTGCCCGGGCGTGCTGACTCCGAACGAGTGCAAGATCGGCATCATGCCCGGCAACATCTTCAAGAAGGGCTCGGTCGGGGTCGTCAGCCGCTCGGGCACGCTCACCTACGAGGCGGTGTTCCAGACCTCCAATGCCGGGCTCGGCCAGACCACCGCGGTCGGCATCGGCGGCGATCCGGTCAACGGCACCAACTTCATCGACGTGCTGGAGCTGTTCCTGGCCGACGCCGAAACCCAGTCGATCATCATGATCGGCGAGATCGGGGGATCGGCCGAGGAGGAGGCCGCGCAGTTCATCGCCGACGAGGCGAAGCGCGGCCGAAGCAAGCCGATGGTCGGCTTCATCGCCGGCCGAACCGCCCCTCCCGGGCGCCGCATGGGCCATGCCGGGGCGATCGTGTCGGGCGGCAAAGGCGGCGCCGAGGACAAGATCGCGGCGATGGAGGCAGCTGGAATTCGTGTGTCGCAGAGCCCATCTGAGCTTGGAACCACCCTCGCCGAGTTGTTGAAAGGCTGAGGGAAAGGGGTGCAAGCCCGCGCGTTGGTAAGGCACGGCCAGAAGGCGAGACAAGTGGACAGCTTCAGCGAAGTCGAACAGGAGCAGGGACCGAGCTGGGCTCGGCCGAACTGGCCGGTGAACGAGCTCGACGAGGTCAATGCCGGCCTCGATCCCACCCGGATGACGATCGAGAAGGTCGCGGCCAAGGCCAGGGAAGCCGCCGCCGCGGCCGGCAAGTCCGACGCCGAGATCAAGCAGGCGGCGAACGATTCGATCTGCGCGATGATGCTGATCCGCACCTACCGGGTGCGCGGCCACCTCGCCGCCAATCTCGACCCGCTCGGCCTGGCCAAGCCCGAGATGCCGGCCGATCTGACCCCGGAATATCACGGCTTCACCGGCGCGGCGCTGGACCGGCCCATCTACCTGGGCGGCGCGCTCGGGCTCCAGCAGGGGACGGTGCGGGAGATCGTCGAGATCCTGCGCGCCAATTACTGCGGCAACATCGGCCTCGAATATATGCACATCAACGACCTGGAGGAGCGCCGCTTCCTCCAGGAGCGGATGGAGGGCAAGGAGAACGCGATCCGCTTCACCCGCGAGGGCAAGCAGTCGATCCTGCAGAAGGTGATCGAGGGCGAGCAGTGGGAGAAGTTCCTCGCGCGCAAATATGTCGGCACCAAACGCTTCGGCCTCGACGGCGGCGAAGCGATGATCCCGGCGCTCGAAAGCGTGATCAAATATGGCGGCCAGTACGGCGTTCGCGAGATCGTGATCGGCATGGCCCATCGCGGCCGCCTCAACGTGCTCGCCAACGTCATGGGCAAGCCCTACCGGGTGATCTTCAGCGAATTCGCCGGCGGCTCCGCCAACCCCGAGGACGTCGGCGGGTCGGGCGACGTCAAATACCATCTCGGCACCTCGTCGGACCGCGCGTTCGACGGCATTGAGGTGCACATGTCGCTGGTTCCCAACCCCAGCCACCTCGAGGCGGTCGATCCGGTCGTGCTCGGCAAGGTGCGGGCGATCCAGACCGCCAAGAGCGACAATGAAGGCGATCTCGTCCTGCCGGTGCTGCTGCACGGCGACGCGGCTTTCGCCGGCCAGGGAATCGTCGCGGAATGCTTCGGCTTCTCCGGCCTCCCCGGCTACGGCACCGGCGGCACGCTCCATTTCGTCATCAACAATCAGGTCGGCTTCACCACCTCGCCCCAGTTCGCGCGGTCCTCGCCCTACCCATCCGACATCGCCAAGTCGGTCCAGGCGCCGATCCTGCACGTCAACGGCGACGATCCGGAAGCGGTGACGTTCGCCTGCAAGCTCGCGATCGAATATCGCCAGAAGTTCAATCGCGACATCGTCATCGACATGTGGTGCTACCGCCGCTTCGGCCACAATGAGGGCGACGAGCCGAGCTTCACCCAGCCGCTGATGTACGCGGCGATCCGCCAGCACCCGCCCGTCTCCGAGATCTACGCGCAGCGGCTGATCGAGGAGGGCGTGGTCGACCAGGCCTGGGTCGAGGACAGGATTGCCCGGTTCACCCAGCTGCTCGAAGGCGAGTTCGAGTCCGCCAAGACCTACCTGCCGAACAAGGCTGACTGGTTCGAGGGCCGCTGGTCGGGCCTCGGGAGGCCCGATACGCCCGAGACCGACCGGCGCAACGTCCAGACCGGCGTCGCCGACGACACGCTTCGGGGGATCGGCCGTACGGTCACGACGATCCCCGCGGAGGTGGAAGTCCACAAGACGCTGACCCGGATCATCGACGCCAGGCGCGCGATGTTCGAGAGCGGCGAAGGCTTCGACTGGGCGACGGCGGAGGCGCTCGCCTTCGGCACGCTGCTCGACGAGGGCTATAGCGTCCGGCTGTCGGGCCAGGACAGCGGCCGCGGCACCTTCAGCCACCGTCACGCGGTCTGGATCGACCAGCGCGACGGGCGCAAATACATCCCGCTGACCACGGTCGAGGGCGGCCGGTTCGAGGTGCGCGACAGCCCGCTTTCGGAATTCGGCGTGCTCGGTTTCGAATATGGATATTCGATCGCCGACCCCAAGACACTGGTGCTGTGGGAGGCGCAGTTCGGCGACTTCGCCAACGGTGCCCAGGTGATGATCGACCAGTTCATCGCCGCCGGCGAGGCCAAGTGGCTGCGGGCGAGCGGGCTCGTGCTGCTGCTGCCCCACGGCTATGAGGGGCAGGGACCGGAGCACAGCTCGGCGCGCCCCGAGCGTTTCCTCCAGCTGTGCGCCCAGGACAATATCCAGGTCGCCAACTGCACGACCCCGGCGAACTATTTCCATATCCTGCGGCGCCAGATGCTGCGCGATTTCCGCAAGCCGCTCGTCATCATGACTCCGAAGTCGCTGCTGCGGCACCGGCTGGCGGTCTCGAACTTCGCGGACTTCAGCGGCGACAGCCACTTCCGGCGGATCCTGTCCGATCCGGCCCAGCCGGCCGACCAGGACGTGCGGCGGCTGGTGCTGTGCTCGGGCAAGGTCGCCTACGACCTGCTCGAGGCGCGCGACAAAGCGGGCGACCGCCACACCGCGATCATTCGGATCGAGCAGCTCTACCCCTTCCCCTCGGAGCCTTTGGTGGTTCGGCTCCAGCGCATGACCAACCTCGAGGAGGTGATCTGGGCGCAGGAGGAGCCGAAGAACCAGGGCTACTGGAACTTCGTCCAGGAGCCGATCGAGGAGTGCCTCGCCGAAGCCGGTGGGCGCGCCGGGCGACCTGTCTATGCGGGACGCGCCGCGGCGGCGTCGCCCGCCACCGGCCTTGCCAAGCGGCATGCGGCGGAGCAGGCGGCCTTGATTGCCGAAGCGCTCGGCCATAGCAGCGACGCGCCGCCACAGCGCAAGGCGGGTTAGAAGGACGAACATGGCAACCGACGTACTCGTACCGACCCTGGGGGAATCGATCACCGAGGCGACGCTTGGCCAGTGGATCAAGCAGCCGGGGGACCCGGTGAAAATCGACGAGCCGATCGCCAGCCTCGAAACCGACAAGGTCGCGGTCGAGGTCCCTTCCCCGGTGGCCGGCACGATGGGCGAGCAGGTCGTCTCCGAGGGCGAGACGGTGTCGGTGGGCGCGCTGATCGCGCGCATCGAGGCGGGCATGGGCACTCCCGCGAGGGCTGAAGCGCTGGTCTCGCCGACCAATCCCGCGGGTCCGGGCGAAACGCCTGCGCCCAAATCCGATCCCACCGCGCCGCATGCCGAAGAGGGCAACGGCCTCGACAGCGCGCTGACGCTGTCGCCGGCGGTGCGCCGCGCGGTGCTCGAGCATCATCTCGATCCGTCGAAGATCAAGGGCACCGGCAAGGACGGACGCCTCACCAAGGACGACGTGCTCGCCGCCGCCAAGACGGATCGGGCGCCGCCGGCTCCGCAAGCGCCTGCGTCCTCGCCCGCCCAGGCTTTCAGTCCTGCCGCTCCGGCAGGCGAACGCCGGGAGGAACGCGTGCGGATGTCTCGGCTTCGCCAGACCATCGCCCGGCGCCTCAAGGAAGCGCAGAACACGGCCGCGTTGCTGACGACGTTCAACGACGTCGACATGAGCGAGGTCATCGCGGCCCGCAACAAGTACAAGGATCTGTTCGAGAAGAAGCACGGCATCCGACTCGGCTTCATGGGCTTCTTCGTGAAGGCGGCCGCGCTCGCGGCGCGCGATGTCCCCAGCGTCAACGCCGCTATCGAAGGCGAGGAGATCGTGTACCACGACTATCTCGACGTCTCGGTGGCGGTATCGGCGCCGAACGGCCTCGTCGTCCCTGTGATCCGCAACGCCGACAGGCTGAGCTTCGCCGATATCGAGAAGACGATCGCCGACTTCGGACGGCGCGCCAAGGACGGCACGCTGAAGATGGAGGAGATGCAGGGCGGCACCTTCACCATCTCCAACGGCGGCGTGTTCGGCTCCTTGCTGTCGACGCCGATCATCAACCCGCCGCAATCGGCCGTGCTCGGCATGCACCGCATCGAGGAGCGGCCGGTGGTGAAGGACGGGCAGATCGTGGCGCGGCCGATGATGTATCTGGCGCTCAGCTACGACCACCGCCTGGTCGACGGCCGCGAGGCGGTCACCTTCCTCGTCCGGATGAAGGAAGCGATCGAGGACCCGACCCGGCTGCTGATCGACCTCTAGGAACATCGAAATGGCAGAGACTGACTTCGACCTCATTGTGATCGGCTCCGGCCCGGGCGGCTATGTGGCGGCGATCCGGGCGGCGCAGCTTGGGCTCAAGACGGCGTGCGTGGAGAGCCGCGAGACGCTCGGCGGCACCTGCCTCAATGTCGGCTGCATCCCTTCCAAGGCTTTGCTCCACGCTTCCGAGCTGTTCGAGGAGGCGAACCACGGCACGCTCGCCAAGTTCGGAGTGAAGCTCGGCTCGGTCGAGCTCGATCTCGGCGCGATGCACGCCGAGAAGGCCAAGGCGGTGAAGGAGCTGACCGGCGGCATCGCCTTCCTGTTCAAGAAGAACAAGGTCGAGTGGCTGAAGGGCCGCGCCGCCTTCACCGGCAAGAACAGCATCGACGTCGCCGGCAAGAGCTACACCGCCAGGAACATCGTCGTCGCCACCGGTTCGTCGGTGACGCCGCTGCCCGGCGTCGAGATCGACAATGAGGTGGTGGTCGATTCCACCGGCGCGCTCCAGCTGCCGGAGGTGCCGGGGCACCTGGTCGTGATCGGCGGCGGCGTGATCGGGCTCGAGCTCGGCTCGGTCTGGCGGCGGCTCGGGGCGAAGGTCACCGTGGTCGAGTTCCTCGACGAGATCCTGCCGGGCATGGACGGCGAGGTCCGCAAGGAAGCCAGCAAGATCTTCAAGAAGCAGGGCTTCGAGATCCGCACCGGCACGAAGGTGACCGGCGTCGAGCGCAACGGCAAGGCGACGACCGTCACGGTGGAGCCCGCCAAGGGCGGCGCCGCCGAGACGTTGGAGGCGACGCATGTGCTCGTCTCGATCGGCCGGCGCCCGAACACGGAAGGGCTCGCGCTCGAGAAGGCCGGCGTGCAGGTCAACAACCGCGGCATGATCGAGGTCGATCACAGCTTCCGCACCAAGGTTCCCGGCATCTGGGCGATCGGCGACGTGACGCCGGGGCCGATGCTCGCCCACAAGGCGGAGGACGAGGGCATCGCCGTCGCCGAGAACATTGCGGGCCAGACCGGGATCGTGAATCACGAGGTGATCCCGTCGGTCGTCTACACCTATCCGGAGATCGCCTCGGTCGGCAAAACCACCGAAGATCTGGAGGCCGAGGGCATCGAGATAAAGACGGGCAAGTTCCCGATGATGGCCAACAGCCGGGCGAAGACCAATCGCGACACGGACGGCTTCGTCAAGGTCATCGCCGACGCCCGCACCGACCGCGTGCTCGGCGTCCACATCATCGCCAGCGTCGCCG
>DASWSP010000104.1:0-4513 GCA_036402575.1 Allosphingosinicella sp. | reverse complement strand
TCGGTTACTCCCCCCAAGCCCCTAAGCACGCATTATGACACACGAATCGTAGAATCGTGACAGCTATCTGACCAGCCCGGCGGCGGCAGGCGGCGGATCGCGCGCCGCCGGTGCGCAGGGGCGCCGGCAACGGCCTCGTCGGGACTGCGTCTTTTCTCCAGCTGCCGGCAAATCGGGCTGTTGCCCGCGCGTTACCGCAATTAGACTCGGCTCATGCAGGTAGCCGAACGCCTCGCCGGGATGCCGGGAGTACAGCGGGTTCCCAGTCCCAGGCTCAACCTGTTCATCAAGCGCGGCTTCCTCGATCCCGAGCCTTGCCGGCGCATCATCGCCCTGATCGACGAGCGGCGACGGCCCTCGACGCTGGCTGACGATCTGGGCGATGCCCAGTTCCGCACCAGCGAGACCTGCGACCTCGACTCCGCCAACCCCGACGTCTCCGCACTCAACGCCAGCATCGCCGAGCTCACCGGCCTCGATCCCGCCCACGGCGAGCCGCTCCAGGGCCAGCGCTACGCGCTCGGCCAGGAGTTCAAGGCGCACACGGATTATTTCGAGCCGTACGGCGCCGACTATGAACGCTATTGCGCCGCGACCGGCCAGCGCACCTGGACCGTGATGATCTACCTCAACGAGCCCAAAGCGGGCGGCGCCACCCGCTTCAAGACGATCGACAAGACGGTTCAGCCGGAGACCGGAAAGCTGCTGGCGTGGAACAACCTCACGCCGGACGGCCAGGTCAATCCAAACACCCTTCACCACGGGATGAAGGTGCGCTCGGGCACCAAATATATCGTCACCAAATGGTTCAGGGAGCGGCCCTGGCGCTGGGACTGAGCGGGGCCGCAGAAGGTTCGGGCGGCGTGTCTAGGGAACCGCGCCGCCCGAATTCGGATACTTACGGCAAGCCGCCTATACCGCCGCTGAACGAGAGCCCCGATCCGCCTTTTTCCTTGCAGCGTGGAAGACATGCCGGGGTTGAGCCTGGGACCCAGCGCAGGTGCGATGTCGGTCCGGCTGCGCTCGCCGGCTAGCGCGCGCTCAGCAGCCAGATCGGCCAGGCCGCGAGCGCCATCAGCGCGCCGAGCGGCAGCCGGTCGGTCGCCGCGACGGCGCGCCCGCGCAGCCGCATCAGCAGCACCGCCGCCAGGCCGAGCATCCCCGCCCCCGCCAGCACCAGCGGCAGCGGCTGCCAGCCGAGCCAGGCGCCGATCGCCGCCAGCAGCTTGGGGTCGCCCCAGCCGAGCCCCTCGCGCCCGCGCAGCCAGCGGTAGCCGAGGCCGATCGCCGCCAGCACCAGGAACCCCGCCGCGGCGCCGATCAGCCGTTCCTCGAGCGGCGGCCCGATCCCGATCCAGGCGACGGCAAGGCCGGCCGGCGCCAGCGGCAGAGTCAGCCGGTCGGGCAGCCAGTGATGCTCGACGTCGAGCGCGGCGAGCAGGAACAGCCACCAGCCGAACAGCGCCGTGAAGGCGGCCAGCGGCAGCGGGTGCGCGAAGATCGCCGTGAGCCCGATCAGCGCCGCCCCCGCCTCGACCGCCAGGTGCCGCCGGTCGATCGCCGCGCCGCACTGGCGGCAGCGGCCGCGCGCCAGGAAAAAGGAGAGGATCGGCACCAGGTCGAGCGCGCCGAGGCCGCGGCCGCAGCGGTCGCAGTGCGATCGCCCGCGCGCGACCGAGCGGCCCTGCGGCCACCGGATCAGCATGGCGGCAAGGAAGCTGCCGATGATCGCGCCGAGCACGAAGCCGCCGGCGGTGGCGGCGCTCGCCGGCAGCAAGCCCTCAGCCGCAGCGAAGGAGGCTGACGTCGATCGTCTCCATGCCCGTCCGCCGCTCCAGGCTGACGCCGTCGGCGCCGTCGCGGCCGATCGCCCGGCGTTCGCCGCTCCTTTTGCCTTCGGCGGTGCAGGCGGGGTCGAGCGCCATCGCCCCGCCGGCCGGCCCTTCCTGGGCGGCGACGGCGGGAGCGGCCGAGGCGGCCCCGATCGGTGCGGCGGCGAGAAGGACCAAGGCGGCTCTCATGGCATCTCTCCACGATCGTCGTTCGTTGCCGGCGACGTTACTCCTTTATGTCGTTTCGACACGGTGAAAAGAACGCGTTGCTTGCCCGGCCTCATCGAGCGGCGGCGAGGGTGCGCTGGGCCTGGACGAGGTGCGGCCGGTCGATCATCCGCCCGTCGAGCGACAGCGCGCCGGCGCCCGGATTGGCCTCGAACGCCGCGATCACGGCGCGGGCGTGCGCCACTTCGGCTTCGCTCGGGGTGAAGGCGGCGTTGATCACCGGCACCTGGTCGGGATGGATCGCCATCATCCCGACGAAACCGTCGCGGCGGGCGCGGGCGGCGTAGGCGGCGAGACCGTCGAGGTCGCGGAAGGCCGGATAGACCGTCTCGATCGGCGCCACGCCGGCCGCCGCCGCGCCGAACAGGCAGAGCGCACGGGCGACCTCGTAAGGCGGCGTCAAGCGGCCGTCCTCTTCGCGCGAGGTGGTCGCCCCGACCGCCGCCGGCAGGTCCTCCGCGCCCCAGGTCAGCGCGGCGAGGCGCTTGACCCCGCCGAACGTCCCCAGCTGGAACAAAGCCGCCGGAGTCTCGGTCGCGATGGCGAGGATCTGCGCGGTCGCGTTGCCGCGCTCGGTGAGCCTGTGCGCGAGCTCGGTGACAGACGCGCCGCCCTCGGCCTTGGGCAGCACGATCCCGTCGGGCCGGGCCGGCAGGATCGCCTGCAGGTCCCGCTCCCATTCCGGCCCGTCGATGGGGTTGATCCGCACCCACAAGGCGCTGGTCGGATGGGCGGAAAGGAATGCCGCCACGGCCCGGCGCGCCTCGGGCTTGGCGGCGGGAGCGACCGCATCCTCAAGGTCGAGGATCAGCGCGTCGGCGCCGAGGCGAAGCGCCTTTTCCATCCGGTCCGGCCGGTCCCCGGGAACGAACAAAAGCGAGCGCAGCCTCATAGGTCACCTTCATCGATAAAACGGCCGCCGCGAGACGGACCCCGGATCGGGTCCGGGGCGAGGAGGAAATTCATGCCGGCCCCCGCTGCATCAGCGCGGTACGCTCGCATACGCAGACCAGCTCGTCCTGCTGGTTGAACAGGCGGTGCTCGAAGGTGACGATCCCGGCCTCGGGCCGCGAATTGCTGTCCTTGAGCGCGATCACTTCGGTCTCGGCGCGCAACGTGTCGCCGATGAAGACCGGCTTGGGCATCCGCACCTTGTCGTAGCCGAGGTTGGCGACGAGCGTCCCAAGCGTGGTGTCGCCGACCGACAGCCCGACCATCAGCGCGAAGGTGAAAGTGCCGTTGACCACGATCCGGCCGAACTCGGTGCCGGCCGCATAGACGGCGTCGAGGTGCAGCGGCTGCGGATTGTGGGTGAGCGCGGAAATGAGGAGGTTGTCCGCCTCGGTGACGGTGCGGTGCGGCTGGTGGCTCAATCGGTCGCCGATCGTCCATTCTTCGAAAAAACGCCCTGCCATCAGTGGGAGGTCTCCCAAATGCGAACGGAGACCGGATTCACGCCCCATCCCCCTTCTCGATCCGCACCAGCAAGGTCCCTTCCGTCACCTGCGCCCCCTCGGCTGCATTGAGTTCCGCGACGATGCCATCGAACGGCGCGGTGAGGCTATGCTCCATCTTCATCGCCTCGAGCGTCACCAGCTTCTGCCCCTTCTTCACACCATCCCCCTGCCGAGCATCGACAGCGATAATCCGTCCGGGCATGGGCGAGATCAATGCCCCATCGGAAGCCGCGCTGCCTGCTGCCCCTGCATCCACCCGCTGGGCGCTGACGGCGAATGCCGCGCCATTCTCGAAGAACACAAACTCTCCGCTGAGATGTGTCCAGCCGGGAGTGGCGTCGGTCGCATCATTCAGTTGTCGATCGTCATCGTCGAAGCGGACGATGACCGGCTCACCGTTCACTGTCAGCCGAACATCCTCGTCCCGCTCGGCGTTGAGCCGAAACCCCCGGAGACCCCGAAGCAAGTCGTAATCAGCATCACCGACACGACCATTCACAAAAGCGTCTTGATAGATAATCTGTTCGGCGGCGAGCTGAAGTAGATCGGAGCTCGGTTCTGGTTTCGCGCTCAGAGTATCAAAGTGCGAAGCAATAAAGCCGGTCTGCACGTCGCCCGTCGCGAACTCCTCCCGCTCCAGCAGCCGCGCCAGGAAGTAGGCATTGGTGTGCACAGGCTCGCAGGCGGTCCCGCGGCATCCTTCAAGCAAGCGTTGGCGCGCTTCTTCGCGGGAGTTGCCTGCCGCGATAAGCTTCGCAATCATGGGGTCGTAGAAAGGCGAGATTTCGTCGCCCTCATCCACCCCGGTATCGACGCGAAGATCCTCCGGCAGCACCAGGAAGTCCAGTCGACCTGTGCTGGGCAAGAACCCAGTTGCGGGATTCTCCGCGTACAGCCGCGCTTCCATCGCCCAGCCGTTGATGCTGAGCTCGTCCTGCTTCTTCGGCAGCGGCTCCCCGCTCGCGACGCGCAGCTGCCACTCGACCAGATCCTGCC
>DASWSP010000103.1:0-11179 GCA_036402575.1 Allosphingosinicella sp. | reverse complement strand
CAGCACGCCCGAGGGGCTGCAGCGCAGCTTCGCGGTGGGGGAGGAGATCGTTCCGGGCGTAACCCTGGTCGCGGTCGGCTTCGACAACGTCACGATCAACCGCGGCGGGACGCCCGAGCAATTGTTCCTCGATCAATCCTCCTCGGCGACGGTGGTGACTCCGAGCGGCCCGCCGGCGAGCGCGTCCGGGCCGACGCTGTTCAATGCATCGCCGCCCGCGCCGCCGCCGCCGGCCGCGTCGAACGGCTCGATCACCTCGCAGATCCAGTTCCAGCCGCGGCTGAGCGACGGCCAGGTCACCGGGGTCGCCGTCCAGCCGCAGGGCAGCGGCGAGCTCTTCCGGGCCGCGGGGCTCGCGCCGGGGGACGTGATCTTGTCGGTCAATGGCCGGCGGATCACGTCGGCGGATCAGGCGCGCGCGCTGGCCGGGCAGATCACGCGCGGCGAGGTCAGCGTCGAGGTCGACCGCGGCGGGCGAACCGTGCCGCTGCGGATGAGGGTCGGGCAATGAAGCGGCTTTCGCTCGCACTCGCGCTGCTGCTCGCCTCGGCGCCGCTGGAGCCGGCCTCCTCGCAATATGTGCTGAACCTGCGCGAGGCCGACATCCGCGCCTTCATCGAGGATGCGGCGCGGGTGACGGGGCGAACCTTCATCATCGACCAGTCGGTGCAGGGGAAGGTGTCGGTCGTGACCCAGCGGCCGCTGTCGCGCTCCGAATATTTCGAGGTGTTCCTGTCGACTTTGCGCGCCAACGGCCTCGTCGCCGTGTCCGGGCCGGGCGGGTCGCTGCGGATCGCGCCGGCGGCGAGCGCCGCCTCGACCGGCGGGCGCATCGGCCGCGCCAGCCCCAACGGCTTCGTCACCGAGATCGTCCGGCTGCGCAGCATCGACGCCGCCCAGGCGCTCGAGGCGGTGCGGCCGCTGGTCAGCCGCGAGGGCTCCGTCACCGCCAGCCGCAACTCGGTGGTGATCGCCGACTTCGCGGACAACGTCGCGCGCATCCGCCAGATCATCGCCGGTATCGACCGCGACACCGCCGCCACCCAGGTGCTTGCGCTCCAGAATGCCGGCGCGCGCGAGATCGCCGAGGCGCTCGGGGCGCTGGTCGCCTCGGGCGAGGGCGGACGGGCCGGCGTCTCGGTGGTGCCGATCGACAGCTCGAACTCGATCGCGCTGCGCGGCGATGCCGCCACCGTCAGCCGTCTGCTGTCGGTCGCGCGCGACCTCGACCGCCGAGCCGCCAACGGCACCGAGATCCGGGTCATCTTCCTCGAACATGCCGACGCCCAGCAATTGCTGCCGGTGCTTCAGCAGCTGCTCGGCCAGACCGCGACCATCACTTCCGGCGCCGCGCCCGCGCCCGCGACCGTCCGCACGCCGACCGGCCTGCGGCCGGCGCCCGCCGCCGCGCCGGAGCCGCAGACCACCAGCGTCACCAGCACGGGGTCGGCGGGGGGGCTCAGCGCCCGCGGCGCCGTCGTCACCCGCTTCGAGGGCGCGAACGCGATCGTCATCGCCGCGCCCAACGACGTCCAGCGCATGCTCGGCGAGGTCATCCGCCAGCTCGACACGCGCCGCGAGCAGGTGCTGGTCGAGGCGATCATCGTCGAGATCGCCGACCAGGCCGCCAAGCAGCTCGGCGTGCAACTGCTGCTCGCCGGCACCAGGGGCAGCAACATCCCGTTCGCCGTCACGAATTATTCGAACGCCAACCCGAACATCCTGACCGTGGCCGGCGCGGTCGCGGCGGAGGACCTGCGCACCACCACGACCACCGTCAACGGGCAGGTCGTCACCACCACCCAGAACTCGACCCTGGCCGATACGCTGCAGGAGGCGGCGGCGGCGGAGATACTCGGCGCGAGCGGCGGCATCGGCGGAATGGCGTTCCGCGCCGGCAACGCCATCTTCGGCGCGATCGTCAACGCGGTGAAGTCCGACAACAAGTCGAACATCCTGTCGACCCCGTCGATCATGACGCTGGACAACCAGGAAGCGCGGATCCTGGTCGGGCAGGAGATACCGATCACGACCGGCGAGGCGCTGTCGAACAATTTCGAAAATGCGTTCCGGACGGTGCAGCGCCAGAATGTCGGCATCACGCTGGAGGTGAAGCCGCAGATCAACGTCGGCGGCGCGATCAAGCTCGACATCCGCCAGGAAGTGAGCTCGATTTCGGGGCCGGTGTCGCGCAACTCGGCCGACCTCATCCTCAACAAGCGCGAGATCGAGACGACGATCACGGTCGACGACGGCGAGGTCGTCGGGATCGGCGGGCTGCTCGACGACAATGAACGCCGCACGATCGAGAAGATCCCTTTCCTCGGCGACCTGCCGGTGCTCGGCAATCTGTTCAAGTCCAAGGCGCGCGCGCGAAACAAGACCAATCTGATGGTGTTCATCCGCCCGACCATCCTGCGCTCGCGGGCCGATGCGCGGGCGATGACCGACCGGCGCTACGGCTATATCCGCGAGCGGCAGTATCTCCAGAATCCCGATGCCGAGCCGAGCCTGGACGAACTGCTGCGCGAATATATGGGCATGGTGCCGCCGGGGCCGCCGCCGCCCACGCCGCCGCCGCTCGATCCGAGCGCCTACGCGCCCGCGGTCCGGGCCGGCGACCAGATCGTACCGCCGCCGCCGCCGAGCGGGGTGAACAGATGATCGAGGGCCGCGGCGCCAACGGGTCCGGCGAGGCCGGCCCGGCCGCCGCGGCCGCCGCGGCCGGCGAGGCGCCGCTGCCCGTCAACATCTCCTATCCGTTCGCCAAGCGCTTCGGGGTCGCTTTGCTCGGGGAAGAGAACGGACGCTTGCTGGTCGCGGTGCGCGAGGGCGGCGATCCGCGCGCTCTGATCGAGGTTCGGCGCTACCTCGCCCGATCCTTCCAGATCCGGTTCATGCCGCCCGACAAGTTCGACCGGATCCTCTCCGAACGCTACGCCTTCGATCACCAGGAAGCGGCGGGTTCGTTCGGCGTCGGCGACGAACTGAGCTCGCTCGCCAGCGACCTTCCGACCGCCGACGATCTGCTCGACAGCGCCGACGACGCGCCCGCCATCCGGCTGATCAACGGCATCATCGCCGACGCCGCCCGGCAGGGCGTCTCCGACATCCATATCGAGCCCTATGAGAGCGGCCTCGTCATCCGGATGCGCGTCGACGGCGTGCTTCGCGAGACGCTCCGGATGCCTTCGCACGTCGCTCCGGTGGTGGTCAGCCGGATCAAGGTGATGGCGCGGCTCGACATCGCCGAGCGGCGGGTGCCGCAGGACGGCCGGATCGGCCTGACGCTCGGCGGCAAATTGCTCGACGTGCGCGTCTCCACCCTTCCGAGCCGGGCCGGCGAGCGGGTCGTGCTGCGCATCCTCGACACCGAGAATGCCGGCATCGACCTCGACGTGCTCGGAATGCCGCCGACGATCCACAAGATCTACCTCGAGGCGCTCGCCGAGCCGAACGGCATCGTCCTCGTCACCGGCCCGACCGGGTCCGGCAAGACGACGACGCTCTATGCGGGCCTGCGGACGCTCAACGACGGCACCCGCAACATCCTCACCGTCGAGGACCCGGTCGAATATGCGGTGGAGGGCGTCGGCCAGACCCAGGTCAACGCCAAGGTCGGCTTCAGCTTCGCCACCGGCCTGCGCGCGATCCTGCGCCAGGACCCGGACGTGGTGATGGTCGGCGAGATCCGCGACCGCGAGACCGCCGACATCGCCGTCCAGGCCTCGCTCACCGGCCACCTCGTCCTCTCGACCGTGCACACCAACGACGCGGTCGGAGCGATCACGCGCATGCGCGACATGAAGATCGAGCCGTTCCTGCTCGCCTCGACGCTGCGCGCGGTGATCGCGCAGCGGCTGGTGCGCCGGCTCTGTCCCGCCTGCCGGGCGCCGGTGCAGGCGACCGGATCGGTCAGCGCGCTGCTCGGCTTCGACAGCGGCACGATCATCTACGAGGCGCGCGGCTGCCCGGAATGCGGCAACAGCGGCTACAAGGGGCGGATCGGCGTGTTCGAGGCGGTGCGCGTCGACGAGACGATCCGCCGGCTGATCAACGTCGGCGGCGACGAAGCGGCGATCGCGGGGCACGCCTTCCGCAACGCTCCCAATCTCGGCGCGGCGGTGCGCTCGCTGGTGCGCGAGGGGGTGACGACCGCGGAGGAAGCTGTCAGGATTTCGCGGCGCGAAACCGAGCATGTCTGATTTCGACTATCTGGCGCTCGACACCGCCGGCCGCGAGCGGCGGGGGTCGGTGAGGGCGGCGAGCGTGGAGGACGCCCGCGCCACCCTCGACGCGCGCAAGCTCTATGTGGTTCGGATGGAGCCCGCGACGGGGACGGTGGCGCCGCCCTTGCTGTCGCGCCGGTCGCTGTTCCGAAGCAAGCTCAGCGGCAAGCAGCTCACCTTGTTCACGCGCCAGCTCGCGACCCTGGTGACGGTCAGCCCGCTCGAGGAATCGCTGCGGACGATCGCCCGGCAGGGCGAGCAGGAGCGGGTCCGGCACATCCTGCTGTCGGTGCACGGCGCGGTGGTCGAGGGACGGCGGCTGTCGGAGGCGATGACCCGCGAGGCGGCGAGCTTCCCCCCGCTCTACCGGGCGATGGTCGCGGCGGGCGAGGGATCGGGCACCCTGCCGCAGATCCTGGAGCGGCTTGCCGACCTGCTCGAGCGCCAGGCGGTGGTGAGGAGCAAGGTGCTGAGCGCGCTCGCCTATCCGGTGATCCTGGCGATCGTGGCGAGCTTCGTGGTGATGGCGCTGATGATCTTCGTCGTGCCCAAGGTGGTCGAGCAGTTCGACGATGTCGGCCAGCAATTGCCGCTGCTCACCCGGATCGTGATCGGGCTTTCCGAATTCCTCGCCGGCTGGTGGTGGGCGCTGGCGCTGGGGCTGGTGGCCATCGCTCTGCTCGTTGGGCGGGCGCTGCAGGACGAGACTCTGCGGCTCCGCTTCGACCGCCAGCTGCTGCGCTTTCCACTGCTCGGGCGGCTGCTGCGCGATCTGCACGCGGCGCGGATGGCGCGCACGCTCTCGACCATGGTCGCGAGCCGGCTGCCGCTGCTGGAGGGCCTCAGGCTCACCACGCAGACGGTGCACAACAGGGCGCTGCGCGCGGCTTCCTCGGACATCACCGAGGCGATCCGCACCGGCGGAAGCCTCTCCGCCGCGCTTCGGCGCTCTGGGGTGTTCCCGCCCTTGCTGGTCTATCTGGCCGCCTCGGGCGAGGCGTCGGGCAAGCTCGACATCATGCTGGAGCGCGCCGCCGATTATCTGGAGCGCGAGTTCGACAGCTTCACCGCCACCGCCTTGTCGCTGCTCGAGCCGGCGATCATCGTCGTCATGGGAGCGATCGTGGCGCTGATCGTATTGTCGATCCTGCTCCCCATTCTGCAACTGGACACGCTCGCTGGAGGGGTTTGAAGATGAGAACTGAAGGCCCCTGTCATTGGGAGCGAAGCGAAGCGATCGAGGTATCGAGGGCTGGAGTGCTTCGTCGCCACGCTCCTCGTAATGACGATCAAAGGCGAGGCGAAAGCGGCTTCACGCTCGTCGAGCTGATGGTGGTGATCGTCATCATCGGCCTGCTCGCCACGGTGGTGGTGGTCAACGTCATGCCGGCGCAGGACACGGCGCGGATGAAGAAGGCCGAGGCCGACGTCGCCCTGCTCGAGCAGGCGGCCGAGATGTACCGGCTGAGCAAGATGGATTATCCGTCGGGCGACCAGGGGCTGCAGGCGCTGGTCAGCGAGGGTTACGTCAAGCGGCTGCCGGACGACCCCTGGGGCAACCCCTATCGCTACGCCGCGCCGGGCAGGGAGGGCCGCGTCTTTGACATCTACTCCTACGGCGCCGACGGCCGCGAAGGGGGCGAGGGCGACGATGCTGACATCGGCAACTGGAAATAACGGGCCAACGGCACGCTATTTCCATCCCCGCGCCGGCGGGGATCCATGGGCCCGGGCCTGCGCCCGGGCGCGACCGCCGGCGCGCGAGCGCGGCTTCACGCTCGTCGAGCTGCTGATCGTTCTCACCATCTTCGGCCTCATGTCGGCCGCCGTGATCATCGCCATGCCCGATCCGCGCGGCAGCCTGGCCGCCGAGGCCGAGCGCTTCGCGGCCCGCGCCAAGGCGGCGCAGGACCGGGCGGTGATCGATTCGCGCGCGATGGCGGTTCGGGTGACCGCCGCCGGCTACGGCTTCGACCGCCGCACCCGGCGCGAATGGGAGGCGCTGAACGCCCGTCCCTTCGTCGAATACCAATGGGGCGAGGGGGTGCAGGCGGCGGTCGGCGGAGGCGAGACGTCGCGGATCGTGTTCGATTCGACCGGCATGGCCGATCCGGCGACGGTGACGCTCGCCCGCGACGGCGAGCAGGTGGTGGTGACGATCGCGCAGGACGGCAAGATCGATGTCGACGCCTGAGCGCCGGGAGGCGGGCTTCACCCTGGTCGAGATGCTGGTGGCCCTCGCCATCTTCAGCCTTGCCGCGCTGGCCCTGCTTCGGCTCGAAGGCGCCGTCGTGACCAACGCCGCCCGGCTCCAGGACCAGGCGGTCGCGCAGATCGTCGCGCGCAACCTGGCGGTCGAGACGCTCACCGATCCGGCGCCGCCGCCATTCGGGCGCCAGAGCGGCCAGGTGGCCAATGCCGGCCGGACCTGGACCTGGACCCGCGATACCGGCCGCTCGCCCGAGCCGCGCATCCAGCAGATCGTGATCCGCGTGCAGGGCCAGCTCGGGCCGGAGGGCGCGACGCTGACGATCTTCCGCAAGGCCGCGACGTGAGACGCGCAGGGGATTCGGGGTTCACGCTTGTCGAGCTGCTCGTCGCGCTGCTCATCTTCGGCATGCTGTCGGCGGCGGGCGTGGCCTTGCTCTCATTCAGCGTGCGGGCGCAGGACGCCGCCGACGCGCGGCTGGGAGCGCTGGCGGAGATCCGGCGGGCGGGGGCGCTGCTCACCAGCGATCTCGCCCAGGCGGCGCCGCGCATCGCGCGCGACGAGGCCGGCGCGAGCCACGCCGCGTTTGCGGGCGGGACGGGGCAGGGGGAGGCGGTGCTGCTCTCGCTGGTCCGGCGCGGCTGGGAGAATCTCGACGGCGCCGCCCGGCCGTCGCTGCAGAAGGTGGAGTACCGGCTGGACGGCGACCGGCTTCAGCGCCGGGCCTACCGCTTCGTCGACGGCGCGGCGGCGTCGGAGCCGGTGACGATCGTCGGCGGCGTTCGGCGGCTGCGCCTGCGCTACCGCGACCGCGACGGTCAGTGGCGCGAACGCTGGGACGCGACACGGCTCACCGACATGCCGCTCGCCGTCGAGCTGGTGGCCGAGGTCGAGGGCCACGGCTCGGTTCGCCAGCTTTTCCTGGTCGGGACGGCGGTTTGATCGCGCCCGCCCACGAACGCGGAGCGGCGCTGCTGGCCGTGCTGCTGCTGGTCGCGGTGATGGGCGCGCTCACCGCCGCCGCGCTCGAGAAGCTGCGGCTGTCGACCGCGCTCGCCGTCAACAGCGCCGGGCTCGACCAGGCGCGCGCCTTCGCGATCGGGATCGAGTCGCTGCTCGCGCTCCAGATCGACGATCTGATCGCGGCGAGCCCGGATCGGACCACGCTCGCCGGCGGCTGGAACGGCGAGAGCCGTCAACTGCCGATGCCCGGCGGCGGGCTCGCCGAGGCGACGATCCGCGACGGCGGCAATTGCTTCAACATCAACAGCGTCGCCGACGGCGCGCAGCCGACCGCGCTGACTCCGCGCGCGGCGGGGGTGGCGCAGTTCACCACCCTGCTGCGGCTGCTCGAAGTGCCGGAGGGGACGGCGCGGCGGATCGCCGAGGGCGCCGGCGACTGGGTCGACGCCGACCAGAATCCAAGCCGCGCCGGCGCCGAGGACCGCGACTATATCGGCGCCGAGCAGCCCTATCGCGCCGGCAACACCTTGTTCGCCGAGGTGAGCGAGCTGCGCGCGGTCGCCGGAATGACTCCGGAGATTTACGCGGCGGCGCGGCCCTGGCTGTGCGCGCTGCCGACCACCGAGCTGTCGCCGATCAACATCAACACCTTGTCGCCCGACCAGGCGCCGCTGCTGGCGATGCTCGCGCCCGCGCAGCTCTCGCTCGATGCGGCGCGAACGGTGATCGCCGGGCGGCCCGCCTCGGGCTGGGGCAGCCTCACCGATTTCTACCAGGCGCCGCAGCTGGCCGGGCTGCTCCTTCCCCTCGACGTGCAGCTCCAACCTCAGCTAAGAACCAGATGGTTCGCGCTCGACCTGCGCGTCGAGCTGCGGGGGGCGGAGCTCGTCGAGACCGCACTGGTCGACGCCCGCATCGCGCCGGCGCGGGTGGTGGCGAGGCGCTGGGGAGGGGACGATTGAGCGACGCGCTTCTCATCTTCCTCGACACGCGCAACGAGATCGAGGGATGGCTGCACCTGCGCGGCCGCCAGATCGTCGGCCGCGGCTCCGGGGTGGAGGGCCTGCCGCCGCTGGTCGACCCCGAGACGGCGCGGCCGATCGGCGTCGCCGCGATCGTTCCGGGAGAGGCGGTGGCGCTGCATTGGCTCGAGCTTCCGGCGGTCCTCGCGCCCGCTCAGGCGGCCGCCGCCGCTCGGCTGATGGCGTCCGAGGTGACCGCGCAGCCGCTTGCCGACATGCATGTCGCGGTGGGCTCGGAGACGGACGGCGGTACGCTGCGCGCGGTGGCTTTGGTGCCGGCGCTGGCGATGGCGGGCTGGCTGGGGCGGCTGCAGGCGGAGGGGCTCGATCCGGACCTGGTGCTTCCCGAGCCGCTGCTGCTGACGCCGCCGCGCGAGGGCTTCGTCCGCTTCGACCGCGGCGATGTGCCGCTCTATCGCGGTCCCAGCGACGCGTTCAGCATCGAGCCCGAGCTGGCGGGCCTGGTCGTCGCCGATGCGCCGGTCGAGACGCTGGCGCCGGAGGCGTTCGAATCCGGCCTTTTCGAGGCGATCGCCCGACCCCCCGTCAACCTTCGCCAGGGCGCGTTCGCCAAGCGGCGGCGCTGGAAGATCGAATGGAAGCTGGTGCGGCGGCTGGCGATGCTGCTGCTCGCCATCCTGGTGGTGAGCTTCGCCATCCAGCTGGTGTCGATCTGGCGCTACACCTACGCCGCCGACGCGCTCGAGGAGGAGGCGAACCGGGTCGCGGCAGGCGCCCTGCCGGGCGGCGGTGCGGCCGCCGACGCTCCGGCGCGGCTGGAGCGGCGGCTGGCGGACCTGCGCGGCAGCGGGCCCGGCTACGGCGCGCTCGCCTCGGCGGTGTTCGCGGCGCTTCGGGCGACCCCCAACGCCGAGCTCACCGCCCTCTCCTACGACCGCGACGGCAGCATGCGGATCACGGTGCAGGGCGACAGCGCCGCGACGATCGCCGGCGTGGAGGCGCGGATCGAGGCGGCAGGCTTCGACCCGGAGGTGGGGGCGATGCGGACCGGCGGCGGCCGCCCGACCGCCGACATCATGGTGCGAAGCCGATGAACGAGACCATGCGAGACTGGTGGCGGACGCGGACGCTTCGCGAGCAGCGGCTGCTGCTGGCGATGTTCGGGCTGAGCGCGGTGGTGCTGGCCTGGCTGCTCGTCATCCGGCCGCTCAACGACGCCCTGTCGCGGGCGCGCGAGCGGCACGGCGAGGCGGTGCTCCAGCTCGCGGAGGCGCGCGCGCAGGTCCGCACCGTCGCCGGCCTGGAGCAAAGCGCTGCGCCGCCGCTGACCGCCCCGCTCGACACCCTGCTCAACCAGTCGGCGACCGAGGCCGGCTTCCCCGTCGCGCGGGTCGACCGCGAAGGCGTCAACCAGGCGACCCTGGTGGTCCCGGCGGTGCGCCCGCAGGCCTTCTTCGGCTGGGTCGGCCAGATGGAGGCGCGCGAGCGGCTGATCGTCGAGCGGCTCACCGCCACCACCAACAGCGATCAGACGCTGTCGGTGACGGTCACGTTCCGGGCGAGGGGCGGGTGATGCGGATCCGGCTGCCGCTCGGGCGCACGCTCTTCTTCTTCGTCGCCTTCCTGTTCGCGCTGGTGGCGTTGCTGCCGCTGCGGCTCGTGCTCGACTGGCTGGCGCTCGACGAGCGCGGCTTCGCGGCCCGGCAAGCCAAGGGCAGCATCTGGCTCGGCGCGCTCAGCGAAGCCCAGTTCGGCTCGGTCGCGCTCGGCGACCTCAGCGCCAGCCTCAGGACGCTGCCGCTGTTCGTCGGCCGCGCCCGGGTCGATCTCGAGCGCACCGACGAGCAGCGCCGCTTCGAAGGCTCGGCGACGATGGCGCGCAACCGCTTCGGAATCGACGACCTCAGCGGGGTGCTCGACGTCGGCACCGTGTTCGCGCCGCTTCCGATCGGCTCGGTCGACCTTGGCGACGTCACCGCCCACTTCGCCGATGGGCTGTGCACCAGCGCCGAGGGGGTGGTGAAGGCGACCATCGCCGGCGACGTCGGCGGCGTCGCGCTGCCGGGCGGGCTCACCGGCAATGCCCGCTGCGACCAGGGCGCGCTGCTGCTGCCGCTGGTCAGCCAGTCGGGCCTGGAGGCGCTCAACGTCCGGCTCTACGAAGACGGGCGTTACCAGATCGAGCTGGCGGTGAAGCCGGTCGACGATGCCATGCGCGACCGGCTGATCGCCTCCGGCTTCATGCTGACGACGGGCGGCTATGCGCTCCGCCTCTCGGGCGAGTTCTGACGCGCCATCGATCCCGCGATCCAGGCGCAGACGATCAGCTGGAACGAGTGGAACAGCATGATCGGCAGGATGGCGAGCCCCGCCGCCGGCCCCGGGAATAGGATCCGGGCCATCGGCACGCCGCTCGCGAGGCTCTTGACCGAGCCGCAGAACAGGATCGCGGTGCGGTTTTCCGGCGAGAAGCCGAGGCGGCCGATCGCCCAGGCCGCCGTCAGGATCAGCGCCAGGATGAGCAGGCACAGCCCGGCCGCCGCGGCGAGCGCCGCGGGCGGCAGACGGCTCCACAGCCGGTCGACCGCGGCGGCCGAGAAGGCGCCGTACACCGCGAGCAGGATGGTGCCCTTGTCCACGGCCGTGGTGAGGCCGGGACGGCCTGCGACGAGCGGAAGCAGCACGGGCCTCAGCGCGTGGCCGAGCACGAAGGGAAGGAACAGCAGCGCGACGATCTTGCCGATCCCCGCGAGCGACACGCCGCCGCCCTGGGTCTGAAGCATCAGCCCGACCAG
>DASWSP010000102.1:0-22191 GCA_036402575.1 Allosphingosinicella sp. | reverse complement strand
AAGATGTCGCCGACGACCCGGGCGAAATCGAGCCGGATGTCGCCGCCCGCGAGCAGCTGCGCGCCCGCGCCTGCGGTGGCGCTGCCAACATCGATGCCGCCGCCGGCTTCGACCCGGACCGCCCCGCCCGCCGCCAGGGCGGTCGCGGTCACGCCCGAGCCGGCCTGGATCGAGAGTTGGTCGCCGGCGCTGGCGCTGCCCAATGCGACGCTGCCGCCGGCGGCGATGGCGATGTCGTCGGCCGCGCTCGATGCGCCGATCGAGATCGTGCCGGCCGAATCGGCTTCGAGGCGCCCGCCGGCGGTCGCTCCGGCCAGCGTGATCCCGTCGCGGGCGGTGAGCGCGATCGCGTTGTCGCTGGCGAAGTTGCGGCCGGAGATGGCGCCGGCGGGCGTGGCGAGGACGAGGCTGTTGACGACGTCGACGTCGGTCAGCGCGATGTCGGTCGCCGCCGAGGCGTCGAGCTGGATCGCGGTGAGCAGGCCGGCGCTGTCGATCCGCCCGCCGCGCGCGGTGAGGTCGATGCGGTCGGCGGCGCTGCCGTTGTCGAGCCGGATCGCGCCGGCCGAATCGAGCACGATGTTGCTGCCGTCGCCGCCGGTCTCGCCGTAGCCGTCCTCGCCGAGGCCGGTGGTGACGAGGCTTGCGGCGGTGACGTCGCCGCCGGTGCTGGTGGCGATGAAATCGTCTCCCGCCGTGGCGGCGGCGACCCGGATGGCGCCGCCCGCGTCGAGCCGGATGTCGCGGCCCGCGGCCGCGCTGCCCAAGGCGATCGTGCCGCCGGGGGAGCGGACGGCGATGTCGACGCCCGCGATGGCGGCGCCGGCGGCGATGTCGCCCTCGCTGCTGGCGAGGTCGATGAACCCGGCCGCATCGGCGCGGGCGAGGGTGATGCCGTCGCGGGCATCCACGAGGATGTCGCCGTCGCTTCGGAAATCGCGCCCCGAGACGGCGCCGTTCGGCGTGGCGAGGACGAGGCTGTTGACGACGTCGACGTCGGTCAGCGCGATGTCGGTGGCCGCGGCGGCGTCGAGCTGCACCGCGGTCAGCAGGCCGGCGCTGTCGATTCGTCCGCCGCGCGCGGTCAGCCGGATGGCGTCGATCGCGCTTCCGTCGTCGAGCCGGACGTTGCCGGCGGCATCGATGACGATGTTGCGGCCGTCGCCGGACCCGTAGCCGGATTCGGGAAGATCGAGGCCGTCGCCGGTGATCCCGACGAGGCCGGCAACGACGTCGCCGCCGCTGCTCAGCGCGTCGAAATCGTCGCCGGCGAGCGCATATTCGATCTCGATGTCGCCGGCGGCGCGCAGCCGCACATCGGTGATCGCCTGGACGAGCGCGGTGGCGCCGAGGATCGCTCCGCCGGCGTTGAAGGAGATGTTGCCGGCGTGGAGGAGGGGGTGGATCCCCGGCGGCCGGGCCTGCTGCGCGAGCAGGATCGAGCCGCCCGCGTCGACCGACAGGTCGCCGCCGACCCGGAGCGATCCGGCGCCGGTGCCGGCGAAGGAGGCGTCGCGGTCGACGAAGATCGAGGCGTCGCCGATCACCTCGATCGCGCCGCCGCTGGTGGTGAGCGAGAAGCCGACAGGGCCCGCGCCGTCGCCGCCTTCGGCTTCGGCGTAGAGGCTTTCGATGCTGAGCGACCCGTCCGCCGCCGCGCTTGCTGCGATGACGATGGAACCCGAGACCTCGAGGCCGGGGCTGCCGTCGAAGCCGGTGAAGCCGGAGGCGTACATCTCGCTCGCGCCGAGCGCCGCGCGGCCCGCCGCGCCGCCGGCGCCGTCGGCAACGCCGATCCGGGCGACGCCGCCCGTGCCCGATCCCGCCGCGCCGTCCGCGGCAGCGGCCTCGGACTGGCTGAAGCCGCCGAACCCGCCGCGTCCGCCCGAGCCGTTCGATCCGAACCGCGCGGGGCCGGTGCTGAAGCTGCCGCCGGCGACGTCGAGCAAGGCGAGCCCGCCCGCGCCGTCGCCGCCCGCGCCGCCGGGCCCGGCGGGCGTTCCCGTCTCGCTGAAGCTGTGGCCGCCTTCACCGCCCTCGCCGCCGGCGCCGCGGGCGTCGAGTTCGACGCCGATCAGGGTGGTGAACGTGCCGTCGCTGTTCGTCACCGTGTTCTCGCCGAATACGGAGAGGGTGCCGCCGCGCGTGCGGAGCGCGGCCGTGCCGCCGCGCCCGTTGCCGCCGGCCGCGCCGGCGCCGCCGCTGGCATCCGAATTGCCGCTGCCGCCGGAGCCGCCTTCGCCGCCGAAGCCGCCCGCGTCGAGGAAGGTCGAACCGAGCACCATCGTCCCGCTCGCCGAGTCCGCGAGCGCGATCCCGCCGGTGCCGTCGCCGCCGAGGCCGCCGACGCCGCCGACAGCCGCCGCGCCGTCGGCGCCGCCGCCGTCGCCGCCTTCGCCGCCGAAGCCCTGGGCGTTGAGGGTCGGACCGAAGACGCTGGTGAAGACGGTGCCGTCGCCGTCGCCGGAGACCTCCGTGGTGCGCACGGTGAGGCTGCCGCCGCTGCTGCGCAGCACGACCGAGCCGCCGAACCCGTCGCCGCCGGCGCCGCCGGCCCCGCTGACGACGTCGAAGTCGCTGCCGCCGCGGCCGCCATTTTCGCCGCGGCCGCTGGCATTGAACTGAGCCGCCGGCAGGGTCAGGGTCCCGCCGGCTCCGGCCTCGACAAGGATGGTGCCGCCGCGGCCGTCGCCGCCGGCGCCGCCGACCCCCACCGTCACCTGTTCGTCGGCGTCCAGGAAGGAGCCTCCCCGGCCGCCCAGGCCGCCGTCGCCGCGGGCGTCGATGCTGAGGCCGTCGATCGTGGCGCTGCCGCCATTGGCGAGGAGATTGGCGGTGCCGCCGCGGCCGTGGCCGCCCGCCGCGCCGTCGACCGCTTCGGACTCGCTGCGGGAATCGCCGCCGTTGCCGCCGAAACCGCTCGCATCGATGCCGAGGAAGCCGAGACTGTTGCTGTTGCCGCGGAAGTCGACCGTGGCGGTGCCGCCGATGCCGTCGCTTCCGGGGGAGAGGTCGTCGCCGGATTCGCCGCGGCCGCCGAAGCCGCGCACGTCGAGCGACAGGCTGCCAACCTCGAGCTTGCCGTCGATCAATGCCTCGGCGGTGCCGCCCTGTCCGACGCCGCCGCTGCCGACGCCCGCCGTCGCGTCGGCTGCCAAAGTGCGAGCGCAGGAGGAGCAGCCGAAGAACTCGCTGCCGCCGTATCCGGTCGCGTCCAGCTGGATGAAGCCCGACGATTCTTCGTTGCTGACGCGGATCTGCCCCAGCATTCCGGCCGGCGATTCGACCCTTATCCGAGCCATGCCGCCGCCGGCGCCATTGCCGTAGCCGCCTTCCGAATCGAAGCTGACGCCGCCGTAGCTCGTGGCCGAAAGATAGACGTCGCCATCGATCTGGATGTCGCCCGCCGAGGAGAGGATGCTGGCGATCCCGCCAAAGCCGTCGCCGGCGTCGTCGCCGACGCCGCCGCGGCCGAAGGCGAACAGATCGACCCGGTCTTCGAAACGGATCGATGCACCCGCCGTCGCTTCGACGGCCGCCTCGCCGCCGGTGCCCTTTCCGCCCACGCCGTCGCTGCTGCTGGGGAACGATTCTTCATCGCCGCCTATCGCGGCCAGGTGAGTGGCGCCGTGGACAATGAGGGTGCTGTTCGCGCCCACCGCCCTGACCAGCGCCACGCCGCCCTGGCCGTCGCCGCCAAAACCTTCGGATTCGCCGCCGAGCCCCTGGCTGAGCAGCCGCAAGCCGGTGTCCGAACCGCCGAAAAGCGCGGTGAATTCGAGGCTTCCGCCGTCCGCCAGCACCGTGATCCTGCCGCCGGTGCCGTTGCCGCCCGTGTCGTAGCCGAAGCCGCCAAAGGCGCCGGCATCGAACTCCGATTGCGGAAGGAACAGCTCGCCGCCATTGCGTGCCCTGATGTCGATCGTTCCGCCGTTCGCGGTGCCGCCCAAGGCGCCGCTGCCGCCTTCGGCGTCCGCGTCGATCTGGAGACGCGAGAAGAAGCCTTCGCCGCTTTCCGAGTAGGAGATGGCGGCGTCGTCCGCTTCGATCAGCGCGGCGCCGCCGCGGGCATTGCCGCCGTCGCCGCCGGGCGCGTAGGTTTCCGGAATCAACTCGCCGGTTTCCTCATTGAAGGATCCAGCGCCGATGCCGCCTTCACCCCCGTCGCCGCCGTCGCCGTCGATGCTGATGTCGATGTCGATGTCGACGAGATCCGCGCTGCCGCCCAGCGCCGCGCGGATCACCACGCCCCGGCCGGTGAGGCCGCCGCCGCCCGTGCCGATGCCGCCGTGGCCGCCGGCGCCGCCGGTGTCGCCGACATCGCTGCCGTCGCCGCCGCGGCCGCCGTGGCCGCCATCGCCCTCGGCCTCGAAATCGAAGCCGCCTTCGCCGCCGAACATGGTGAGCTCGCCACCTTCGACGATGAAGCCGATGGAGCCGCCGCTGCCGTTTCCGCCGTCGCCGCCCCGGCCGCCGGTTCGGCCGGATTCGCCGTCGCCGCCCTCGCCGCCTTCGGCGTTCGCCAGAAACGACGCCGAGCCGAGGTGGAGCCTGCTTCCCGCCTGGACGATGAGCGAGATCTCGCCGCCCTGGCCATCGCCGCCGTTGCCGCCCGCGTGGCCGCCGCTCTCGCCATTGCCGCTCGACCCGCCGCTGCCGCCGAACCCGCCGGCATCGATCGAGAGCTCTTCGATGTCGTGCGTGCCCCCGGCGAAGGTCAGGGTTGCCGTGCCGCCGGTTCCGGGGCTGCCGTCTTCACCGGGAACGCCGTTGCCGTAGCCGCCGTCGCCGCCGACGCCGCGGACGTCGATGCTCAGGCCGAAGGTGTCGAAACTCCCGCTCGCCAGGCGCAGGTCGACGATTCCGCCCTGGCCGGCGCCGCCCGTGCCGGTGTCGGCAAGCGCCTCGAACGCGGCGAACTCAATGCGATCGCACGACGAGCCACAGAAATCGGAATTGCCACCGAAGCCGCCGGCCCGGATGATCATGTCGTTGCTGTCGATGAAACCGTCCAGCGTCTCGCCGTCCACCACGCTAGACGAGGTGGTGACGGTCACATGCCCGCCGGTGCCGTCGCCATACGCGCCATTGCCATAGCCATATTCGGTGCCGGCATCGCCGCCATAGCCTTCGGCGATAAAACTGATCCGGCCGAGATCGAGCTCGGCGCCGGCGGCTTCGATATCGATAACGCCGCCGAAGCCGTCGCCGCCGTCATGGCCGTAGCCGCCATAGCCGGTTGCGTCCGCCGTCGGCGTGCTCGCGATATCCAGCAAGCCGTCGTCGCGGGCCGCCAGGCGGATCGAGCCGCCCGTTCCGGTGCCGCCCGTCGTGTCGCCGCCGCCTCCGTACGCGGTCGTGTCGAGAGAGGCCTCGCCCTCGACGTAGATGTCACCGCCGATCGACTCGAGAACGATCGACTTGCCGAACGCATCGCCCCCCGCGCCGTTCGACGAGAAGCCACCCCGAGCCCGAGCATACATGGCGAGCTCGCCGTTGTTCTCGAACTCGCTGCCGGCGTTGGAGCGGAGGATCGCGGAACCAGCGGTCGCGTTGCCGCCGGCTGAATTGCCGTCGCCGCCCTGGGCACTGGCGTCGATCGTGACGTCGTTGCCGACATTCACGACCGTGGCGATGCCTGCTTCGATGATCGCGGTGCCGCCGGTGCCGTCGCCGCCGGTGCCGTCGCCGCCGGTGCCTTGGACCAACAAGACCTGGCCTTCGAACGTCGAGCCGCCCTGGCCTTGCGCAATGACCTTGGCGTCGCGGCTGACGATATTCGCTCGGAATTCTCCCAGCGCGCCACCGCCGCGGGCAATGATGCCGGCAGTGCCGCCCGTGCCCGAACCGCCGCTGCTGCCCGAGCCGCCGTACCCCGAGGCCGACACCGAGACGAAATCGCCGATTTCGATGACGCTGCTCAACGAATTGGTGACAATCCGGGCCGTGCCCGCCTTCGCGTCGCCGCCGGGACCGAGCTCGGAGCCATCGCCGCCGTGGGCGTCGGCGTGGACGTCGACGCCTCCCTGGATGATGATCCGGCCGCCATCGGACACGATTTCGGCGGTGAGGTTGCTCACGACGCTCGCTCCGCCGGTGCCATCGCCGCCGTGGCTGCCCACCGCCTCGGCACCGATCTCGACGGACGAGCCGTTGACGACGATGGACGAGCCTTCGCGCGCTATCAGGCTGGCGCGGGCGGCGGAGCTGTTCTCGTCCCCCAGCACATTGAGGGCGAGATTGCCTCCGATGGAGATCGATGCGTCCTGCCGCGCTTCGACCAGGACGCCGGCGCTCCCCGCCAAATCGAGGCCCATGGCGAACTGGAGCGGATTGTCGGCCGTGGCGAACGCCGTTGCCGTGCCCGTGGCGGCGCCCACGACATCGGCAGCGAAATTGCTCGGCACGCGATTGCTCGCGATCACGATATTGGCGTCGGGCGTATTGGGAACGCGGTTGCCGATCTCTCCGTTCGAGACCCGGCCGTGGCCCGCCGATAGGATGATGCGGTTTTCGACGACGCCGGCGACGGCCGCGGGCTGATATTCGACGCTGCCCGAAAGCAGCAAAGTCACGGCGTCGTTCTTCGGCACGGCCACCATGATCGCGTGGCGAGGTCCGCCCGGGATGGTGTTGCCGGACTCGTCGGTCGAACTGTCTTCGTTGCGAAGGTTGGTGGTGCCGTCATGGACCAGGATCTTATCGTCGTCAGTGCTGGGCCGCTCGGACCCGCCGGTGACTTCGATGTCGAACAGGCTGCCCGAGATCGTCATGCTGACTTTGTCGGCCGCGACATAAGCGGCCGATCCGTTGACGGTGATCTCGCCCGACTGCCGCACCCGCGGCGCGATCAGCGCGACATAGGCGTTGCTGCCCAAGGCCGAGATCATCGCGTCGCGATCGATCTCGACCGCTGCGTTGCCGACGTCGCGGGAGAAATTGAAGAGGGTCTCGCCTTGGATGAAAGCGTCGTCGCCCATGGTGAGCGGGTTCGCCGTCAGCAGCAGGCTGCCGACGTTGAAGCGCCCGCTCGCCCCGACCAGGATGCCGCTGGGGCTGTAGAACCAGACGTCGCCGCCCCGCGCCTCTGCGATCGTGCTGTTGACGATGCCGTTCAGCTGGATGGCGGCGTTCGGCGAGGCCGGCGTGATGCGGTTGAGGACGATGTAGGGATTGGCCCCGGAGAAGTTGGCCACCGCGCCTTCCGGAAGGAAGTTGTTGTCGCTGGCGTTCCAATTCACGATCGCCCTGGGCGCGATGATCTCGACCCTGGTCGAAGTGTCGGCGCCGGTGGTCACGATCGCCTTGGTCTGAAGCGTGGGGGTGCCGCGGAAGCCGCCGTTCACCGCCTGGGCCCGCAGCGGCTGAGCCTGCGCCGCCAGCGCGATCGCCGCCACCGCACAGGACGAAAGCAGCCGGTTGCGGTGCGTAAAGGCGGTCGGTGCGGTCGTGGACATGGTCTTCGTCCTTAAAAAATCAGCTTCTCCACGGCACGAGACGAGTCGTGAAGTTTACCAGAAGGCGGGCATCGCCGCGCCTCTCTTGGAGGCCGGTCGGATCGTCGCGGACGGGCACGCGCTTCAGCGGCACGGCCAGCGTCACGTCGAGCCGGGCGCGGTCGCCGTAGGCGACGCGAACGCCGCCGCCGACCGAGTGAAGGCTGTCGGACCCGGAGCGGTCGTCGCGATTGTTCCAGACCCGGGCGGTGTCGAAGAAGGCGAAGGGCTGGAAGGCGAGCTTGTCGGCGGCCTCCGGAACCGTGGTGCCGAGGCGCAGCTCGAGCGCGACTCCATAGCCGCTGTCGCCGACGATCGTGCCCGGATCGTAGCCGCGCCCGACCGTGTAGTTGCCGCCCGAAAACTCCTCATAGGCGAGCAGCGGATCGTCGCTGTACTGGGCGCGCGGGGCGAGGCTGAAGGCGATGTTGGGCAGCGGCCGGAACTCGGCGAGGCCGCCGGCGCGCAGCACCGTCCCCTTGGCGGTGCCGGGGACTCGGCTCGGCTGCACCGGGCAGGCCGCGCAGAACTCGGTCGCGTCGAGGATGTCGAGGCCCTGGCGAAGCTCGACCGAGCCGCCCAGCCGCCAGCGCGGCTCGTAGGCGGAGAAGCCGCCGAAGCTGGTGAGGCTCGCCTCGTCGAGCGTGTCGAAATCGGCGCGCAGGTAGGCGATGCGGAGTTTGTCGCGGCTGGTGGTCTCGCCCAGTATGTCGATCTCCTGGTTGACGAGATCGAAGCCGGCGGCGGCGAAGGCGTTGTAGGAAAGCGAGCGGACGAACGGGAAGGTCGCTTCGGCCGAGGCGAGCAGGGTGCGCGACTTGAGTTCGAGCTCGTCATTGCCGCCCGGATTGGTCCAGGCATGGGTGAAGCGGCCGCCGAGCCGCAGCCCCTCGCTTCCGACCGCGAAATCGTGGAAGAGCTGGAGCACCTGCTGCTCTTCGAAATCGGCGGTCGAATAGACGCCGATGCTGGTTCGGTCGCCGAGGCCGGTAAGGCCGTTGAACTGGGCGCGCAGGAGCCCGCCCCAGCGGCCGACGTCCCTGGAGCCGTAATTCTGGACGTTGAAGTCGACCTCGAGCGGGGTGTGCACCACCGCGACCTCGCCGATCACTTCGCCCGGGGCGGTGCCGGCGGGGCGAAGGGTGAGGCGGACGTCGTAGCCGGGCAGGTCGCGGGCGAGCAGCAGGTAGCGCTCGGCCTCGCGCTCGTTGAACACGGGCATGCCGGTGAGCGCATCGAGGAAGCCGGCGATGGTGCCCTCGGAGCGGCCGGCGTCGCCGCGCACCTGGACCGAGACGATCTTCGCCATCAGCACGTCGAAGCGGACGATGCCGTTCTCGATCTCCTGCGGCGGCACCTGGACGGCGGCGAGATAGCCCTGGCGCCGAAGGATGGTGGCGGCGCGGTCGCGGATCTCGCAGACCGTCGCCAGCGGCACGGTGCGACCGACATAGTCGGCGTAGGCGGCGCGAAGCTCGGCCGCCGACGCGCCCTGGAGGTTGTTGAAGACGACGTCGGCGAGCGTGAAGCTGATGCCGGCGTAGGCGGGCGCGGCGAGCGGGCAGGGGGCGCGCTCGACCTCGTCGACGACGGTCAGCCGGGCGGGCGGCCGAGCGGTCGGGCGCAGATCGGGGCGGTCGATCTCCTCGCGGGTAGGCGCGGCCGTCGTCGGAACCGTCTGGGCGAGGAGCGGCGATCCGGCCCCCCCGAGCGCCGCGGTCGCCAACAGTGCCGTTCGTAGCTGGCACAATGCCTTCATGCCGGTCTCCCCCTGACCCGCGTCCCCAACCCTGTGCGCCTCGCCACGGCGGCCGCTCGCGCGGCTAAGTGGCTTGGCTGCCGATCGTCCGCCGAATCATGTTCCCGAAGCCCGAAGGCGCTGGAAACACGAATTGCCGGATGAGCCAGTCACCCGTTTGGTACCAGTCGCCGACCCGGCATACAATCGGCAAAACCTTGCTTCGCCAATCGCCTACCGGAACGGTCAGCCGGCCGTCTCGCCCTCGTCGGGCAGACGGACCGTGTCGATCAGCAGATCGAGCTGGGCCTCGCAGCCGTTCTGGATCAGCGAGGACGCCATTTCCTCAAGCCCCGCCGGCCTGGCGGAAAGCCTCCTGAACTTGAGCGTGGTCGGCACGCCCGCGCCCGCCCAGCTCAGCTGGTAGGCGGCGCTTTCGGCGATCGGCACCGCCGCCGGCCAGGCAATCGTGGACTCGCCCGCCGCCCATTGCAGGGTCTGCGGCCGGGGATCGCCGGAGCGGGTGATGGTGAGCGTCGCCGGCTGCGCGGCATCGGCGCGCCAGAGCTGGACCTTGGCGGGATCGGCCAGGCAGATCGTCGAGCTCTTGGCGATATCGACGTGCCAGATGCTCGGGCTGCGCGGGATCGCGGCGACGCTTCGAACGGCGCCGATGCGGGCGCGGCGCTGCTGGCCGGTGCCGGTGAGGGCGGAAAGGCTCGAGCGGGCGGCCGCGGCGGAGGGCCCGCCGGGCGAGAAGGTGCCCGGGCCGCGAAGCGTGCGCGTGCCCCTGCCGTCGAGCACGATCAGCGAGTCGTTCTGCTTGAGCGTGATGCTGCCGCTCTCGGGCAGCGACTTGCCCGGCGGGAAGCTCTTGGCCGACGGGCCGGTCGAGCGGACGACGAGGATGTCGGCGGACGCGGCGCCGGCCGACAGCAGGATGAAAGCCGCGGCGAGGTGCCTGGCGCGAAGCTTATTTTGAACCCAAGACAAAGTGACCTCCCGGACCTGCTTCCCTGATACGGTATACGAAATTGGCCAGGGCCGCATCTTCCCTGTTCTCGGCCGCCACCTTCTCCAGTACTTCGAGGGCGCTCAAATCGCCTGCGTCGAACGCCGCCCAATGATCGACCAAGCCGCGGCGCAGCTCCGCCGCCATGTGCGGCACCGGCTCCCACACCTCGATCGGCTTGGCGCGGCCGCTGACCACGATCCGCCCCATCGGGCGGAAGATGTCGAGGCTCGTCTGCTCCTTGGCCTCGCGGCTGACCAGAATCGTCGTCTTCAGCGACTTGTTCGCCGATTCCAGCCGGGCCGCGGTGTTCATGCCGTCGCCGAGCGCGGTGTACTGGATGCGGCCCCGGCCGCCGAAATTGCCGACCACCGCTTCGCCGCGGTGGAGCCCCACGCGGGTGCAGCCGATCGGCGGCAGGCCTTCCCCGGCGGACCTCGAGAATTCTTCCCCCGCCTCGTACATCGCGACCGCGGCGCGGGCGGCGCGGTCGGCATCGTCGTCGCGGGCGATCGGCGCGCCCCAGAAGGCCACCACCGCGTCGCCGACGAACTTGTCGATCGTTCCGCCGTGGCTGAGCACGGTCTCGCTCAACAGGTCGAGATAGCGGTTGAGGAGGCTGGAAAGCTGCTCGGGCTGGATCGCGTGGCTGAGCTTGGTGAAGCCTTCGAGATCGGTGAACAGCGCGTAGATCTGCCGCTTCTCGCCGCGCAGGGCGAGGCGCTCGGGATCGCGCAGGATCTGCGCGGCGATGTCGGCGGGCAGGTAGCGTCCGAGCGCCGACTGCGCGAAGCGGCGCTGCTCGGCCCCGACCGCGCGCGCGGCCGTCGCCACCGCG
This sequence comes from Allosphingosinicella sp., assembly GCA_036402575.1. Classification (GTDB taxonomy): domain Bacteria; phylum Pseudomonadota; class Alphaproteobacteria; order Sphingomonadales; family Sphingomonadaceae; genus Allosphingosinicella. Next base: position 11,107 of record DASWSP010000102.1, on the reverse strand, counting down.
CCGAACGCGAACGTCCAGCCTACGCCCCAGCCGAAGGCGGGCAGGCCGTAGGTGTCGACGCCGGTCGACTGGAGGTAGAAGGGGAGGGCGACGAAGAAGACGAGCTGCCCGACCAGGATCAGAGCAAGCCTCCAGCTGCGCACGTCGAGCAGGCTGGTGAGGCCGCCGGCGGCGGCGACGCCGAGCGCCGCGAGCCACAGCGCCCAGCCGGGGATCTCGCGCGGCATCCGGCCGTCGAGCAGCTGGGCGAGCAGGTGGGCGTGGACCTCGAGGCCCTTGGTGAACTGGCCCCGGCTCCGGGTCATCGGAGTCTCGTAATCGTCGAGGTCCTGGATATCGCCGCCGACCAGGACATAGCGTCCTTCGACCTGCTCGCGCAGCGCCGGAGCGAGCCCGCTCGCGAACAGCTCGATCGGAAGCTTGGAGAAGACCGGATATTCCTCGCTCTTCGGCAATCGGAAGGCGATGCTCCTGGTATAGCCGCGGAACTCGGGGTGGGCGGGCGACAGCACGTTCGCCATCAATGGCGGCAAGGAGGCTGGCTGCGTGGGCCAGACGCGGATGACGTTGTCGCTGTCGGGCATCAGCATGATGCTGGTCGGCCGCACCGGCCCCGGCCTGGCGCGCTTCAGGAACCCGGTCAGGAACGCCTCCTGCCAGACCTGCATATAGTCCGGATTGGTGGCGTTGGAGGCGAAGGCGAGCGCGACCGGCGTTCGCATCTTGCGCAGTGCGTCGATCAGCAGCGGGTCCTCGGCCTGGGGCTGATCGATCAGGATGTCGATGCCGATCGCCTTGGGGTTCATCGCGTCGATCGCGGTCAACGCGTCGGCGAGCATCCGGCGGTCGAGCGGCGAGCGCTTGGCGAGCGCTTCCAGGGTCTCGTCGGTATAGACCACCATCACGATCCGCCGATCCTGCTCGACGCGCGGCGCGGCCTGGACCAGGCGCAGGTCGTAAAGCGCTCGCTCGGCGTCGATGGCGAGCGGGATCGACCAGGCGAAGCGCGCGAACAGCAGCCCGAGCAGGACGAACAAGGCTGTTCCGGCGACCCGCACGGGGCCGATCTGCTGCAGCGTCCGGCGGACGCGCGGCCGCCAGACCGAGGCTGACGGCTCGCTGTTCATCGGCGGCTGCCGTCCCGGCCGGGGATGCCTAGCGCGACTTCAGCACCGGGCGGGCGCCGTCGCCGATCAGCGCGAAGCCGGACCAGTAATAAGGATGCGAGGTCGCGGCCTCGTCCATCAGGCCGAGCTGCGCGGTTCGAAGCGCGCTCGCGACCGAGCTTCCGGGCGGCGCTTGGAACATGCCGCCGATCAGCCTTTCGGTGGCCCGGAAATTGTCGGGCAGCGGCCAGTGGCTCGCCATCACCGAGCGGCCGCCGGCACCGACGAAGGCGCGCACCAGGCCGTCGAGGGCGAAGTCGCCGCCGCCGACCAGGCCCGCCTCGCGGGTCGCCGCCGCGCCCGCCGCGCCCGCCGTGTCGCAGGCCGACAGGATGACGAGGTCGGCGTCGAGCCGAAGGTCGAAGATCTCGCGGAAGGTGAGCAGGCCGTCGGAGGCGAGCTGGCCGCTCGGCGTCGTCTCGAACGAGGTGAGCAGGGCCGGCTGGGCCGGGCATTGCGGCTTGGGAGCGGCGACCAGGCCATGGGTCGCGAAATGGAGGATGCGGTATTGCGAGAGGTCGTCCTGCTGCTTGAGCTTGGCGTCCGTGAAGGCGTCGCCCGTGAGCAGCCGCGACTTGCCGGCGCCGATCACCGCGCGCGCGGTCAGCAGCTCGTTGGCCGAGACCGGGTTGTTCCACGCGGCAAGCGGCCAGTCGCAGTCGGCCGGGCCATCGCCGCGGCCGGCGCCGGTGAGCTGGAGCAGCGGCGGCACCCGGCTGTTTGCGCCGAACCCGAGATATTCGAGCGGCGCGCGCGAGGCGGGGGCGGCGCGCACGTCGCGGAAGGCGCGGGCCGAGACAGCGGTGGAAATGTCGCGGCCGCGGCCGACCCAGGTAATTCCGCGGAAGTCGAACTCGTCGGTCCGGGCGCGGGTGCGGTAGCTGGCGAGGCTGGCATCGTCCATGACCAGCAGGTTGAGCGGCAGCTTGAGCATCGCGCCCGCAGGCTCGAAGATGATGTGGCGCGTGCCCGCCAGCCGGTCGGCGACGGGGGCGAACAGGTCGACATAGAGCTTGCGCGCCTTGCCCACGTCGAACGGATAGGTGAGCTGCTGGCCGTCTTCCTCGACGGTGATGCTGTCGCGAAGCGCGGCCACCGCCGAATCCAGCGCGCGCGCGGTCAGCCCGGTGCGGTAGGCCGTCGCCGCCTCCGGAGTCACGACCATCGCGTAGACCGCGTTGCCGACCTGCGACAGCTTGAGATAGGCCTCGCCGGGCATGAGCGTGCTCTTCAGGTCGTCGAGCGTCAGCGCCTTTGTCGAAAGCGCCCGGTAGCGCGGAAAATCGGACAGCTTCGCCTGGGTTGCGGCCTGATTGGCCTGCAAGGTCTCGAGCTCGCGGGTGAGCGCCGCCGCCTGCTCGCGCTCGACCGGCCCGAGCCCGGGCATGGCGGTGAGGCGGGCGAGCGCGACCCGGCTCTGCTCGACCTCGCGAGTGAGCGTGATCGCCTGGCGGAACAGCCGCGCGGCCTCGTCGTCGCCGCCACTGAGCTCGCGGGCGAGCACCGCCTGGGTGCTGGCGACGCCCGGGCGAACCAAAGTCTCGCCGGCCAGGAAGAAATCGGCGACCAGCTCCGGCCGGTTCGGGACCTCGCGGGCGAGCAATGCGAAATAAGGCGCCAGCATGTCGGCCGAGATGTTGGTCGAGAGCGCGCCGTCGCCGGCCTTGGCGACGATGTCGCGGTAGAGCGTCAGCGCCTGTTCGGTCTGCCCGCGGCGGACGAAGTAGGCGGCAAGCCGGGCGTTCGCCGCCGCCACCGCGATCGATTCCGGATATTCGATCGAAAGCACGTCCAGCGCCTCGCGCAGCAGCCGTTCGGCTTCGCCGAAGTCGCGGCGCTCCTCGGCGAGCAGCGACAGTTCGTTGAGCGCCTGCGCGCGCAGCCGGGCGATCGAGGTGACCCGGCCGTCGCGGATCGCGACGAGATCGGCCTGCGCCTTCATCAGCGCCGCCGAAGCTTCGGCCGGGCGGCGCTGCAGGCGCTGGATCGTGCCGTCGAGCAGCAGCGCCTGCGCGTCGAGGATCAGCGCCCTCTCTTCGGGCGTGAGGCTGCTGCTTTCGACGCCGGCCAGCCGCTGCGCGAGCGGCAGCGAGCCGTTGATGAGCTCGGCCGCTGCAGTGCCGATCACGGGCTCGCGGCCGCTTCCCGTCACCATCGCGCCGCCTGCCTCGAGCGGCTTGTCGAGCACGGCCTTGGCCGCGTCGAACCGGCGCTGGTTCATCAGGTGGAGCGCCTTGAAGTTGCGCCTCAGCCGGAGCTGGACCGGATCCGCGGTCGGCATCAGATCGGCCTGCAGGAACAGCGCGTCGGCCTCTGCGAACGAGCCGAGGTTGGAGCGCTGCAGCGCGCGGTTGATCAGATACTCGCCGAGATAGCGGCGGCTCTGCTCGTCATTCTGGCCGCGCTGGAGCAGCGTCTCGAAGAATTCGGCCGCCTCGGCGTAATTGCCGCTGTTGTTGCGGCGATAGCCTTCGTCGAGCGCTTCCTCGAGATCGAGGCTGCCGGCCTGGACGCGCGCGAAGGCGGCAGGATCGCCGGCTTCGGTCGATGCGATCGCGATCTCTCCGGGCAGGATCCTGTCGGCGACGATGGTGCGCAGGCCGAGCGTCAGCGCGCTGTCGTAGCCCGCGAGCCCCTCGGCGACATAGACGGTCTTGCCCTTTTCGAACGAATAGACCCGGTAGGCGACTTCGGCATCGCTGAGCCGGCACTGGGCGACCTCGACGCCGCCGAGGCCGTCGATCGCGCCGCGGCCGGCCTCGCCCGTGCAGGCGACCCTGGCGCCGCGCAGCGCCGCCAGCCGAAGGCGCGGATCGTCGGCCGATTTGCGGAGCGCATAGAGGCGGCCGACCGCCTGCGCGGCGTCGCGGCAGACGATCGAGTAGGCGCGGTCGAACATGCCCTTGATCGCGGGGTCGATGCCGCTGCTCTGGACCCGGCACAAAGTGTCGCCGCCGGTGCCGAGTCGGAAGCTGTTCTGGAGCGAGGGCCTGGCCTCGGGCGCGGCCAGCGCCGGGGCGGCGGCGGCAAGGCCGACCGCGGTTGCCAGAAGCAGCCTGAGAGACGTTCGCATCATGACCTCCCCACGTCATATGCACCCCCGCCGACCGCGCGGGATCGACTCAGCACAGCAGGGTAGAAGTTTCCCGCGCCAAGTCCATGGCGACGAAGACGCAGCAGGCTTGCGCCCGGAATCGTGCGGGATTCAGCGCGCTTCGGCCCGCATCGCCTGCGCCCAGGCGAGATCGGCCAGCGGTTCGAGGCCCGCCGCCATCTCGGCGGCGTGGGCGGAGGCGGCGGTGCCGCGAGCGAGGCGGCCCTTGATTCCGTGGACGATCGCCGCCAGCCGGAACAGGTTGAACGCCATGTAGAAATCGAGGTCGGGAATGCCGTCGCGGCCGGTGCGGCGGCAATAGGCCGCGACGTAATCGGCTTCGCCGGGGATGTTGAGCGAGGCCAGGTCGCGGCCGAGCAGGCCGGCGCTCATGCCGACGGGCATTCGGTACATCATCAGATGGTAGCTGAAGTCGGCGAGCGGGTGGCCGAGGGTCGACAGCTCCCAGTCGAGCACGGCGAGGATGCGCGGTTCGGTCGGGTGGAAGATCATGTTGTCGCAGCGGAAGTCGCCGTGGATGACGCGAGTCTCGCCTTCGTCCGCCGGGATGTTTTGCGGCAGCCATTCGACGAGGCGGTCCATCGCCGGCACCGGGCCCGCCTCGACGTCGCCGAGATACTGCTTCGACCAGCGGCCGATCTGGCGCGCGAAATAATTGCCCGGCTTGCCGTAGTCGGAAAGGCCGATCGGCTCGGGATCGAGGCTGTGGAGGGCGGCGATGGCGGCGTTCATCGCATCGAAATAGGCCGGCCGCTCGGACTGCCCGACCTCGGGCAGATGCGGTTCCCAGAAGATCCGGCCCTCGACCATCTCCATCACGTAGAAGGCCGTCCCGATGACGCTTTCGTCCTCGCACAGGCCGAACGCCTCGGCGACCGGGAAGCCGGCGCGGCCGAGCGCGGAGATGACCCGGTATTCGCGCTCGACCGCATGCGCGCCGGGCAGCAGCTTGCCGGGCGGCTTGCGCCGAAGCACGTAGGCGCTCGAGCGCGTGACGAGCTTGTAGGTTGGGTTTGACTGGCCGCCCTTGAACTGCTCGACGGCGAGCGGCCCTTGGAAGCCCGGCACGTTCCCGGCCATCCACTGCTCGAGCCGGGACTCGTCGAACCGCAGCGCATTGCGAACTTGAGCGGTGCCGCTATTCTGTGCGCTCCTGTTCATCCGTCGCCGTCTCCCTTTGCCGCGGGGTCTAGGAGATGGAAAGCGCCGGGGGAACTCGATTGTGGGGGGCAATCGAATCGTGGCCACTGCCGGCATATTGATCGCGGCCCAGCCGACCCGGGAGGAGCTGTTCCGGGAGGTGACGGCGCGCTGCACCGGCCTGGTCACCCGGATCGCGCTTTCCTACGAAGCCGACCCTTCGCTGCGCCGCGAGCTCGTCCAGGACGTCCTCCTCGCGGTGTGGGTCGCGCTTCCTTCGTTCCGCGGCGAATCCTCGCTCAAGACCTTCGTCGCCAGCATCGCCCAAAACCGCTCGATCTCGCACGTGACCCGGCGCGCGCGCGAGCCGCGGCAGGTCCAGCTGCCCGACGACCTGCGCTCCACCGCGATGCTCCCCGACGAGGCGGCGGTGCGCAACGAACAGAAGCGGCGGCTGGTCGAGAGCATGCAGCGGCTGCCGATCCCGCAGCGCGAGGCGATAGTGCTGTTCCTGGAGGGCTTCACCTACGCCGAGATCGGCGAGGTGCTGGGCGTATCGGGCAATGCCGCAATGCTGCGCTGCCAGCGGGCCAAGGCGACGCTCAAATCGCACATCGAGCGCCGCCGCGGGTGATCCTCGACGATCTCGAAGAGGTGGCGCTTCTCTGGCGGGAGGCGACGACGGCCGAGGAGGAGCGGGAGTTCCGCGCGCTGGCCGAGAAGGTGCTGCGCCGGGCGAGGCTCGTCCAGCATGCCGAGCTCGCGCTGGCGATGCTGCTGGCCGCGGCCGCCGTGGTGGCGGCGACGATGGCGCCGGCGCCCGCGACGATCGCGATCGGCGCCGTCGGAGTCGCCGCGCTTGCCGGCTATTCGTGGAAGCGGCACCGGCTGAGCCAGGCGGCGCTGCTGGTCGGCACGGGCGACCGCGCTTCCTTCATCGATCTCCAGCATGTCCGCGCCCGTGCACGGCTGCGCCATTCGCGGCTCGGCCTCTGGCTGTTCTTCCCAGCGATCCTGGGCGGGTCGCTGTTCACTTACTCGGTTCGCCAGGGGGGCGACGTCAGCGGCTTCGCCGGCGAGATGCTTGGCAACCTCGGCTCGATGCGCGGCGTCATCGCGCTGGCGGTGGCGCTCGGCTATTTCGCGCACCTGGTTCGCCACAACCTGCATCTTCGCGCCGAAGCGTGCCGGCTCGGGCGGCTCGACCGGGATTATCGGGAGGAGGCCGCTTTCCACACCGCGGCGCTCGCGCGGGCGTGCCGGCAACCGGCGGCGGAGAATGGTTTAGAAAAAATTTACGAAGGTTGCGACATTCGTAACCATGATCGTTGACTATGAGTCCGGGAAGGGGTGGTGAACACCGACCTGGCTCGGGCAGAAGAATGTGCCCCGGTCAGCGGCTTTAGGCCAAGTCGACAGGTTTTCGCTCCCTCCCCAGGTCATGACTCAAGAGGGAACCGCCCATGAAAAAGATCGCAATCGAACAGATCCCCGAACTCGCCACGAGCGTGGGGATGAAGGGCTCCATGAAGCAGAAGGAGGTCGGCGGGCCGATGTGCCTGGGAATGGCGATCGCCATCTCGATCATCCTCTACGGCACCAACTAGCGATCCACAGGAGGCGGGGCTCCGCGAGGAGCCGCCGCCTCCTGCCTGTTTGCGGGAGGGTATTGAATGATCGCGGGCGCCGAACTGGCAGCATGGCTTTCCGATCGCGGCCGCCAGGAACAGTCCAACGAGGATGCGGGGCGGCTCGCCAGGCGCTGGGGAAAGCACCCGCTGATCGCCGAGACCGAGGCCGGACTGGCGGCGCTCGAAGACCGGTCGCCGGCCGCGCTGATCGCGGCAGCCGAGCGCTTCATGGGCCGCACCGACGAGATCTCGCAGCTGATCCGCGAGATGATCGCCCAGTCCGCCGCCGACCCCTTCTTCCGGCCGCCCTTCGGCATCGTCATCAGCGAAGTCGTCACCGGCTTCCTGCTTTGCGCCGACCCGCCGCTCACCATCGCGCTGGGCGTGACCAGCGCGGACTCGCTCGCCGCCAAGAAGAGCGGGGTGCGCGGCGCGACCTCGATCGGCTTTACCGGACTGCTCACCTCCTACCGCTGGCTCAAGGGGGGAGGCGCGACGCTGTCGTTCTGGGAGGCGCCGCGGCGCGGAGGCGAATTCACGGCGCAGCAGGGCGGCCATTGCCGCCTCACCGGCCGGCGCACGCTGGCCGACGGCGACTGCTTCACCCAGGACGGCCGCTACCAGAGCTTCGTCATCGAGCACGCGACCTCGGACATGATCTGCCTGCAGGCCGCGGTCCATGCCGAGGAAGCGCCGCTGGCGACGGAATATGATTCGAAGACGCTGGCCTATGTCGGCGCGAGCAGCGCCGACGAGGCGAGCTCGCGCACCGAGATGATGGTGTCGCTGCTTCGGCTGATGGACCGCGGCGATGCGATTCCCGAGATCGCCGGCCTGCTCGACAGCTCGCCCTTCCACACGCGCTGGCATGTGATGCGCGAGTTCCTGGCGATGGATTCGGACGCGGCGTTTCCGCACCTCCAGCGCATGGCCTCGAGCGATCCGCATCCCGACGTGCGGAGCGCCGCCGCCCAGACGCTGGCGATGTTCTTCCAGCCGGCGCAGGCCGCCTGATGCCCCGGGTCATCCACACCGACACCGAGGAATCGATCGCGCTCGAAGAGCTGGTCGACGCGCTTCAGTCGAGCGATTTCGATCCGGGCGACGAGGACAATTTCGCCTCGTGGGGGCCGGCGCTCAAGAAGCTCGGCAACAACCGCAGCTTCCTCGCCGACATCGTCATCGACGAGCTCAAGGCGCGCTGCCGCAACCAGATCGTGGGCAACCAATACGGCCCGCAGGTGATCATGCTGCACGTCGGCAAGCGGTTCCTGATGCGCGCCAACTTCTGGCCGGCGATGGACGACAGCGTGCTCAAGCGCAGCGGCACCGCGCCGTTCTTCTACGGGCTGCCGCACGACCACAATTTCTCGTTCCTCACCGTCGGCTATCTCGGCCCCGGCTATTGGAGCGAATATTACGAATATGATTATGAGAAGGTCGTCGGCTACAGCGGCGAGCCGGTCGAGCTCAAGTTCGTCGAGAAGTCGCGGCTCGAGCCCGGCAAGGTGATGCTCTACCGCGCCCACCGCGACATCCATAACCAGCTCGCGGCCGATTCCATGTCGGTGTCGGTCAACATCCTGGGCGCAACCCACGCCACCGAGTTCGTCGACCAGTACAAGTTCGACCTCGAGAAGTCGCAGGTGGATTCGATCGTCAACCGGATCGCGATCGAGCCGCTGCTCGCGCTATCGGCGCATTTCGGCGGCGAGGAGGGGATCGACCTGCTCGACCATTATGCCGCGGTCCATCCGAGCGAGCGCATCCGCTTCCTCGCGCTGCAATCCCGCGCCAACGCTTTGGGCGGCCTGGACGATCGGATCGCGCTCTACGAGCAGGCCACGGCCAATCCGAGCCCGTACATGCGCGAGATGGCGAAGCTGGAGGCGCGCAGGCTCGAGCGCGGCCGCGCCTGGCTGGAGGGGCAGCCGCTTCAGTCCGCGGCCTGAGCCTTCAGCCGCAACCGGTGCGCGTGGAGCAAAGGCTCGGTATAGCCGGACGGCTGTTCGGCACCTTCGAAGATCAAGGCTGAGGCCGCCTGGAAGGCAAGGCTGGCGCCGGCGTCGGCAGCCATCGGGCGGTAGAGCGGATCGTCCTGGTTCTGGCGGTCGACCACCGCCGCCATCCGCGCCAGCGCCGCTTCGACATCCGACCGCCCGACGACGCCGTGGAGCAGCCAGTTGGCGATATGCTGGCTGGAGATCCGGCAGGTGGCGCGGTCCTCCATCAGACCGACGTCGTGGACGTCGGGCACCTTCGAGCAGCCGACGCCCTGCTCGATCCAGCGCACGACGTAGCCGAGGATGCCCTGGACGTTGTTGTCCAATTCCTCGCGCACCTCTTCGCCGCTCCAGTTGCGGCCGGCGGCGACGGGGATCGTGAGGATGTCGCGCAGCCTGGCCGCCGCCCGCCCGGCCAGCTCGCGCTGGCGCTCGGCGACGTCGACCCGGTGGTAGTGGATGGCGTGCAGCGTCGCCGCGGTGGGAGAGGGGACCCAGGCGGTGCTGGCGCCCGCCCGCGGATGGCCGATCTTCTGCGCCAGCATGTCCGCCATCAGGTCCGGCATCGCCCACATGCCCTTGCCGATCTGGGCGCGGCCCTGGAAGCCGCAGGCCAGGCCGACATCGACATTGTTGTCCTCATAGGCCTTGAGCCAGGACGAGGACTTCATCTCGCCCTTGCGGATCATCGGGCCCAGCTTCATCGACGTGTGGATCTCGTCGCCGGTGCGGTCGAGGAAGCCGGTGTTGATGAACACCACGCGGTCGCGCACCTGGGAGATGACGGCGGCGAGGTTGACGCTGGTCCGCCGCTCCTCGTCCATGACCCCGATCTTGACCGAGTGCCGGGGCAGCCCGAGCAGGTCCTCGACCCGGTCGAACAGCCGGTCGGCGAAGGCCGCTTCCTCGGGTCCGTGCATCTTCGGCTTGACGATGTAGATCGATCCCGCCGCGCTGTTGGCGCGGGAGCCGCGGACGTCGTGGAGGGCGATGAGCGAGGTCAGCACCGCGTCGGCGAGACCTTCCTGGACCTCCTCGCCGTCGAGCCGGATCATCGGGTTCGGCATCAGATGGCCGACGTTGCGGACGAACAGCAGCGAGCGCCCCTTCAGCGTCAGTGTGCCGCCCTCCGGCGCCGTATATTCGCGGTCCGGCTCCAGGCGGCGCTCGACCGTCCTGCCGCCCTTGTCGAAGCTCGCCGCCAGGTCGCCCTTCATCAGGCCGAGCCAGTTGCGGTAGACTCCGATCTTCTCCTCTGCGTCGACCGCGGCGACGCTGTCCTCGCAGTCCATGATCGCCGTGATCGCGCTCTCCAGGACGATGTCGGCGACGCCGGCCTTGTCGTCGCGGCCGATCGGATGGGCCGGGTCGATCAGCAGCTCGATGTGGAGGTTGTGGTGGCGCAGCAGGATCGCTCCGTCGCGCCAGCCGGCGAGCTGCGCGGGATCGGCGAGCGGGCCCCGATCCGTGACGAGCTGCCCGTCCGCGATCCGGTAGGAGCCGACGTCGCCGTGGCTGCCGTCCGCGAGCGGCGCGGCCTCATCGAGGAAGGCGCGGCCCCAGGCGACCACCCGCGCCCCGCGGCCGGGATCGTAGCCGCCGCCCGCGGGCGGATCCCCGAGCGCGTCGCTGCCGTAGAGCGCGTCATAGAGGCTGCCCCAGCGGGCATTGGCGGCGTTCAGCGCATAGCGGGCGTTGTTGACCGGGACGACGAGCTGCGGGCCCGCCACCGCGGCGATCTCGGGATCGACATCGCTCGTGCCGATGACGAAGGGGGCGGGGGGATCGACCAGATAGCCGATTTCGCGAAGGAAGGCTTCCTCCTCTTCGGGGTCCGGCGCGACGCCTTCCAGCGCGGCGTTGCGGGCGTCGATGCGGGCCTGGAGGTTGTCGCGCTTGCGCAGCAGGCGCTTGTTCTCGGGCGTGAGGTCACGAAGCAGCGCCGAGAAGCCGAACCAGAACGCGCCCGCCTCGATCCCCGTGCCCGGCAGCACCTCGCCCTCGACGAAGGCCTTGAGCGCGCGATCGACCTCGATCCCGGAAATCAGCTCG
>DASWSP010000101.1:0-6986 GCA_036402575.1 Allosphingosinicella sp. | reverse complement strand
GCTGGTGGTCTTCACCTGGCCGAGGTCGATGCCGAGGTCGCGCGCGCGCCGGCGCACGGCGGGGGAGGCGAGGACGTGCTTGCCGCCTTCAACAGCCTCGTTCGAATCCTGCGGCTCGTCCGGCTGCTCGCCGTCGGGGCGATCGCCTTCCCTGCGCTCGCCCTGGCGACGGTCCGGTTCCTCGCGCGGTTCCGAGCGGCGCTCTTCGTCCGTGCGGCGGTCGCCGCCGCGGCGGTCGGAATCGTCCTCGGCCAGGCTCGGCTCGGCCTGGGCCAGCGCCGGCTCCTCGACCAGGCCGTCGGCCATGGCGACGCTGTCGTGGCGCTGCTCGGCCGGTGCGTCCGCTTCGGTTTCGAATACGACCAGCACCGATCCGATCGGGATCTGGTCGCCGACCTCGCCTGCGACCTCGAGGATCCGGCCGGAGACGGGCGATTCCATCTCGACCGTCGCCTTGTCGGTCATCATGTCGGCGATCTGCTGGTCCTCCCTGACCATGTCGCCCACCTTGACATGCCAGGCCACGATCTCGGCCTCGGCGATGCCCTCGCCGATGTCGGGCAGCTTGAATTCGAAGCGCGCCACTTATTCCTCCATCGCCTGCTCGAGGGCGCGGCCCAGCCGCACCGGCCCCGGAAAATAGGCCCACTCCATCGAATGCGGATAAGGCGTGTCGTAGCCGGTGACCCGCTGCACCGGCGCCTCGAGGTGGTAGAAGCAGCGTTCCTGCACCAGCGCGGAAAGCTCCGCACCGAAGCCGGCGGTGCGGGTCGCCTCGTGAATCACGACGCAGCGGCCGGTCTTCTTCACCGAACGCTCGATGGTCTCGATGTCGACCGGGACGATCGTGCGAAGGTCGATGACCTCGGCGTCGAGGCCGCGCGCCTCGGCGGTGGCGACGGCGACGTGGACCATCGTGCCGTAGGCGAGGATCGTGACCTCCTGGCCTTCGCGGACGACCGCGGCCTTGCCGAGCGGCACCGTATAGTGGCCGTCGGGCACCTCCGCCGCCGGATGCTTGGCCCAGGGCGTCACGGGGCGTTCGTAGAAGCCGTCGAACGGGCCGTTGTAGATCCGCTTGGGCTCGAAGAAGACGACCGGATCGTTGTCCTCGATCGCGGCGATCAGCAGCCCCTTGGCGTCATAGGGGTTGGACGGGATCACCGTCTTGAGCCCGGCGACGTGGGCGAAGAGCGACTCGGGCGACTGGCTGTGGGTCTGGCCGCCGAAAATGCCGCCGCCGTAGGGCGAGCGGATGACGATCGGCATCGGCCATTCGCCGGCGGTGCGATAGCGCATCCGCGCGGCTTCGGAGACGATCTGGTCGAAGCCGGGATAGATATAGTCCGCGAACTGGATCTCGGCGATCGGGCGAAGCCCGTAGGCGGCCATTCCGACCGCGGTGGCGACGATTCCGCCCTCCGCGATCGGGGTGTCGAACACGCGGCTGCGCCCGAACTTCTTCTGAAGCCCCTCGGTGACCCGGAAGACGCCGCCGAAATAGCCGATATCCTCGCCCAGCGCGACGATGTTGTCGTCGCGCTCCATCATCACATGGTGCGCCGAGTTGAGCGCCTGGATCATGTTCATGATGGTCATTTGCGCTTCGCCTCCACCTCGGCGAGCGCCTGGGCCTGCTGCTCCCTGAGGTGCCAGGGCTGATCCTCGTACACCTCGTCGAACAGCGAGCCGATGTCCTCATAGGGGCCGGACTGGAGCGTGCCGAGCTTCTCCGCCTCCTTCTGGGCGGCGCGAACCTCCTCGCCGAGCTGGTCGAGCAACTGCTGGTGCTGGTCCTCGTCCCACTCGCCGAGGGTGATGAGATGCTGCTTGAGCCGCGCGAGCGGGTCGCCGAGCGGCCATTTGGCGCCGGCGCCCTGCGGTCGGTAGGCCGACGGATCGTCGGAGGTTGAGTGACCCTCCACCCGGTAGGTGAACAGCTCGATCAGGGTCGGCCCGAGGTTGGAGCGGGCACGGTCCGCCGCCCAGGCGGTGGCGGCGTAGACGGCCAGCGGATCGTTGCCGTCGACCCGAAGGCCCGGGATCCCGTAGCCGATCGCGCGCGCGGCGAAGGTGGTGAGCTCGCCGCCGGCGATGCCGGAGAAGGTGGAGATCGCCCACTGATTGTTGACGATATTGAGGATGACCGGGGCGCGGTACACTCCGGCGAAGGTGACGGCGTTATGGAAATCCCCTTCGGCGGTGGCGCCGTCGCCGATCCAGGCGGCGGCGATGCGGCTGTCGCCCTTGATCGCCGAGGCCATCGCCCAGCCGACCGCCTGCGGGAACTGGGTGGCGAGATTGCCGGAGATCGAGAAGAAGCCGTAGTCGCGCGACGAGTACATGATCGGCAGCTGGCGGCCCTTCAGCGGGTCGCCTTTGTTCGAATAGACCTGGCACATCATCTCGGTGAGCGGATAATCGCGCGCGATCAGCAGGCCCTGCTGGCGATAGGTGGGGAAGCACATGTCGTCGCGGTCGAGCGCCCGGGCGGCGGCGACGGCGACCGCCTCTTCGCCCGTCGACTTCATGTAGAAGCTGGTCTTGCCCTGCCGCTGGGCGCGGTACATGCGGTCGTCGTAGACGCGCACCATCATTATGTCGCGCAGCATCCGGCGCAGCGTGCCCGGGTCGAGCCGCGGGTCCCAGGGGCCGACCGCCCTCCCCTCCTCGTCGAGCACCCGGACGAGCGTGTAGGCGAGATCCCTCATCTGCTCGGGCGCCGCCGTCACGTCGGGCCGCGGGGCATCGCCGGCGGGGGGGATTCGGATATGGCTGAAATCGACCTCGTCGCCGGGCCGCGCGTCCGGCTCCGGAACATGGAGTGCGAGCGCCGGCCGGTTGGGGCGCTCCTTTCGCTTCAACATCCTCAAACCTCGTCTCGCGGCCCTATGTCCGTGGCGTAATATCCGTTTGGCAACGAAGGCGGAACGCGGTGCCCGCCCGTAGGATGCCCCCGCCTCTATTCCAATTTCGCGCCCGATGCACCTTTTGCGACTGCCGCCTTGCACGCCGGCCCGATCTGCGCGAGCAAAGCGCCATGACACGGCTCCTCCCCCTGATCGCCCTCATTCTCCTCGGCGCCTGCGCCTTCATCGCGCCGATCCAGCCGCCCTCCACCTTCTACGTGATGCGGCACCTCAACACCCCCGCCGGCGCGCCCGACCCGGACCTCACCGACGAAGGGCGGCGCAACGCCCAGGCGCTGGCGGAGTGGTTCGGCGACAATCCGCCCGCCGCCATCTTCGTCAGCAACGCCAAGCGGGCGCAGCAGACCGCGGCGCCGCTGGCGGCGCGGCTGGGGATCGAGCCCCGCATCTACGATCCTTCGAACACGCGGCTGCTCATCGCGGAGGTGATGAAGGAGCCGCCGCCCGTGCTGATCGTCGGGCACAGCAACACCGTGCCCGAGATCGTCGAGGCGTTGAGCGGGCGCCGGCCCGACGCGCTCACCCATGATGATTTCGGCGACATCTGGGTGATCGCCGGAGACCGGCGCGGGTTCGTTCGGCGGCGGCTGAACGAGTAACTCCGTCATTGCGAGCGAAGCGAAGCAATCCAAACACCCTCAGCGGGACTGGATTGCTTCGTCGCTACGCTCCTAGCAATGACGAGCAGCACCTGCTCTGCCACACCCGGCTCCCTTATCCCGCCATGGCGGGCTCGGCGATGCCGATCGGCTCCTCGCGCTCCGGATGCTGCGGCAGATCGAAGCGGTCGGCGTTCATCAGCTTGGTCCAGGCCCTGACGAAGTCGCGGACGAACTTCTCCTCGTGGCCCTTCTCGGCATAGACCTCGGCGACGGCGCGCAGTTGGCTGTTGGCGCCGAAGATGAGGTCGGTGCGAGTCGCCCGCCACTTCTCCTGCCGGCCGCCGCGGTCGTAGCCGATGAACTCTTCGTCCGCGCTCTCATCGACCACCTGCCAGAAGGTGTCGTTGTCGAGCAGGTTGACGAAGAAGTCGTTGGTGAGCTGGCCCTTGCGGTTGGTGAAGACGCCCTCCGGCCGGTCCTGGTAATTGGCCCCGAGCACGCGCAGGCCGCCGAGCAGCACCGTCATCTCCGGCACCGACAGGCCGAGCAGCGAGGCGCGGTCGAGCAGCAGCTCCTCGGTCTTCACCGAATGCTTGGACTTGAGGTAGTTGCGGAAGCCGTCCGCCGCCGGGTCCATGACCACGAAGCTGTCGGCGTCGGTCCACTCCTGGGTGGCGTCGCCGCGGCCGCCGGTGAAGGGGACATCGACGTCGAAGCCGGCATCCCTGGCGGCCTTGGAGACGGCCGCGGTGCCCGCCAGCACGATCGCGTCGGCCATCGACAGCGAGCCCCGCAATTCATCGATCTTGGCGAGGATCCCGGCGAGCTCGCCCGGTTCGTTGACCGCCCAGTTGCGCTGCGGCTCGAGCCGGATGCGGGCGCCGTTGGCGCCGCCGCGATGGTCGGAACGGCGATAGCTGGACGCCGAAGCCCAGGCGGTCTTGACGAGCTGGCCAATGCTGAAGCCCGCGCCGAGGATCTTCTCGCGGAAGGCCAGCACGTCGGCCTCGGACGGGATCTGGCCGGCGGGAACCGGATCCTGCCAGATCAGGTCCTCGGCCGGCACTTCCGGGCCGAGGTAGCGGACCTTGGGGCCCATGTCGCGGTGGGTGAGCTTGAACCAGGCATGCGCCCAGGCCTGCTTGAAGGCCTCGTGATCGTTGCGGAACTTCTCCGATATCTTGCGGAATTCGGGGTCGACCTTCAGCGCCATGTCGGCGGTGGTCATCATCGTCGGCACGCGCTTGTTGGGGTCGTGCGCGGCCGGCGCCATGTCCTCGGGCTTCTGGTTGATCGGCTGCCACTGCTGGGCACCGGCCGGTGAGCGGACGAGCTCATATTCATAGTCGAGCAGCAGCCGGAAATAATTCTCCGACCATTCGGTGGGCGTGTTCACCCACGAACCCTCGATGCCGCTGGTGATCGTGTGCTCGCCGAAGCCGCTTTCGTGCGCGCTCGCCCAGCCCAGGCCCTGGAGCGCGATGTCGGCCGCTTCGGGCGCGGCGTCGACCAGGCTCGGGTCCCCGGCGCCGTGGCACTTGCCGAAGGTGTGGCCGCCGGCGGTCAGCGCAACGGTCTCCTCGTGGTTCATCGCCATGCGCTCGAACGTGGTCTTGATGTCGCGCGCGGAACCCATCGGATCGGGCTTGCCGCCCGGACCTTCGGGATTGACGTAGATGAGGCCCATCTGGATCGCCGCGAGCGGGTGCTCGAGCTCCTTCTGCCGCTCCGGGTCGATGCGCGTCTCGGAGCCTTCGTTGACCCACTTCTCCTCGGCGCCCCAATAGATGTCGCGCTCGGGCTCGAACACGTCCCGGCGTCCGCCGCCGAAGCCCAGCACCGGGCCACCCATCGATTCGATCGCGACGTTGCCGGCCAGGATGAAGAGGTCGGCCCAGCTGATGTTCTTGCCGTATTTGCGCTTGACCGGCCACAGCAGGCGCCGCGCCTTGTCGAGATTGCCGTTGTCCGGCCAGGAGTTGAGCGGGGCGAAGCGCTGCTGGCCGCTGTTGGCGCCGCCGCGCCCGTCGGCGGTGCGGTAGGTGCCCGCGGCGTGCCACGCCATCCGGATGAACAGCGGCCCGTAATGTCCGTAATCGGCCGGCCACCAGGGCTGGCTGTCGGTCATCAGTGCCTTGAGGTCGTCCTTGAGCGCCTGGTAGTCGAGCGCGTTGAACGCTTCGGCGTAATCGAAATCCTCGCCCATCGGGTCGGGCGAGAGGCCGCCCTGGTTGAGGACCTCCAGCGGCAGAGCCTCCGGCCACCAGTCGCGGTTCGTTCGGCCGAGCAGCGAGCGCACCGTGGTAGGCCGATCAACCGGGCAACCACCCATTTCGCCAGTCTTCGCGTCCATATTACCTCTCCGATCTATTGTCGTTGAGGCCCTACGCCGCTTCGAGCCGAGTCGGAAACGGCTAATAGGCATGACACTGATCGGAAAAACCAATTGAGGGGGGCGCGTCGTCTCGGCGCGCCCCGCCCTTCACAGATCGACGCAGGAAGCGATCGACTCGAGCTTGCGGATGCGCTCCTTGAGGTCGGCCATCTCGATCCGCTCGAAGGCGGGCGAACGGCCTTCCTGCTGGCGATGGCCGGCAAGCTCGAAGCGCTTGAGCTCGAGCCAGCCCTGCCATCCCTTGAGGCCGCCGGCGACGGCGATGCCGAGGCCGACGAGGCCGGCGCCGGCGATGGTGACGAGGGTGATTGCTTCGGTCATGTCTTCCTCCTGCGGCGCGCGCTTCAGCGCAGCTCTTCGATCTCGCGGGCGAGCCGGCCGTTGGTGCTGGTCACGTAGGTCTCGACCTCCGCCATGCGGCGATCGATGTCGCGCATCGAGCCGCGCACGTCGTGGGTCGAGCCGCGCAGCGCGCGGATGTCCTCGGCTTCGTGCGATCCCGCCGGCTTGGGCCGGGCGAGCCAGGCGGTCAGGCCGTAGAGGATGAACGTCCACGGCGCGGCGCCGAGCAAGGTCACCACCACCGCGGCGATGCGGACGATTGTGGCGTCGAGGTTGAAATAATCGGCGATGCCCGCGCACACGCCCATGAACCGGCCGTTGCGCTTGTCGAGATGGAATTTCCTACGCATTTCCCCGTTCTCCTCCTGAATTCTATCCGTTGACTCTTATTCCGCGGCGATCCGCGCCGCCTTCATGTCCTCGAGCTCGGCCATCACCTTGTCTTCGGCGCGAAGCTCGGCGATCTCTTCGTCCAGTGTCCTGGGCAGCGCGGCGAGCGCCATGGAATCGGCATGGCCTTCGGCCAGGTCCGCCCGGCGCTCCAGGATCGAGAACCGCGAGAACGCCTCGTCGACCTTGGGTCCGGCATACATTTCGCGCATTCGGGCGCGGTTGTGGGCGCTCTCCAGGCGGCTGACGATCGCGTTCTGGCGGGTGCGCGCTTCCCTGAGCTTGGCCTGGAGCTTGGTGATGTCTTCCTCAGACGCGCGCAGCGCA
>DASWSP010000100.1:0-12155 GCA_036402575.1 Allosphingosinicella sp. | reverse complement strand
GCCCGCAAGGGTCTCGCCGACACCGCGCTCAAGACGGCCAACTCGGGCTACCTGACCCGCCGTCTCGTCGACGTGTCGCAGGACTGCGTGATCGTCGAGGAGGACTGCAAGACCGACAACGTGCTCGACATGCGCGCGATCATCCAGGGCGGGGCGGTGATCGCCTCGCTCGGCGAGCGCATCCTGGGCCGCACCCCGGGCGAGGACATCGTCGACGCCAAGACCGGCGACGTGCTGGCCAAGGAAGGCGAGCTGATCGACGAGGCCGCGGCTCTGCGGATCGACGAGTTGGGCATCCAGTCGGTGAACATCCGTTCGCCGCTGGTCTGCGAAAGCGAGCACGGCGTCTGCGGCAAATGCTACGGGCGCGATCTCGCCCGCGGCACGCCGGTCAACATCGGCGAGGCGGTCGGAGTGATCGCGGCGCAGTCGATCGGCGAGCCGGGCACGCAGCTGACGATGCGGACCTTCCACATCGGCGGCGCCGCCCAGCTCAACGAAACGTCGAGCCTTGAAGCCTCGGTGGACGGCACGATCGAGCTTCGCGACCTGCCGACGATCATGGACGCCCGCGGCCGCCGAGTCGCGATGGCGCGCAACGGCGAGCTCGCGATCGTCGACATGGACGGCCGCGAGCGGGCGGTGCACCGTATCCCCTACGGCGCCCACCTGATGGCGGACCACGGCCATATCGCCTCGAAGGGCGAACGGATCGCGGAGTGGGATCCGTTCATGATGCCGGTCATCACCGAGAAGGGCGGCGTGGTTAAGTTCCAGGACCTGATCGAGGGCAAGACGCTCGCCGAGCAGACCGACGAGGCCACCGGCATCGCCCAGCGCGTCGTTACCGAATATCGCGGCACCGCCCGTTCGAAGGAGGACCTGCGTCCGCGCATCACCCTGCTCGATGCGGACAGCGGCGAGGCGGCGCGCTACATGCTCGCCCCCGGCGCGATGCTCTCGGTCGAGGACGGCCAGACCATCGCGGCCGGCGAGGTGCTCGCCCGAGTCAGCCGCGAGGCGGCCAAGACCCGCGACATCACCGGCGGTCTGCCGCGGGTGGCGGAGCTGTTCGAGGCGCGCAAGCCCAAGGAGAATGCGATCATCGCCAAGGTCTCCGGCCGGGTCGTGTTCGGCAAGGACTATAAGGCCAAGCGCAAGATCGCCATCCAGCCGGACGACGGCGGCGAGATGGTCGAATATCTGGTGCCCAAGTCCAAGGTCATCGACGTCCAGGAGGGCGACTACGTCAAGCGCGGCGACAATCTGATCGGCGGCTCGCCGGATCCGCACGACATCCTGGAGGTCATGGGCGTCAAGGCGCTGGCCGAATACCTCGTGTCGGAGATCCAGGAGGTCTACCGGCTGCAGGGCGTGAAGATCAACGACAAGCACATCGAGGTGATCGTCCGCCAGATGCTGCAGAAGGTGGAGATCACCGAGAGCGGCGATTCCACGCTTCTCGTCGGCGAGCAGATCGACCTTCAGGAGATGAACGAGATCAACGCCAAGCTGAAGTCGAGCCGCAAGAAGCTCGCCGAAGGCAAGCCGGTGCTGCTCGGAATCACCAAGGCGTCGCTGCAGACCCGCAGCTTCATCTCGGCCGCCTCCTTCCAGGAGACGACCCGGGTGCTGACCGAGGCTTCGGTGCAGGGCAAGATCGACACGCTCGACGGCCTCAAGGAGAATGTCATCGTCGGCCGCCTGATCCCGGCGGGCACCGGCGCGGGCATGAACCGGATGCGGATCGCCGCCACCAGCCGCGACGCGGCGCTGCGCGCGCAGCACCGCAAGCTGCAGGAGTCGCTGGTCCTGCCGAACTCGGCCGCGGAAGAGCATGCGGCCGAGCTCGCCCAGGGTCCCGAGGCGGCGATCGGCGACGATCCGCTCGCCGCGGTGGCCCCGGAAGGCCACGGCACCGATGCGGATGCGGGCGAATATCTGCAGAGCTGAGGCCTGATCGACTGACCCGACAAGCGCTCCGCCGGACCCACCGGCGGGGCGCTTGTTTCATCCGGCCGGATCGCTCGCCCGGGCGCAAAGGGATCGAAGGCCGATTGGCCTTTGCCGGAAGGAGCCGTTATCGGCGGCCGGATGGACGCGCGGGACCTTCGCATTGCCCTGTTCAGCGGCAACTACAATTATGTGCGTGACGGCGCGAACCAGGCGCTCAACCGGCTGGTCGACTATCTGCTGCGGCAGGGGGCGACGGTGCGCATCTATTCGCCCACCGTCGCCACGCCCGCGTTGAGGCCCAACGGCGATATCGTCAGCATCCCCGCTTTGCCCTTTCCGGGCCGAGCCGAATATCGCGCGCCGCTGTTCCTTCCGGCCCGCGCCAAGCGCGACATCAGGCGCTTTCAAGCCAACATCTTCCATGTCGCCAGCCCGGAGATCCTCGGCCACCGCGCCGTGACGCTGGCGCACAGGATGGACCTGCCGGTGGTGGCTTCGGTCCACACCCGCTTCGAGACTTATCCGCGCTATTACGGGCTCGCGTTCGTGGAGCCGCTGATGGTGGCCGCGCTGCGCCGCTTCTACCGGCGCTGCGACGCGATCTTCGCGCCGTCCGAGTCGATGGCGCAGCTGCTGCGCGAGCAGCGCATGAACTACGACGTCGGCATCTGGTCGCGCGGCATCGACCGCGAGATCTTCAACCCCGGGCGGCGCGACCTCGACTGGCGCCGAAGCCTCGGCATCCCGGACGAGGTGCCGGTGATCGGCTTCGTCGGCCGGCTGGTGATGGAGAAGGGGCTCGATGTCTTTTCCGACACCATTGATCATCTCGAGCGGCGGGGGGTCGCCCACAGGGTGCTGGTGGTGGGGGAGGGGCCGGCCCGCGACTGGTTCGAGAAGCGGCTTCCCAACGGCATCTTCGCCGGCTTCCAGAACGGCCCGGACCTCGGCCGAGCCGTCGCGTCGATGGACATGCTGTTCAATCCGTCGGTGACCGAGACGTTCGGCAACGTGACGCTGGAGGCGATGGCGTGCGCGCTGCCGGTGGTCGCTGCGGTGGCGACCGGCAGCCTCAGCCTCGTCGCCGACGGCGTCACCGGCCGGCTGATCCGCGCCGGCGCGATCGAGGCCTTCACCGACGCGCTCGCCCTCTATTGCCAGGACGAGGAGAGACGGCGGACGGCGGGCCAGGCGGGCGAGCGGATCAGCCTGCGCTACGGCTGGGACGAGGTGAACCAGGCGCTGGTCGACGGCTATCTGCGCATCATCCGCCAGCGCTCGCACGGCGGCCGCAGGCCGGCGCGAAGCCCGGTCCCGTGATCTATCTCAGCCGCTCGATCTTCTGGGCGGCTTCGTCGATGATGGCGGCGACGTCGTGGAGGACGTCGCGGTCCATATCCTCGCTCGACAATCGGTGCGCCAGGACGCGCGCGAGATTGCCCATCGCCCGGCCGATCGGAATGCCTTCGCCGCGGGCGCGCTTGGCGCCCAGCGCCTGGAGGCGCGACATCAATGCCTCAACCTCCTCGCGCCGCTCCTCGAGATGGGTCAGTCCCGCCCCGGTCGCTGAATAAAGCTTGCGCGCCCCGTCGGCATGGCCCTCCTCGATCAGGCCCATGTCCTCGAGCAGCGTCAGCGTCGGGTAGACCACGCCCGGGCTCGGCGCGTAGTCGCCCCCGGTCATTTCCTCGACCGCGCGGATGAGGTCGTAGCCGTGGCGCGGCTGCTCGGCGATCAGCTTCAGGAGAACGAGGCGCAGCTCGCCGGCCTCGAACATCCGGCGCCGGCCGCGCCGGCCGCGCCCTTCCCATTCGCCGCCCCAATCGCCCCAGCCGCCCTTGGCCATCTTCATCGCGATGATGGCCTCGGGGATCGCGCCCCGGCCACTGGGTCCGCAACCGCCGCTCCAGCTCCATTTGCCCATATCCGCGACTCCTCCTAGACTGTTCCAAGATATATCTTAGACTGTTTGCAGGCGCAAGAGCTGTATTGTCGACATAGTACACGAGTCTCGCCGGCGGGGCAGGTGCCAGCGGCCGCGAAATCCACTAGAAGCGAAGCCGATGGCCGATCTTTTCGAGAACGATCCCGCTCCCGCGTCCAAAGGCGCCGCGGCGCCGGGGGAGACTGCGCCGCTCGCCGACCGGCTTCGGCCGCAGCGGCTGGAGGATGTGGTCGGGCAGGAGCATCTGACCGGGCCGGAAGGCGCGATCGGGCGGATGGTGGCGGCGGGCAAGCTCGCCTCGATGATCCTGTGGGGTCCGCCCGGCACCGGCAAGACCACGATCGCCCGGCTGCTCGCCGATGCGGTGGGGATGCGGTTCGTCGCCATCTCGGCGGTCTTCTCGGGTGTCGCCGATCTCAAGAAGGTGTTCGCCGAGGCGCGGGAGCATGCGCGGCTCGGCCGCCACACCCTGCTGTTCGTGGACGAGATCCACCGCTTCAACCGCGCCCAGCAGGACGGCTTCCTGCCCTATGTCGAGGACGGCACCGTCGTCCTCGTCGGCGCGACCACGGAGAATCCCTCGTTCGAGCTCAACGCCGCCTTGCTGTCGCGCGCGCAGGTGCTGATCCTCAACCGGCTCGACTCCAAAGCTTTGTGCCAGCTGCTCGACCGGGCCGAAGGGCTGATGGAGCGGCCGCTGCCGCTGACGCCGGAGGCGCGCGACGCGCTGGTCGCCACCGCCGACGGCGACGGGCGCTTCCTGCTCAACCAGGCCGAGACCCTGTTCTCGGTCGAGCTGGAGCAGCCGCTCGATCCCGCTGCCTTGTCGGCGCTGCTCCACCGCCGCGTGGCGGTCTACGACAAGGACCGCGAGGGACACTACAATCTCATCTCCGCGCTCCACAAATCGATCCGCGGCTCCGATCCGCAGGCGGCGCTCTACTACCTGGCGAGGATGCTCACCGCGGGGGAGGAGCCGCTCTACCTGCTGCGCCGCCTGACCCGCGCCGCCGTCGAGGATATCGGCCTGGCCGACCCGCAGGCGCTGGTGCAGTGCATCGCCGCAAAGGACACCTACGACTTCCTCGGCTCGCCCGAGGGCGAGCTCGCGATCGCGCAGGCGTGCCTCTACCTGGCGACCGCGCCTAAATCGAACGCGGTCTACAGCGCGCAGAAGGCCGCGTGGCGCTCGGCGAAGGACACCGGCTCGCTGATGCCGCCCAAGAACATCTTGAACGCGCCGACCAAGCTCATGAAGCAGGTCGGCTACGGCAAAGGCTACCAATATGACCATGACGCGCCGGAGGGTTTTTCCGGCGACAATTACTGGCCCGAAGAGATGCAGCCGCAAACCTATTACCAACCCACCGACCGCGGCTTCGAGAAACGCATCGCCGAGCGTATCGCCTGGTGGGAGGAGCAGCGCCGGGCCAGGCGAGACTAAGCGGGCGGCCGCGCCGCCTGCTCGACCTCGGCGAGGAGCGCGTCGAGCGCGGATCGGTCGAGGACTTGCCCGTCGCTGACGACCAGTTCGATCGCCGTGCTGTTGCGGATGTCGGCCAGCGGGTTGGCGCCGAGCAGGACGAGATCCGCTTCCTTGCCCGCCGAGATGCCGCCGTAGCGGTCTGTCCTGCGCAGATAGGCTGCGGGAATGGCGGTCGCGGCGCGCAGCGCGTCCATCGGCGACAAGCCGGCCTGGGTGAGCAGCCGCAATTCGCGGTGAAGGCTGAATCCCGGCACGATCATCGTGTCGTTGGCGTCCGTGCCGGCCATGATGGGCACGCCGGCGCGATGGGCGAGGCCGGTGATGGTGAGGCCGTGGCGGAAGAAGGCCTCCAGCGCGGCGCGTTCTTCCGCAGGCAGGCCCGCTGTCTCCGCAAGGTCCGATTCCCACCTCTTGTTGCGCTCCGGCAGGACGTATTTGCGCGGCTCGGCGTTGCGATAGCTGGGATCGCCGGCAAGCGCTTCCATCTCGCGGGTGACATGGGTGGGAACGTAGAAGGCGCCGCTGCGCGCGAATTCGCTTAGCATCGACCGGCAAAGCGAAGGATCGAACTCCGTGACCGTTCGAGTGAGCCGGACGAGGTTCGTCGGCCGTTCGGCCCCCGGCTTCTCTTCGGCGACCGCGCTTTCCTGCCGCCGGAACCCGCTCGCGTAGCGGCTGCAGTCGTAAAGCGGATCGCGCGCGTGCTCGATGCTGCGGAAACCCTGGCGGATCGCGCCGAGCGTCCCCGCATCGAACGGCACGTGGCCGGAGACTTCGATGCCAAGCAGTCGCGCCTCGGCCATCAGCGCCGCAAAGGCGGCGGGCGGAATGGAATCGTGCGTCTTGACGAGATCGACGCCGCGGCCGTGCAGGTGGCGGACCAGGGTCCGGGCTTCTCCGGCGGTGCGCGGCGTGATGAAGGAAGGCGCATTCTCCGGCAGCTTGAGGCGGGTCGGACCCATCACCATCGTGCTCGCCAGCGACAGGATCTCCGGGCCAGCGACTTCGCCCGCCTTGATCCGGCCCTGGAGCCGCCGGTAATCGCTTATGCAGCCTTTCCGGGCGCCCGCGGCTTCCCAGCAATCGCCCGACATTTCGCGAATGCCGGTGACGCCGTTCGCAATGAGGAGGTTGAGGCTCGGCGCGGTCGGCTCTGGCAGGAAGAGGTGGACGTGCATGTCCATGAGGCCGGGGATCAGATATTTGCCCGTCGCGTCGACGGTTCGGGCAGGCACATAGGGCGCTCGCCTGCGAGCCGGGATCACCGCGAGGATCCGGTCGCCGTCGACATAGACATTGTGGTTGGGGAGCAGCCGCCTCGTCTCCGGATCGATCACGGTCACGTTGACGATGGCGAGAGACACCGGCTGCGCCGGCGCGGTCGTCCGGCAAGCCGCCAGCAGCGCGCACGCCATCGCGACGAAGGCCGCCTTCAATACTTGCATTCGCCGGATCCCCTCCCGCCGCTCATGACTACAAGTGTAGTCTTACGAAAGTCGCGCTTGCGCAAGCACTTCTTTCGGCTTCCGCCCTCCCTGGTCTATGGCGGATCCATGTCGAGACTCGCCAGGCTTTTGCTCCTCTTGCCCCTGCTCGCGGCGCCGGCAGCGGCGCAGGATCAGGGCCGCTACAACCGCGCGCTTGCCGCCGGCTACAAGGCCGCCTTCCTGTGCAGCGACATCTTCAATGCGGGGCAGAGCGAGGAACAGGTCGAAAAAGACGACCTGAAGCGCACTTATCCGGAGCTCGAGCCGCTGATGGCGGACATGAAGGCGGTGATCGACCGCGAGCGCCGGATGGTGGGCGTCGGCTTCGACGACAAGTTGCCGCCGCGGGTGGCGGCGTGGCGGCCGCTGCTCGGTTGCGCGCAATTGCCGATCGGCGCCGCTGCCGAGAGCGCCGCCCACCTGCCGCGGCTCGATCTCGAGGCGCCGGATCTCGACGCTCGCCCCTGGCCGATGGGCGACCGCAACGCCGCCGCGCGTCCCCGCGGCGATGCGCGGGCGCTGGAGCGGGCGGTGGGCACTGCGTTCGACCGCCGCAGTTACGGACAGGGCAGCGAGACGACGGCCGTGCTGATCGTCCAGGACGGCAGGATCGTCGCCGAGCGCTATCGCGACGACTTCACGATGCACATGCCGCAGCGCACCTGGTCGGTGGCGAAGAGCATCGCCGGCACGCTTGTCGGCGTCGCTGCGCGGCAGGGACGGATCGACGTCGACGCGCCGGCGCCTATCCCCGAATGGCAGCGCCCCGGCGATCCGCGCCGGGCGATCACCACCGATCACCTGCTGCGCATGGCCAGCGGCCTCCATTCGGATCATGCCGGCAACCGCACCGACGCGCTCTATTTCGGCGGGACGGCGGTGACCGAGCAGGCGACCGGCTGGCCGCTCGAGGCCGCTCCGAACACGCGCTTCCGCTACGCCAACAACGACACCCTGCTCGCCGTCCGCGGCCTTCGGGCGGTGCTCGGCGAGCGCTATCTGAGCTTTCCCTTCACCGACTTGTTCTGGAAGATCGGCATGACCCGGACGGTCCCGGAGACCGACTGGCAAGGCAATTTCATCCTTTCCAGCCAGGTGTGGACGACGGCCCGCGACCTCGCGCGGCTCGGCCTGCTCTACCTGAACGACGGAGTCTGGCAGGGCGAGCGCCTGCTGCCCGAGGGCTGGGACGGCTACGTCGCTCGGCGCGGGCCGGCGCAGCCCGCGCGCGGCGAAGGCTACGGCGCCACCTTCTGGACCTTCGCCGCCGACAGCGGCCTTCCCGCCGACGCTTTTATGGGGCAGGGCAATCGCGGCCAATATCTCGTGATCGTGCCGTCACGAAAGCTCGTCATCGTGCGCCGCGGCTATGACGGCCCCGGCACCGGTTTCGATCTGGACGCGTTCACCCGCGACGTGCTGGCGGCGATTCGCTGACAGGCACTGGGGGAACCGGGCCCGCCCTGAGACATTGGTCCGCCACGCTCACGCTTTCGCGCAGGGGACCCGCATGTACCGTACCGATCCTCAGGTCAGCCGCTTCCAGGATCAGGCGGTCGAATGGCTGCCGCGCATCCTCGGCGCGATCGCCATCCTCGTCATTGCTTATGTCCTCGCGCGCGCCGCCAAATGGGCGATCGCCAAGCTGGTCGACCGGATCCCGGTGCTCAGGCGCCACAACGAGGCCGAACCCGGCAAGACGCTCGGCAGCCTGCTTGGAGACGTCGTGTTCTGGCTGATCCTGCTCGTCGGCATCATGCTGGCGCTGCAGCCGCTCGGCCTCACCCAGGTGCTGGAGCCGGTGCGCGAGCTCACCACCAACACCTTCGCCTTCATCCCCAATCTGATCGGCGCCGGCCTTATCTTCGTGATCGGCCTGGTCATCGCCAAGATCGTGCGCCGGATCGTCGAGGGCGCGCTGCTCGCCGCCAATGCCGACGGCTGGCTGCGCCGGACCGGGCTGGTGACGGCCCCCGCCGCGCCGGCCGCGGCCCCGGCCGGCGCGCCGCCCGCGGTCTCGCGCAGCGCCTCGCTCAGCCGCTCGATCGCCACCCTGGTCTTCTACCTGATCATGATCCCGGTCACGATCATGGCGCTCGACGCGCTTCGGATCGAGGTCATCTCCGGCCCCGCCACCGAAATGCTGCGCACCATCCTCGACGCCCTGCCTCGGGTGGTCGGCGCTCTGATCCTGCTCGCGATCGGCTATCTGCTGGGGCGCCTGGCCAAGCAATTCATCGAGCAGCTGCTGCCCTCGGCCGGCTTCGACCGCACGGTCAGCGCTCTCGGCTTCTCGTCCGAGACGACGACCCCGTCGCGAACGGTCGGCACGCTGGTGATGATCGCGATCCTGATCTTCTTCGCGATCAAGGCGGCCGAACTGCTGCAGTCGCCGATCATCGCCGCCATGCTGGCGCAGGTGCTGGAGCTCGGCAGCCGGATCCTGTTCGGCACCGTCATCATCCTGGGCGGCGTCGTGATCGCCCGGATCGTGTCCAACCTGGTCAGCGGCGCCGGCAGCGAGGGCTGGCTCCCGGCCATCCTCAAATGGTCGATCATCGCGCTCGCAGTCGCGATCGGCCTCCGGTTCATGGGCCTCGCCAACGAGATCGTGATCATCGCCTTCGCCTCGATCATCGGCTCGGCCGCGGTCGCCTGCGCGCTCGCCTTTGGCCTTGGCGGCCGCCCGACCGCGCACAAGCTGCTCGAGCAATGGACCGACGAGAATCGGCGGCCGCTCCCGCCCTCGCGCCCGCGGACGCCGACGCCGCCTGCCGGCGGGACTCAGCCGCCTTTGGTGTGAGCCGGTTCGAGCGCTTCGCCGCGATCGACTGGTCGGGCGCTAAGGGGAAGCGGCACAAGGGCATCGCCGTCGCCCTGTGCGAGCGGGGCGGCGGCGCGCCGCGGCTGGTGCGGCCCGGCCATGCCTGGTCGCGCGGGGAAGTCGCCGACTGGCTGCTCGCCACCGCGGGGGAGGCGCCCACGCTCTACGGCTTCGACTTCAGCTTCGCTCCGCCGATCGTGGCGCGGGGCGAGTATCTGCCGGGCGAGCCCGACATCCCGTCCACCGCGCGCGAATTCTGGGCCTATGTGGACCGGCGCTGCGACGACGAGGATCTGGGCGCGGCCAGCTTTCTCGAGCAGGCGCACCGCCGCCATTTCTATTTCGGGATCGCCGACGGCGTGAAGGCCGAGTTCATGCATTTCCGCCAGTGCGACGCGCAGCTGAACGCGCAAGGGGGGCGCAAGACGGCCAGCGCCTATGACGCGATCGGCGCCGCCCAGGTCGCCAAGGCGAGCTTCTCGGGCATGCGGCTGCTCCACCGGCTGGACGGCAAGGTGGCGATCTGGCCGATGGACCCGCTTCCCGAGCGCGGCAGCGCGGTCGTCGAGATCTACACGCGCATCTACCTGCGCCGCGCCGGCCTTTCGGGAACCAAGCTGAGGTCGCGGGCCGAGCTCAACCGGGCGCTGGCAGGTCTCGGCAGCGCGCCCGTGCGGCTGCGCTTCGAGCCCAACGACCACCAGACCGACGCGCTGGCGACCGCGGCGGGCATGCGCGCGCTCCTCGCGAACGAGCCCCGCGCCCTCGATCCCGCCGGCCTCACCCCGGCCATCGCCCGGAGCGAGGGCTGGACCTTCGGCGTCTTATGACCCAAATGGGGGCAGGGCCGGGTTAGCTCAGCTGGTAGAGCAACCGCCTTGTAAGCGGTAGGTCGTCCGTTCGAGTCGGACACTCGGCACCACCTAGGAAGAACAGTGGTTTACGACGACACACTCTCTATTTCGGTCAACGGCGAGCATCGCCGCATCCTCAAGGGCCTGACGATCGCCGACCTCGCGCTGGAGCTGGGGCTGGAGCCGACCAAGGTGGCCGTCGAGCGCAACATGGAAATCGTGCCGCGCTCCACCCTGGCCGAGGTGAAGATCGAGGACGGCGACGATCTCGAGATCGTCACCTTCGTCGGGGGCGGCTGATGAACGTCCTGTCCAAGGTGGTGGGGGAAGACAGCTGGTCGGTCGCGGGCCGAAGCTTCACTTCGCGCCTGATCGTCGGCACCGGCAAATATAAGAGCTTCGAGCAGAACGCCGCGGCGGTCGAGGCCTCGGGCGCCGAGATCGTCACGGTGGCGGTGCGCCGGGTCAACATCGCCGATCCCGGGCAGCCGATGCTGACCGACTTCATCGATCCCAAGAAGATCGTCTACCTGCCCAACACCGCCGGCTGCTTCACCGCCGAGGAAGCGATCCGGACGCTTCGGCTGGCGCGCGAGGCGGGGGGATGGACGCTGGTGAAACTCGAGGTGCTGGGCGAGGCCAAGACGCTCTATCCCGACATGATCGAGACGCTTCGAGCCACTGAAATCCTCGCGAAAGAGGGTTTCGAGCCGATGGTCTACTGCGCCGACGATCCGATCGCGGCGAAGAAGCTGGAGGATGCGGGCGCGGTCGCGATCATGCCGCTGGGCGCGCCGATCGGATCCGGGCTGGGCCTGCAGAACCAGGTGATGATCCGGCTGATCGTCGAGAATGCCAGGGTGCCGGTGCTGGTCGATGCCGGCGTCGGCACGGCCTCGGATGCCTCCGTGGCGATGGAGCTCGGCTGCGACGGCGTGCTCATGAACACCGCGATCGCCGAGGCTAAGGATCCGGTGACGATGGCGCGCGCGATGAAGCTGGCGGTGGAATCCGGCCGCCTCGCCTACCGTGCCGGGCGCATGGGCAAGCGGCGCTACGCCGACCCGTCGAGCCCTCTCGCCGGGCTGATCTGACCCCGGGCCGGAAGCGCCGCCGACCCGTCGCGCTTCATGCCGCCGCGGTGAAGACGTGCGCGGAGAGGGGCGAGGCGGCGCCGCTGCCGAAGCCATGGCGCTCAAGCGCGGCGAGCGCCGCGGCGGTGGCCTCTTCGAGGCGGGCGGGGTGGCGCTCCTCGATTTCCGAGCGGAGCGGGCTGCCCTGACACAGCCCGACGGCCGCGTCGCGGGGGCAGGACATTCGCGTCTCGGCGCGGATGGTTTCCGATTGGACGTGCCGGAAGCCGGCGGCGCGCAGATCCGCTTCGATGCGTTGCTTGTCCGCATAGCCGAACGGGACACGGCTCAGGAAACTGGGCGGGCTGCCCGGGAAAAGCGCGGCGACCGCCGATGCGATGATGGCAGAGACGGGATTTTCCTCGAGCCGATCCCAGGCATTGAAGAGGAAGCGGCCGCCGGGCTTCAGCACTCGAAGCGCCTCGCGATAGGCCTGGACGCGATCCGGGAAAAACATCACGCCGAACTGG
>DASWSP010000099.1:0-21682 GCA_036402575.1 Allosphingosinicella sp. | reverse complement strand
CGCCCCACGTCACTGGCCAGGTTCCAGCTCAGAGCTTGCCGGTCAGCTCCGGCACCACGTTGAACAGGTCGCCGACGAGGCCGATGTCGGCCACCTGGAAGATCGGCGCGTCCTCGTCCTTGTTGATCGCGATGATCGTCTTCGAATCCTTCATCCCCGCGAGATGCTGAATCGCGCCCGAAATGCCGATCGCGACATAGACTTCGGGGGCGACGATCTTGCCGGTCTGGCCGACCTGATAGTCGTTCGGCGCATAGCCGGCATCGACCGCGGCGCGGCTGGCGCCGACCGCGGCGCCGAGCTTGTCGGCGAGCGGATCGATCACCGCATGGAACTGCTCGGACGAACCCAGAGCGCGGCCGCCCGAGACGATGATCTTGGCGCTGGTGAGCTCGGGCCGCTCGCTGGCGGCGATCTCCGAGCCGACGAAGCTCGACAGGCCCATGTCCCCGGTCGCGCTCACCGGCTCCACGGTCCCGCTGCCGCCTTCCCTGGCGGCCTTCTCGAACGCGGTGCCGCGCACCGTGATCACCTTCTTGGCGTCGGACGAGCGCACCGTCGCGATCGCGTTGCCGGCGTAGATCGGCCGGGTGAAGGTGTTCTCGTCCTCCACCGACATGATGTCCGAGATCTGCATGACGTCGAGCAGCGCGGCGACGCGCGGCGCGATGTTCTTGCCGGTGGTGGTGGCGGGAACGATGAAGGCGTCGTGGTGCCCCATCAGATCGACGATCAGCGGCGCCAGATTCTCCGCCAGCGCGTGCGCGTAGGCGGCATCGTCGGCGACATGGACCTTGTCGACCCCGGCGATCTTCGCCGCCTGCTCGGCGACGCCGCCGACTCCGGCGCCGGCGACGATCAGGTGGACCTCGCCGAGCTTCGATGCGGCGGCGACCGCGGAAAGGGTGGCGTCCTTGAGCTGGCCGCCTTCATGTTCGACCCAGACGAGCGTCTTCATCCCACCACTCCCATCACCTTGAGCTTGTCGATCAGCTCGTCGACCGATCCGACCTTGACTCCGGCCTCGCGCTTGGAGGGCTCGCGAACGCTCACCGTCGTCAGCCGAGGCGCGATGTCGACGCCGTAATCGGCGGGCGTCTTCTGCGCGAGCGGCTTCGATTTGGCCTTCATGATGTTGGGCAGCGAGGCGTAGCGCGGCTCGTTGAGCCTGAGATCGGTGGTGACGATCGCCGGCAGGCTGAGCCGCACCGTCTCCAGACCGCCGTCGACCTCGCGGGTGACGTCCACCTTGTCGCCCGCCACCTCGACCTTGGATGCGAACGTCCCCTGCGCCCAGCCGAGCAACGCCGCCAGCATCTGGCCGGTCTGGTTGCTGTCGTCGTCGATCGCCTGCTTGCCCAGGATGACCAGGCCGGGCTGCTCCTCGGCCGCGATCTTCGCCAGGATCTTGGCGACGGCGAGCGGCTCGACCTCCTGCTCGCTGACCACCAGGATCGCCCGGTCGGCGCCCATCGCCAGCGCGGTTCGCAAGGTCTCCTGCGCCTTGGCCGGGCCGATCGAGACGGCGACGATCTCGGTCGCCACCCCCTTCTCCTTCAGCCGGATCGCTTCCTCGACCGCGATCTCGTCGAACGGGTTCATGCTCATCTTGACGTTGGCGAGATCGACCCCCGTCCCGTCCGCCTTGACGCGCGGCTTCACGTTGAAATCGATCACCCGCTTGACGGGCACAAGAAGCTTCATGCTCTCATCCTTTCCCTATCGGCCACCCGGGCTCGATCCCGGGCCCACCTCCTCCTCGCCGGACGGAAGGTGGCTGCCGGACCCGGTCCGGCATGACGACAAACCCTACGCGGCCTCTTTCTCTTTGACCTGCTCGACGATCTTGCGCGCCGCGTCGCCAAGGTCGTTGGCCGGCACGATCGGCAGCCCGCTCTCGGCGAGGATGCGCTTGCCTTCCTCGACGTTGGTGCCTTCCAGCCGAACCACCAGCGGCACCGACAAATTCACTTCGCGGGCGGCGGCGATGATGCCGTCGGCGATGATGTCGCAGCGCATGATCCCGCCGAAGATGTTGACCAGGATGCCGTGCACCGCCGGATCGCTGAGGATGATCTTGAACGCCGCCGTCACCTTCTCCTTGTTGGCGCCACCGCCGACGTCGAGGAAGTTGGCCGGGAAGGCGCCGTTCAGCTTGATGATGTCCATCGTCGCCATGGCGAGGCCGGCGCCGTTGACCATGCAGCCGATGTTGCCGTCGAGCTTGATGTAGGCGAGGTCGTATTTCGACGCCTCGACCTCCATCGGGTCCTCCTCGCTGAGGTCGCGCAGCTCGGCCAGGTCCTTGTGCCGGAACATGGCGTTGGAATCGAAGCCCATCTTGGCGTCGAGCACGAGCAGCTTGCCATCGTCGGTGACCGCGAGCGGGTTGATCTCGATCTGCGAGGCGTCGGTGCCGAGGAAGGCGTCGTAGAGTTTGGCGAGCACGTTCGTGGCCTGCTTGGCGAGGTCGCCCTGCAGCCCCAGCGCCGCCGCCACCGCGCGGCCGTGATGAGGCATCAGCCCGGTCGCCGGGTCGATCGTGATCGTCTCGATCTTCTCGGGCGTGTCGTGCGCCACCGTCTCGATGTCCATGCCGCCCTCGGTCGAGGCGACGACGGCGATCCGGCCGGTCGATCGGTCGACCAGCAGCGCCAGATAAAATTCGCGGGCGATGTCGACTCCGTCGGTAACGTAGAGGCGACTGACCTCCTTGCCCTCGGCGCCAGTCTGGATCGTCACCAGCGTGTTGCCGAGCATCTCGCCCGCCGCCGAGCGCACTTCGTCCAGCGAGCGCGCCAGCCTGACTCCGCCCTTGGCCTCGGGCCCAAGCTCCTTGAACTTGCCCTTGCCGCGGCCGCCGGCGTGGATCTGCGCCTTGACCACATAAAGCGGCCCCGGCAGCTTGCCCGCCGCCGCGACCGCGTCCTCGACGCTCATCGCCGCGTGCCCCGCCGGCACCGGCACGCCGAATTTGGAAAGCAGTTCCTTGGCCTGATATTCGTGGATGTTCATCGGCGATGGGATCCTTGGGTCGGGAATTGCTCCGGCCTAAAGCACAGACGGGCGGCGATGAAAAGCGGTCCGCCCGATCCCGCGCCCGCGGCCTTACGAGCCAGGCCGGTCCGCACCCCCAAGGGACTCGTCCGCCAGCCTAGAGCGGAAGCGTGAGCTCGGCCGAGGGTGCGGACGTCTCCCCCAGGTTGGACAGAGTGAGGCCGAGCAGCCGGATCGCCTTGGGCGCGGGCAGCAGCGCGCGAAGCAAAGCGACTCCGATGCTCAGGAACTCCTCGCGGCCCGCGACGGAGCGGTCGAGCGAGCGCGCGCGGGTGACGATCTGGAAATCCTGGTACTTGACCTTCAGGGTGACCGTCCGGCCGGCGATGCCTTCCTTCTCGCCGATGCGCCGCCACACCGTCTCGCTGATCCGCTCGAGCTCCGCGACGAGGCTGCTCTCGTCCCTCAGATCCTCGAAGAAGGTGTCCTCGGCGCCGATCGACTTGCGCTCGCGGTCGGCGCGGACCTGGCGGTGGCAGACGGCGCGGGCGAGGTCGTGATAATATTCGCCGGCGCTGCCGAAATTGTGCCGCAGGAAATCGAGGCTCATCGCGCGCAGATCGGCGCCGGTCGCGATTCCGAGCCGAGCCATCTTCTCGGCGGTCTTGGGGCCGATGCCGTGGAAGCGCCCGACCGGCAGCGGCGCGACGAAGTCCGGGCCGCGCCCCGGGGTGACGACGCACAGGCCGTCGGGCTTGTTGTGGTCGCTGGCGAGTTTGGCGAGGAACTTGTTGTAGGAGACGCCGGCCGAGGCGGTGAGGCCGGTCTCGGCGCGGATCCGGGCGCGGATCTCCTGCGCGATGCGGGTGGCGACGCCGATCCCCTTCAGGTCCCGGGTGACGTCGAGATAGGCCTCATCGAGGCTGAGCGGCTCCACGTGCGGCGTGTATTCGGCGAAGATCGCCCTTATCTGCCGCGACACTTCGCGATAGGCCTCGAAGCGCGGCTTGACGAAGATGAGATCGGGGCAGCGGCGCCTGGCCGTGGCGGACGGCATCGCGGAGCGCACGCCGAACCTGCGCGCCTCGTAGCTTGCCGCGGCGACGACCCCGCGCACCTGCCCGCCGACCGCGACCGGACACCCGCGAAGCGCCGGATCGTCGCGCTGCTCGACCGACGCAAAGAAAGCATCCATGTCGATATGGATGATCTTCCGGATCGGCCCGGGAGCCGGCTCGGCTTCGGCTGCATCGTTCACCCCTTGTTCCTAGCATGCCCAGCGCGCGACGGAATATGCCTGTTTCGTTTCCCGCAATTTTCGACCCAGCCATGCAGGGGCGCCCCACCGGGCAGCCGCCGCTTCGCTCAAATGTCGACCTGCATGGGAGGAACCGGCGCTTATTCAGCCGGTTATCCCCTCAAAGGAGAACCGAGATGGCCAAGAGCAGCCACGACAGCAACATGCAGTTCACCCAGAACCAGAAGAACCAGATGTCCGACGATCCGGGCGACGGCGCCCGCAACTCGAGCGTGCTCGGCCGCGCCGGCGAGAAGACGCCCGCCGAAGTGTCGCCGGAGGAAGAGGCGCAGGACCAGAGCCTGATCGAGGCCTTCGGCGAGGAAGGCGCGGGCATCGCGGCCAAGGAGTGACGGCGATGAGCGACACCGAAACCCTCGAGATGGTCCATGAGGACCAGCTTCCCGGCCACGAGAGCCAGCTCGAGCCCAAGCCCGAATGGGAGCCGCGCTACCCCGGGTCGGGGCGGCTCGAGGGCAAGGTGGCGCTGATCACCGGCGCGGACAGCGGCATCGGCCGGGCGGTCGCGGCCCTGTTCGCACGCGAGGGCGCCGACGTCGCGATCCTCTACCTGTGCGAGCATGACGATGCGGACAAGACCAGGCGGATCGTCGAGGCGGAGGGCCGCAAGGCGGTCGCGATCGCCGGCGACGTCGGCGACAAGGCGTTTTGCGAACGCGCCGTCAAGGAGACGGTCGAGAAGCTCGGGCGCCTCGACATCCTGGTCAACAACGCGGCCGAGCAGCATCCCGACGAGGAGATCACCGACATCACCGAGGAGCAGCTCAAGCGCACCTTCCAGACCAACATCTTCGGCTATTTCTTCATGGTCCAGGCGGCGCGCCCGCACCTCAAGGAGGGCTCGGCGATCATCAACTGCACCTCGGTGACGAACTACAAGGGCGCTGCGATCCTGCTCGATTACGCCTCCACCAAGGGGGCGATCGTCGCTTTCACCCGTTCGCTGTCCGAAAATCTGATCGACAAGGGCATCCGAGTCAACGCGGTCGCGCCGGGGCCGATCTGGACTCCGCTCAACCCGTTCGGCGGCCAGCCGCCCG
Organism: Allosphingosinicella sp.; assembly: GCA_036402575.1. GTDB lineage: Bacteria > Pseudomonadota > Alphaproteobacteria > Sphingomonadales > Sphingomonadaceae > Allosphingosinicella. Next base: position 16,327 of record DASWSP010000099.1, on the reverse strand, counting down.
AGAAGATTCCGGATTTCGGCAAGGACGTGCCGATGGGTCGGCCGGGCCAGCCGAATGAGGTGGCACCGAGCTTCCTGTTCCTGGCGTGCGAGGATTCGAGCTACATGTCAGGGCAGGTGCTGCACCCCAACGGCGGCACGATCGTCAACGGCTGATGCCGCCGCCTTTTCATGCTACAGCCTGCGCCGACAGGGAGACAGCATGAGGGCGGTTGGCGGCATCATCGCGGGGGTCGTGGCGGGCCTGATCGCTTTCCTGGCGATCGCCTATGTCGGCGACCTCGCCTTCCCGCTCACCACCGAGGTCGACGCCGACGATCCCGAACAGGTGACGGGCGCCTTCTCCTCGGCGCCGCTCGGCGCCAAGCTGATGCTCCTGGCGGCCTTGTTCGGCGCCGCCTTCCTCGGCAGCCTGGTGGCCGAAAGGATCTCGCTGCGGCGCTGGACGGCCTGGCCGCTCGCGGTGCTGCTGACGGTCTTTTCGGTGGCGGTCGTGTTTCTCGTCACCTTGCCGCACTGGATGCAGATAGCGCTTGTCGTCATTCCCCTGCTCGGTGTCTTGTCCGCGGGACACGCCGTCCCGGGGCGCGGAGCGGCGGCGAGCGAGGAGGCCGCGGATGCGCTATAGGAGCTTCGAGGAGTTCTGGCCCTTCTACCTGCGCGAGCATTCCAAGCCGAAGACCCGCGCCTTCCATTATGCCGGCACCAGCCTCGTCGTCATCATCGCCGTCGCAGCCCTGGCGACGGGCAATTGGTGGCTGCTGATCGCGATGCCGGTCGCCGGCTACGCCTTCGCCTGGGCCAGCCATGCCGCGATCGAGCGCAACCGCCCCGCCACCTTCACCTATCCCGCCTGGTCGCTCCGCGCCGACTTCCGGATGTGGTGGCTGTGGCTGACCGGCCGCATCGCTCCCGCGCTCACCGCCGCCGGAGTGAGTCCCGACGGAACAGCCGAGCGCCCCCATGGCGAATGAGCGCGGCCATGCGGTCGATACGCTGCTGCTGAAGCTGCGCGCCCGCGACGTGGTCAGCGACGCCGAGGAGCAGGTGCTTCGCCGCAGCGTCTCGGAAATCCGCGAGTTCGCCGGCAACCGGACGATCGTTCGCTGCGGAGTGACGCTCAGCGAGTGCAACCTGCTGATCGACGGTCTGGTCTGCCGCTACAAGGACCTGTCCGACGGCCAGCGGCAGATCATGGAGCTGCACGTCTCGGGCGACTTCATCGACCTCCACAGCTTCCTGCTCAAGCGGCTCGAGCACAATGTCGGCGCCTTGACTCCGGTGCGGCTGGCGGTGGTTCCGCACGATCGGGTCCGTACCATCACCGAGGATCATCCGCACCTCGCCCGGATGCTGTGGTTCTCCACCCTGCTCGACGCCGCCATCCACCGCGAGCGCATCCTCTCGGTCGGTCGCCGGTCGGCGATCGCTCGGATCGCGCACCTGCTGTGCGAGATCTACATGCGGCTCGAGATCGTGGGGCTCGCCCGCGATCATCGCTTCCAGCTTCCGCTCACCCAGACGGACGTCGCCGATGCCAGCGGCCTCACCTCGGTCCACGTCAACCGGATGCTGAGGAAGCTCAGGAACGACGAGCTGCTCACCTACCGCGCCGGCGAGGTCGTGATCCACGACTGGGAGCGGCTGACCCAGGTCGCCGAGTTCAGCGCCAGCTATCTCTACCTGGAACGCCGTCCCCGCTAAAGGTCGCTGACCCGGTAGCCGCCGCGGGCGGCGAGCCGCTCGGCGAGGATCCGGCGGTGGCAGTCGCCGGCGTCCGCCTCGAAGCAGAGCAAGGCGGCGTGGCGCTCGCTCGCCGCCGAATGGGCCTGCTCCATCGCGAGCTCGGCTTCGGGCGTCGCGAGCTGCCCCTCGAAGATCGCGCGCATCTCGGCGATCCGGCCCTTGCGCGCGGCCTCGCGGCCGGCCTTTGGGGTGCCGAGCGCGCGCAGGTGGACATAGCCGATGCCGCGTTCGCCGACCGCCCCGGCAAGCGCGGTCTTGGAGAAGCCGGGGCGGCGCGAGGCGGCGACGGCGCGGACGTCGATCAGCAGCTCCACGCCGGCGGCGGCAAGCTCGCCCAGGAACTCGTCGATCGTCTTGCCCTCGTAGCCGATCGTCGACAGCGGCTTGGCCACTAGTCGAAAATCTCCTCCAGGAACGATTTCTTGCGCTTGCGGTGGGGCTGTTCGTAGCTGCCATAGCCGCCGCCTAGGCTCGGACGCGGGGCATGGGTCTCGCGCGGCGGATCGGCCTGGCGCGGCGGCGCCGAGGCGGCGGCGCCGCGCTCGATGATCTTGTCGAGCTCGCCGCGGTCCAGCCAGACGCCGCGGCAGGTGGGGCAATAATCGATCTCGATATTCTGGCGCTCGCTCATCACCAGCGGCGTCTTGTCGATCGGGCAGAGCATGGGCTCGGGCATGACGGTTCCTTTTAACGCGTATGCTGGGGAGGTAGTGCGCGTTCGGCGCAACGAGAAGGGGGCAAGGGCGATGGCGGTGCTGGGGATCGGCGGCCTGTTCTTCCGGGCGCTCGACCCGGAAGCGCTGAGCGCAGGACCTCGCCGCCGCCGGCATCGGAATCGTCACCAAGCCCGAATGGAACGACCCTGCCGTCGGCCGCTTTGCCCGAATCCACGACCCCGAAGGCAATGCCATCGAGCTGTGGGAGCCGCCCTCCTAAGGATTGGGGTGTGGCGCCAATATTCCGGACGGTAGGGCCGGCGCTTTGCAGGCGCGATGATGGCGCATGGCGGATTTCTGCGCTTTTCGCGACTTGGCACGCTCTCTGCAATCACTGTGGCATGCCATCGGGGGGTCCGAGGCAGCAATCAGGGAGCCAAACAATGATCTTCAATTTCGCCGCTGCGCAGCAGCTCGTCGCTTCGATCGTCGGCGCCGTGCTCTTCAGCACCGTCTTCGTTTCCGCCGCGGTCGGCCCGGTCTCTCAGTTCATCTGAGCGGCCGGCCCAGCCCCTCCAACTTCAATCGACAGGACATCAAAATGACCACTCGTTTCGCGCTCGACAAGGAAAACGGCAAGCTGATGGGCGTATGCTCCGGCCTTGCCCGCTGGACGGACGCCGATCCGACCCTGCTGCGGGTCGGCACCGTCATCCTCGCGCTGGTCGCCGGACCGGTGGCCGCCGTCGCCTACATCGCGGCCGGCATGGTCGCCGAGAGCCGCTAGGCCTTATCCGACATTCAACCCGGCTCCCGGTCCCTCACCGGATCTTCGGTGGGGGGCCATGAAGCGCGAGGGAGCGACAGTCGCCCGGGCTCAGTGCGCCGGCGCCGCGGTGGCGCGGCCGGCGCGGCCGGTCTCGGCGGGCTCGCCGCGCGAATAGGTGCCGGTGAGCAGGCCGGCGGCGAGCACCCGGCCTCGAAGCGCCTTGAGCAGCGCCGAGCGGCCGGGCGTGGTGCGCGGATCCTCCCCCTCGGCGAGCGCGAACAGCTGGAAGACGTAGCTGTGCGGGCCGTGGCCGGTCGGCGGGTCGGGCGGCAGCCAGCCTTCGAAGAAGTAGCTGTTGCGGCCCACGTCGCCCTCCTCGCCGCCGCTCCCGTCAGCGCGGATCGCGCCCTCGGCGAGGCCGCCGTTGCCGGGCGGCAGGCTCCAGACGATGGCATGGACGAGCGGCTGCAGCGCCGGCGCGTCCGGGTCCTCGACGATGAGGGCCAGGCTGCGCGCCGCGTCGGGCACGCCGTTCCAGAGCAACGGCGGCGACACGCCTTCGCCGTCGGCGGTGAAGCGCAGCGGCAGCCGCCCGCCATCGGCGAAGGCGGGACTCCTGAGCTCGATCGCCGCGAAGCCCTGGCCGAGCCCGGGCTGCGCCATCACCAGCTTGCCCGCCCCGGCGCGCAGCCCGCGCATCGCCTGGCCCAGCCATTGCGGCACGTGCTCCAGCATCCGTTCCTCCTCGCCGCCCCGCCGCTCCACCGTGAGCGCGTCGTCCGCTCGCCGGCGGCCCGCGTGAACCTAGCCTGTCGGCTCGGTTCAGCAAGGCCTCACCGGCAGCAGCGCCTAACAAGCCCAAGCACAGGGGCGCGAAGGAGTTTAGACAATGAACAAGATCATCATCAGCATGGCCGCCGTGTCGGGACTCGCGATCGCGGCGCCGGCCGCGGCGCAATATGCCGGCGCCAACCTCCAGGTGCGGGTGCAGCAGCTCCAGACCGAAATCCAGGCGGGCGTTCAGCGCGGCACGATCTCGCGCGCCGAGGCCGGCCCGCTGCGCGAACGGCTCCGCCAGCTCACCCGGCTCGAACGCCAATATGCGCGCAACGGCCTGACCCGGGTCGAGCGGCAGGACCTGCAGACGCGCATCCAGAACCTGCGTCAGCAGATCCGCTACGCCGAGCGCAGCGGCGATCCGCGCTACGACCGCGACCGCGACGGGGACGATGATCGCTACGACCGCAACGACGACAACCGCGACGACCGGTTCGATCGCAATGGTGACGGCCGCGACGACCGGTTCGATCGCAACGGTGACGGCCGCGACGACCGCTACGAGCGCAGCAATGACGGCCGCTACGATCGCCTCGACCGCAACAACGACGGGTGGGACGACCGCGACCATGATCGCGACGGGCGCTGGGACGATGACGGCTACCAGGAACCCGCCCGCGGCGGCATCGGCGGGATCATCGACAATGTGCTGGGCACCGGCGGCCTTCGCGTCGGCCAGCGCGCACCGAGCAACCTCGGTGCCCTGCCGTACGAATATCGCGGACGGTATCGGGACAGCAACGGCGCCTATTTCCGCTCCGACGGCCGCTCGATCTACGAGATCGACGCGCGCACCCAGACGGTGGTGCGCGTCCATCCGATGAGCCGCTGATCGCCGGTTCCTGTAAGCGTTGCGTGACGAGTAGGAACGCCCCGGCTTCGGCCGGGGCGTTTTGCTTTCCGGGGCCCCTGCGCCTCCGTTTCGAGTTGCGAGCGCCTTTCACCGCTGCCTCGGCACGGCTTGTCGCGGGGCGGCAAACCGGCACCTTCGCCAAGCGCTTATACCGGAAGCACGGGGCTTGAGTGGAGTAGCAGAGATGAAAAAGACCCTTATGACGCTGGCCGCCGTTTCCGCGCTCGCCATCGGCGCGCCGGCCACCGCTCAATATGCGAGCGGCAATTTCCAGGCGCGGATCCAGCAGATCCAGAGCGAGATCCAGACCGGCGTTCAGGCCGGCACGATCCGGAGCGACGATGCCCGCACGCTTCGCGAGCATCTGCGCGTGCTTCGGCAGACCGAGCGAACCTACGCTCTGAACGGCTTCACCCGTACCGAGCGGCAGGACCTGCAGAACCGGATCCAGAACCTGCGGCAGCAGATCCGCTATGCCGAGAATGTCCGCGGCGACACCCGCTATAGCCAGTCGGGCTTGGTCGACCGCAACCGCGACGGCTTCGACGATCGCGACTTCGACCGCGACGGCCGCTGGGACGACGACACCAACACCCGCTACGGCCAGTCGGGCTACATCGACCGCAACCGTGACGGCTTCGACGACCGCGACCGCGACCGCGACGGCCGCTGGGACGACAATTCCTACGGCATGGGCGGCCCGTTCGACGAGGTGAGCCAGGTCTGCGGCACCCGCAGCGGCCTCGGCGGCATCCTCGGCGGCCTGCTCGGCAGCGACAACTGCCTCAGCGTCGGCGAGCGCGCGCCGGGCAACCTCTCGGCGCTGCCCTACCAGTATCGCACCCAGTTCCGCGACGGCAGCGGCTATTACCACCGCTACGTCAACGGCAACGTCGTCCAGATCGACGCGCGCACCGGAACGGTTGTTCGGATCTACGACATCAACTGATCCGACCGACGCCTGAACGACAAGGGAAGCGCCCCGGCCCCGCCTGGGGCGTTTTCTTTTTGCCGATCCGCCTGTCGCACTTACCCGCTGACAGCGCCGCGACTTCACGCTAAGCAGTTGAAGCGCGTGGAGAAGAGCGATGAAGCGTCAGTTGCTGGGGGGGACGTTGAGCTTCGCGGTGCTGCTGTCCGCCTGTGGCGGCGGCGGCGGCGGCGGATCGTCGTCCGCGCCCAGCCCCGGACCGGTATCCTCGCCCGCGCCGACTCCGTCGCCCACGCCCAGCGCCAGCTGCTCGCTTCGCGCCCGGCAGGACTGGGCGGGCGCGCAGCTGCGCGAATGGTATCTGTTCCCCGAGACGCTGCCGGCCAGTTTCGATCCCTCGCCCTACAACAGCGTCGAAGCCTATGTGGATGCGCTGACCGCGAGCGCTCGCGCGCTTCGCCGCGACCGCTTCTTCACCTACGTGACCTCGATCGCGCAGGACGAAGCCTTCTTCTCGTCGGGCTCGAGCGCGGGCTTCGGAATCCGCCTGTCGACCGACCAGGCGGCCCGGCGCGTGTTCGTGATGGAGGCGTTCGAAGGAACGCCCGCGATCCAGGCGAGGATCGACCGCGGCACCGAGATCCTCGCCATCGGCGCCGATGCCAACAGCCTGCGCAACGTGTCCGACATCATCGCCGCCGAAGGATCGGCCGGAGTCACCAGCGCGCTCGGCCCGCCCACCGCCGGGATCACCCGCATCCTGCGCGTCGCCGATCTGGACGGAAGCACGCGCACGATCCCGATCGGCAAGGCCGATTATTCGATCCCGCCGGTCTCCTCGCGCTACGGCGCCCGGATCATCGACGACGGCGGCCGGCGCGTCGGCTACGTCAACCTGCGCACCTTCATCTCGAGCGCCGATCCGGCGCTGCGCAGCGCGTTCGCCGATTTCCGCGCCAACGGCATCACCGAGATCATCGTCGATTTCAGGTACAATGGCGGCGGCCTCGTCTCGATCGCCGAGCTGATGGGCGATCTGCTCGGCGGCAACCGGGCGACCTCCGACGTTTTCGGCCATACGGCCTTCCGGCCGGAAAAGGCGGCGAACAACCGCACGCGCACGTTCCAGCCGACGCCGCAATCGGTGGCGCCGACCAGGATCGCGTTCATCGGCACCGGCGGCTCCGCCTCGGCCAGCGAGCTGGTGATCAACGCCTTCATCCCGTACCTTCGCGCCAACGCGGCGCTGATCGGCACCAACACCTACGGCAAGCCGGTCGGGCAGATCGCGATCGATCGCTCCGCCTGCGACGACCGGCTTCGAGTGGTCGCCTTCGCCACCCAGAACGCGGCGCGCCAGGGCGATTATTATGACGGCCTTGCCGCGAAGATGGAGGCGAGCTGCCAGGCGGGCGACGACCTCACCCGCCAGATGGGCGATCCGCAGGAGGGCTCGACCCGCCAGGCGCTCGATTTCCTGGCGGGGCGGCCCTGCACCCGGATCGCCACAGGCGTGACCGGCCAGGCGGTGCGCGGCCGGCGCGAGCTGCTGGTGCCCGAGCGGCCGACCAGCACCGCCGAGCGCGAGGTGCCGGGGCTGTTTTGATTTCGGTTCGCATTCCCGTCGGCGGCCTCGCGGAGCCGCTGCGCATCATTCGCCCGGCCGCCTTTGTCGCCCTCATGGCGCTGCTCGCGGCCGGCTGCGGCGAAGACGCGCCGCCCGCCCCGGACGCCGCCAAGCGCCCGGCCCCCGCCGGCAAGGTCGCCGAGGCGCGGGCGGCCGAGCCGCTGCCCGATATCGTCCGGGTCCGGCTGGAGACGGAGGCGGGGCCGATCACGGTCGCGCTCGATGCTCGGCGGGCGCCCGTCACCGCGGCGAACTTCGTGCGCTATGTCGAGGAGGGGCGGTTCGACGGCACCAGCTTCTACCGCGCCGCCGTCACCAGCGGCACGGACGACCGTGGCTTCATCCAGGGCGGCATCCGCCGCAACTACCGCCGAATGCTGCCGCCGATCGCGCACGAGCCGACCAGCGAGACCGGCCTCAGGCACGAGGCCGGCACGATCTCGATGGCCCGCAGCGAAACCGGGAGCGGCGCGATGGGCGACTTCTTCATCACCGCGAGCGCGATCCCGGCGATGGACGCCAGGCCGGGCGAGCCGGGCTATGCAGCTTTCGGCCGGGTGGTGGAGGGCATGGAGGTGGTGCGGCGAATCCTCGCCGCGCCCACGGCGGCCGATGCCGGGCGCGGCGCGATGCGCGGGCAGATGCTCGAAAAGCCGGTGCGGATCGTCAGCGCCAGGCGCGAGCGATAGCGTCCCCCGCGCGGCGCGGCAGCGCAGCCGCCCGCTTCAGAAGCGAAGGCTGAGGCCGACGGCGGCGACCGTCTTGCCGCGCGAGAAGACATCCTCCATCGGCTGGGCGCGCCTGAAATCGCGCTCCTTGGTGCGGGCGCCGTTCACCGAGAACAGGCCAATGCCGAGGTTGACGTTTTCGCTGATCGGGAGGCTTCCGACGACGGTCCTGCGGATGGTCTGGGAGCCGTCTTGCTGGACGATCGGGGTTCGCGAAACGGCCAGGCCGGTGACGTGGTCGGGGAAAAGCGCGCCGCTGGGGCTAACAGAAGCGGTCGCGGATCGCGAAGACGGAGCGTAGCTTGGACCAAGGGATCTGGTTAACTGGTCGCTTGCATCGTCTGACGGCCCCTGTGCCGCTGCTGGTGAGGCGCAGAGCAAAGGCAGTAAAACGGCAGCGAGCCCGCACTGCCTACCTCTCTTCATTTGAAGGGCTCCAAATGCTTTTGCCATACATCGCACGGAGCTACATAGAAGTTCCAGTAGGTTTCACTCGCTGTACTTAAATCGGACGCTATGGATCGCTTCCTTAAGATGCGCGTTTTATCTGACTTGAAGTCAGGCGCGGAGCCTGCCGGAAGCCCCCCTCTCAAAACGTGTAGCTGAGGCCGAGCGCGGCGAAATACTGGTCGGCGTCGCCGGCGTCGGCGACGATCGGCGAGCGCTTGAAGTCGCCGAGCATCCGCGAATAGCTGCCGACCGCGAACAAGGCGAGGCCGCGGCGCAGGTCGCCGGACAGCGACCAGGTGCCGAGCAGCGTGCCGCGCGCATTCTTCCAGCCGCCGTCGGGATCGTAGGGCGCGAGGCCGCTGGCCAGAGCGCCGGCCGGAGTCACGCCGTAATAGGTGCGCGCATAGCGGCCGCCGACATGCTCGGCCGAAAGCGAGGCGCCGATGAAGAAGGTGGTGCTGAGCGGCGTGCCATATTCGAGGTTGGGCGCGATCACCGTGCTGTCGTGGGTGTCGGTGACGTCGCGGACGACGTCGATGCGGGCGGTGAGGAAGTCGTAGCCGTGCAGCACGCCGTTCTTGGTGAGGCCGGCGAAGCCGCCGAGCTCGATCGCGGTGTCGAGCTCGCCGAGCGCCTCGACCCGGTCGTCCTCGATCCGGCTCGAACGGTCGACGCGGACATTGGCCATCGGCCCGAGCTCGACGTTGAGCGGCGCGTTAGGCGCCTCGCGGATGAGGTCGAAATAGAGCGCGGTGGCGCGGCTGTAGAAGGTGAAGCCGGAGACGCGGCCGCGCAGCAAAGCGGCGCCGCTGATCTGATAGTCGTCGGAGCCCTCGTAGGAGGGCACGTAGCTGGCGCCCAGGCCGATCGTGAAATTGTCGCTGCCGTCGTCGACCACTTCTTCCTGGGCGAGAGCGGGGGTCGCAAGGAGAAGCGTCGCGAGCGCCGCAAGCCTGAACTGACGTTTCATCGATCCACGGCTCCCTGTCTGCCCGCACAGCGCAGGTGTACGCGAGATGTTCCGGCGGCGCTACAAGATGTAGTTGATGTGGATATTCTGCCGCACCCTGGCGCCGGCCACGGCAAAGCGCGCCTGGGCGAAGCGCGGCGGGCCGAAGCGGATCGCCGGGTTGCGCGAGAAGCCGAAGCCCTCGCGCGGGATCCGGGCGAACGTATCGAGGCGGCCATTGCCGTTCTCGTCGTGGAAGACGGAGACCGCATAGTCGCCCGAGGGAAGGCCGGTGAAGCTGAGGCTCGCGGCGGGGGCGGCGGGAGCGCTCAGCAGCAGCGCCTGCGGGTCGCCCTTGCAGTCGGGAAAGAAGGCAGGATCGCGGGTGAGGCAGAGGCGCACCTGGCCATCGCCGCTGCGCAAGGCGCTCAGCGCGATCTCAAGCTCCCCGGCGGGCGCGGCTCCGATCAGCAGCAGGCTCAGCGGCAGCATGGTCGAAAGCGCCCAGGCCCTTGTCCGTCCCGCAGAGGCGATCCCAGAAGCGGAAGTAGAGCCCATAATTGCACCTGTACTCCCGGTGGTGCCGCTGGTGATGGCTGGCGGTGATGAGGAAAGCCCCCGCCCTCCCCTCGACCAGCCGCTTCGGAAACAGCTCCCACCCCATGTGGTTGGTGACACCCATAACCGTCATCACCGCGAGCACAAAGAGCAGCGCGCCCCAGTGGATCGGAATGATCAGCACCAGTAGCGGAATGATCACAGCGCCGGTGATCGCCTCGATCGGATGGAAGCTCATCGCCGCCCAGGCGGTCGGCGGTTTCGACGCATGGTGGACGGCGTGCGCGATTCGGAACAGCCGGGGCCGGTGCATCCAGCGGTGGGTCCAGTAGAACCAGCTGTCGTGGAGGAGCAGGTAGAGCAGGACCGAGGCCGGTAGCCACCAGAGCGGGTGGTCCGCGAGGCTCGAATAGATCCGGGTCCAGCCATGCTCCTGCCAGCCCCAGGCGAGCAGCCCCGCGGGCAGGCCGTAGATCGCGGCGCTGGCGAGCGACCAGCCGACTTCCTTGCGGATCTGCGCGCCCTGCGCGGCGTAGAGGCCCGGGTGGCGGCGCCGTGTCAGCCAGGCGAAGCCGCCGCTCACCGCCAGATAGCGCAGGCCCACGATCGCGGTCATCGCCAGGATCGACAGAAACAGTGCCAGAATGACGCTCATCGCCCGGGCGCTTACAACAATCCATAGCCTCCCGCACCCGCCTCTTGTAAGGCCTCGGCGATGGTTAAGGGTAAGCGGGATGGATTGCTGATCGCGGGCGGGGGCCTCGCCGGGTCGCTGGCCGCGCTTGCCATGGCCAAGCTTCGGCCCGAGGTGCCGATCCTGCTGGTCGAGGAAGGCGAGAGCTTCGGCGGCAACCATATCTGGTCGTTCTTCGACGAGGATGTCGAGGACACCGACCGCTCCTTGGTCGAGCCGCTGATCTCGCACCGCTGGCAGGGCTATTACGTCGCCTTCCCGGGGCACAGCCGAAAGCTCAAGGCGGGCTATAACAGCGTCCGGTCCGAGCAGCTCGACCAGGTCGTCCGGCACACCCTGCGGCCGGACCAGTACCGGCTCGGAACCAAGGTCGTGGCGGTGCGCGAGAACGAGCTGGTGCTGCTCGGCGGCGAGAAGATCCGCGCCGACGGGGCGATCGACGCGCGCGGCGCGGCCAATCTGTCGATGCTCGACCTTGGCTGGCAGAAGTTCGTCGGGCGCGAATATCGGTTCGCCGAGCCGCACAAGGTCGATCGCCCGGTGATCATGGACGCCACGGTCGACCAGTCGGACGGATACCGCTTCGTCTATTGCCTGCCGTTCGACGAGCACCGGATGCTGATCGAGGACACCTATTACGCCGACACGCCCGAGCTCGACGTCAACGGCGTCGGCGAGCGGCTCGAGTCCTATGTCGCCACGCGCGGCTGGCGCGGCGGCACGATCGAGCGGCAGGAGACGGGCGTTCTGCCGGTGGCGATGGGCGGCGACTTCAACGCCTTCTGGCGGGTCGGCGGCGCGCGCGTGGCCAAGATCGGGCTGCGCGGCGGCTTCTTCCATCCGACCACCGGCTACAGCCTGCCCGACGCGATCCGCACCGCCGCCCTGCTCGCCGACCAGCGCGACTTCAACGGCGCGGCGCTGCACGACCTGTTCGAGCGCGAGGCGGACTCGATGTGGCGGCGGCGCGACTTCTACCGGACGCTCAACACGATGCTGTTCCGCGCAGCCGATCCCCATGAGCGCTACAAGGTGCTGGAGCGCTTCTACCGGCTCGACCCGGCGCTGATCTCGCGCTTCTACGCGGGCAAGACCGGCGTGCTCGACAAGATGAAGATCATGAGCGGAAAGCCGCCGGTGCCGGTCGGCCGGGCGGTCGGAGCGCTGAGGGACCGGCGCCGTTGAAAACCGCCGCCGTGGTGGGCGCGGGCTTCGGCGGCCTCGCGCTCGGCATCCGCCTGCAGTCGGCGGGGATCGCCACCACCATCGTCGAGGGCCGCGACAAGCCGGGCGGGCGCGCCTACCATTGGAAGCGCGACGGCTACACGTTCGACGCCGGGCCGACGGTGATCACCGATCCCGATTGCCTGCGCGAATTGTGGAGCCTTTCGGGCCGCGTCATGGCCGACGACGTCGAGCTGCTGCCGGTGCACCCCTTCTACCGGCTGAACTGGTCGGACGGGACCAATTTCGACTATTCCAACGACGATCCGCAGCTGCTGCGCGAGATCGCCGCGCTCGATCCGGGCGACGTGGCGGGATATCTGCGCTTCCTGGAATATTCCGCGGGCGTCTACGCCGAGGGTTACGAGAAGCTCGGCCACGTCGCCTTCCTCGATTTCAAGTCGATGGTTCGCGCCGCGCCCAGCCTCGCCCGGTACGAGGCGTGGCGTTCGGTCTATTCGATCGTCTCGCGCTACGTGAAGAGCGATAAGCTTCGGCAGGCGCTGAGCTTCCACACCCTTCTGGTCGGCGGCAACCCGTTCACGACCAGCGCCATCTATGCGCTGATCCACAAGCTGGAGAAGGACGGCGGCGTCTGGTTCCCGAGGGGCGGCACCAACGCCCTGGTCGCGGCCATGGCCGGGCATTTCGAACGGATCGGCGGGACGCTGAGGATCGGCGACCCGGTCGAGGCGATCGAAACGCTCGGCGACCGGGTGACGGGGGTGCGGACCCGAAGCGGATGGAGCGGCGCATTCGACGCGGTCGCCTCGAACGGCGACATCGTGCACAGCTACGATCTTCTCCAGGGCAGCATGCACGGCCGGCGCTCGGCGGCGAAGCTTCGGCGGAAGCGCTTCTCGCCGTCGCTGTTCGTCATCCATTTCGGCGTTCGCGGGGAATGGAAGGAGATCCCCCACCACATGATCCTGTTCGGGCCGCGCTATCAGGGGCTGCTCGAGGACATTTACGATCATGGGGTGCTGGCCAGGGATTTCTCGCTCTACCTCCACCACCCGACCGTCACCGATCCGAGCCTGGCGCCGCCGGGCTGCTCGACCTTCTACGTGCTGGCGCCGGTGCCGCATTTGGGCAAGCTTCCGGTCGACTGGGACGAGATCGGCCCGATCTACCGCGACCGAATCCTCGAGCATCTCGAGCAGCGGCTGATGCCGGGGCTGCGCGACCGGATCGAGGTCAGCTTCGAATATGCGCCCAAGGATTTCGCCCGCGACCTCAACGCCCATCTCGGCTCCGCCTTCAGCCTCGAGCCGCTGCTGACGCAGAGCGCCTGGTTCCGGGTGCACAACCGCGACGATGTCATCCCCAACCTCTACTTCGTCGGCGCCGGCACCCATCCGGGCGCGGGCATTCCCGGCGTCGTCGGCAGCGCCAAGGCGACCGCGGCGCTGATGATCGATGATCTGCGATAGCGAAACAGACCGTTCGTCCCGAGCGAAGTCGAGGGGCGCTGGCACGGACTCATCGCACACGCCCTTCGACTTCGCTCAGGACGAACGAGGTTGGCGTGCCGCCGAATAGAGAAGCGCTGGTCGCCACCGCGGGCGAGACGATCGCGCGCGGATCCAAGAGCTTCCGGCTGGCGAGCCGGTTGTTCGACCGCTCGACCCGCGAGCGGGCGTGGCTGCTCTATGCCTGGTGCCGGACGTGCGACGACCTCGCCGATGGGCAGACCCTGGGCCATGACGCCAGCAGCGTCACCGACGGCCAGGAGCGGCTGTCCTATCTGCGCGTGCAGACCGGCAGGGCGCTGGCGGGCGAGGCGGTCGGCGAGATGCCGTTCGACGCGCTGCGCATCGTCGCCGCCGAATGCGCGATCCCGCCGCGCTTCATCCACGACCATCTCGAAGGCTTCGGGCTCGACGCGCAGGGCTGGCGGCCGCGCAGCGAGGCGGACATGCTGCGCTATTGCTACCATGTTGCCGGCGCGGTCGGCTGCATGATGGCGGCGGTGATGGGCGTTGCGCCGGACGACGAGGACACGCTCGACCGCGCCTCCGACCTCGGCATCGCCTTCCAGCTCGCCAACATCGCCCGCGACCTCAGCGAGGACGCTTCGGTCGGGCGCTGCTACCTGCCCGCCGAGTGGCTCGCCGAGATGGACATTCCGCCCGGCCAGCACATGCGCCCCCCATATCGCGAGCGCATGGCGGTGCTTGCGGGGCGGCTGGCGGCGCTTGCCGAGCGCTATGCGGCCTCCGCCCGCGCGGGAGCGGCGCGGCTTCCCTTCCGCTCGCGCTGGGCGGTGCTCGCGGCGGCCGGCATCTACGGCGAGATCGCGCGCGAGGTGGCGCGGCGCGGCGCCCATGCCTGGGACCGGCGGGTGGTGATCGGCCGTCCGGCCAAGCTGGGCCTCGTCGCAAAGGCCTGGAGGGCGGCGCTGCGGCCCGCGCTCGAGGCGCCGCGCGACGGCCTGTGGACCCGCCCGCGCTAGCTCAGCGCTCCTGGGCGGCGGGCGCGCGCACGCCCTGGCGGCCGCGGCGGGCAAGCTCGGCCTTCAGCGCCTCGGGCCGCGGCGCCCACAGGAAGCCGTAGCTGACCGTGCCCTCCTTGGTCTCGACCGCATGGTGCAGGCGGTGGGCCTGGACGATCCGCTTCATATAGTCGGAACGCGGCAGATAGCGGTGGCTGAGGCGCTTGTGGACGATGACGTCATGAAAGCCGAAATAGATCGCTCCGTAAGCGGCGATGCCGGCGCCGACCCACACCGCCCCCGCGCCCCAGCCGCCGTGGACTCCGAGGTACAGCAGCGCGATCGAGGGCACGGCGAAGATCGCGGCGTACCAGTCGTTGGCCTCGAAGGCGCCGGTGCGCGGCGCATGGTGGCTCTTGTGCAGGAACCAGCCCGGGCCGTGCATCACCCAGCGATGCGCCGCGTAGGCGACCGCCTCCATCGCGAGGACGGTGCCGACGAACAGCAGGAGGCCGAGCCAGACGGGCATTGCCGGCATATAGGCGCGCGCGCCGCGGACGTCATGCCCAAGTTGCGCGGGGGGAGGATCATTCGCTTGAGGGCGAACGACAAAGCGCCTAGACGCGAACCTCCCCGGGGGGACGCATCGAGGCGTCTGAGAGGCCTGGCTATCCAGGCGACCCGTCGAACCTGATCCGGCTGACACCGGCGTAGGGAGGGCGTTCGGCACATCCGTTCTCCCTCCACTGGAGAGGAAACGACATGGCCGACATACCTGCCCTGAGCGAAGTCGAAGGGCCTGCACGAACCGAACTCACCGCCGAAGGCGGCCAGCCCCCCGAAGGGGTGCTGAACGTCACCACCGGCCCGATCCGCGGCTCGCGGAAAATCCATGTCGGCCCGCTGCGCGTCGCGATGCGCGAGATCGACCTCGAGCCCTCCTGCGGCGAGCCGCCGCTGCGGGTCTACGACCCCTCCGGGCCCTATACCGATGCAGGCGCGCGGATCGACATCATGGCCGGCCTCCCCGAGCTCCGCAGCGACTGGATCCGCGCCCGCGGCGACGTCGAGGAGGTCGCCCAGCGCGAGGTCCGCCCCGAGGATAACGGCCAGCTCGGCCCCGACCGCTCGGGCGGGGTGGCGGCCTTCCCGAACGTGCGCAAGACCGTGCTCCGCGCCCGCCCCGGCGCCAACGTCAGCCAGATGCACTATGCCCGCAAAGGCATCATCACCCCCGAAATGGAATATGTCGCCGTCCGCGAGAATCTCGGCCGCGAAGCGATCGCCGGCCACATCCGCGACGGCCAGGATTTCGGTGCCTCGATCCCCGATTACGTCACCCCCGAATTCGTCCGCGACGAGGTCGCCCGCGGCCGCGCCATCATCCCCTCCAACGTCAACCACCCCGAGGCCGAGCCGATGGCGATCGGCCGCAACTTCCTGGTCAAGATCAACGCCAACATCGGCAACTCAGCCGTCGCCTCCGACGTCGCCGCCGAGGTCGACAAGATGGTCTGGGCGATCCGCTGGGGCGCGGACACGGTCATGGACCTCAGCACGGGTCGGAACATCCACACCACGCGGGAATGGATCATCCGCAACAGCCCGGTGCCCATCGGCACCGTCCCGATCTACCAGGCGCTGGAGAAGGTCGGCGGCGTCGCCGAGGACCTCACCTGGGAGATCTACCGCGACACCTTGATCGAGCAGGCCGAGCAGGGCGTCGACTATTTCACCATCCACGCCGGCGTGCGCCTGCCCTACGTCCCGCTGACGGCCAAGCGCGTCACCGGCATCGTCAGCCGCGGCGGCTCGATCATGGCCAAATGGTGCCTCGCCCATCACCGCGAGAGCTTCCTTTACGAGCGCTTC
>DASWSP010000098.1:0-10333 GCA_036402575.1 Allosphingosinicella sp. | reverse complement strand
ACCCGCGCCCGGATCGGCAGCTTCGTCCCGGGCGCCAGGCCCGCGGGCACCTTCACGTCGATCAGCTGCGCGTAATCGCCCTCATAGACGTAGTTCATCAGCCCGCCGACGATCAGCCGCCCGGGCACCGGATATTGGATCGGCCCCGCGGCGAGGCCCGCCGGCAGCTGCCAGGCGATCTGCGTCTCCATGCCGCTGTCGCCGGGATTCTTCCAATAGCCGTGCCAGCCCTCCGACGGGCGCATCACCAAAGCGAGCGTCACCGTCCCGCCCGGCGCGACCACCTCCGATTCCGGGACGAGGCTGGCGAGGATCGCGTTCCTGCCCGGCTGCGGAAGCTGGGCGTGCCCGGCCGCGCCGAGCAGCATCGCCGCCAGCCATGCCGCGAGCCATCCAACGTATCTGAAATGACCTGCCATGCGGTCAATTTCCCACGGCGCCGGCGGCCCCGCCAGTGCCGAAGGTCACGGGTCCGGGGTGCGACCTCCGGCACTTATGCGGACCGCGGGGGCGGGGCACACGGGGCGGACCAAATTGGAGGAACAGACATGCTACGCTGCGTCGGAGTCACCGCCCTCCTGCTCGCTTCCGCGGCACCCGCCTTTGCCCAGCGCGCCAACGAGAATGCCGTCGCCTCGGCCGAGGATGCGTTCGGCACCAGCGTCGGCAACGAGCGCGTCGGCCTCTATTTCCCGCAAAGCGCGCGCGGCTTCAGCCCCGTCCAGGCCGGCAACGTCCGGATCAACGGCCTCTATTTCGATTACCAGGCGGACCTCAACACGCGCCTCATCTCGGGCAGCAACGTGCGCGTCGGCCTCACCGCGCAGGGCTATCCCTTTCCCGCGCCGACCGGAGTCGCCGATTTCTCGCTGCGCCTGCCGGGGCCGGAGGCGGTCGCAAGCACCGTGGTCGGGATCGGCCCCTACGGCGCCCCGCGCGCCGAGGTCGACGCTCAGCTTCCCGTCAGCGCCACGCTCGGCCTCGCCGGCGGGGTCGGGCTCAGCGAGCTCGGCCTCTATCATGGCGGCGAGCAGCGCGTGCTCACCGCCGCGGCGATCGCGCGCTGGCGCCCGTCGCAGGATGTCGAGATCATCCCCTTCTGGAGTTCGCAGGAGGAGGACGGCGGCGAGGCGCAGCCGATCATCTTCACCGGCGGCTCCTACCTCCCGCCCCGCATCGAGCGGCGCCGCTATTTCGGCCCGGAATGGGCGCAGAACGAGGGCCAGGACGTCAATTACGGGCTTCTCGCCACCTTGCGCGCCGGCGACTGGACGCTGCGCGGCGGCGCCTTCCGCTCGATCGCGCACGATCACCGCAACTTCACCCCGCTGTTCCTCGACACGACCCGCGAGGGCGAGGCCGACCGCGTCGTCATCGCGGAGCAGGCGCGCCGCTTCGCCTCCACCTCGGGCGAGCTGCGCCTCACCCGGCAGTTGATCGAGGGCGCCCGCCTCCACCTCGTCCACCTGATGACCCGCGGCCGGATGCAGGACAGGCGCTACGGCGGCAGCCAGCGCCTCGAATTCGGACCCGGGCGGATCGACGAGCCGATCCTTGCGCCCGAGCCGGCCTGGACTCCCGCGCCGCAGACCAACGACGAAGTGCGCCAGCTCACCTTCGGCCTCGGCTATGAGGGCCGGTGGCGCGGCATCGGCGAGCTCAGCCTCGGCGTCCAGCGCACCTTCTACGAGAAATCCGTGGTCCGCCCGTCCGGCGCGCTGCCGGTCTCGGAATCGAGCCCCTGGCTGTTCAACGGCACCCTCTCGCTGCTCGCCGGCAGCGACCTCGTCTTCTACGCCGGCTACAGCAAGGGGCTGGAGGAAAGCCCGGTCGCGCCCGACATCGCCGTCAACCGCGGCGAGGCCCCGCCCGCGATCATCACCGAGCAGATGGACGCCGGCTTCCGCTACAATCTGACGGAGACGCTGCGGCTGGTGGCGGGCGTGTTCGACGTCCGCAAACCCTATTTCGCGCTCGACCCCGGGCTCGTCTTCCGCGAGCTCGGCGAAGTGCGCAACCGCGGCATCGAGGTGTCGCTCGCCGGCCCGATCACGCCGCGGCTCAGCGTCGTGCTGGGCGCCGTCTTCCTCGATTCGGAGGTGAGCGGCGACCAGGTCGATCTGGGGCTGATCGGGCCGAAGCCGATCGGCGCGGCCGGCCGCACCATCACCGGCGCGCTCAACTGGAACCTGCCGTGGGTCGAGGGCCTGTCGCTGGACCTCGTCTATGAAGCCGTTTCCGACCGCGTCGCGGACCGCGCCAACTCGTTCGTGATCCCGGCGCGCTACATTAACTCACTGGGCGCCCGCTACCGTTTCGAGCTGTTCGACAAGCCGGCGACCCTGCGCGCGCAGCTCGCGACGGTGAACAACGTCTACGGCTACTCCAATCTCGGCGAAGGTTTCTATTACAACCAGCCCCGCCGCTTCCAGATGAGCCTCACCGTCGACCTTTGAGGCGCCCCTCGATGCGCGGCCGGGGGCTTGTGCCGCCTGCCGATCCGGCCTTTGCTGCGGGGCGCGGCAGCGAAGGAGTGCATGATGCCCGGGCCCAGCAACATCCTCAGCATCGATCAGGGCACGACCTCGACGCGCAGCATGATCTTCGGCCGCGACGGCATGGCGAGCGCCACCGCGCAGCGCGAGTTCAGGCAGATCTACCCGGCCCACGGCTGGGTGGAGCACGACCCCGAAGACATCTGGCGCGACACCCTGGCCACGATGAAGGAAGCGATCGAAGCGGCCGGCGGCGCGGAGACGATCGCCGCGATCGGGATCGCCAACCAGCGCGAGACGGTCGTGCTGTGGGACCGCTCGACCGGACAGGCGCTGCACAACGCGATCGTCTGGCAGGACCGCCGAACCGCCGCCTTTTGCGCCGATCTTCGCAAGTCCGGCCACGAGCCGCTCGTGCGCGAGCGCACCGGGCTCGTCCTCGATCCCTATTTCTCCGGCACCAAGCTCGCCTGGATGCTCGACAATGTGCCGGACGCGCGGGCGCGGGCGGAGCGCGGCGAGCTGGCGTTCGGAACGATCGATTGCTTCCTGCTCTGGCGGCTGACCGGCGGCAGGGTCCACGCCACCGACGCCACCAACGCGTCGCGGACAATGCTCTACGACATCAAACGCGGCCGCTGGGACGACGATCTGCTCCGGCTGCTCCGTGTGCCGGCGCCGCTGCTTCCGGAAGTGCGCGACAATAGCGGGCGGTTCGGCGCGTGCGACGCGGCGCTGTTCGGCCGCGCGATCCCGATCGGCGGGATGGCCGGCGACCAGCAATCGGCGCTGGTCGGCCAGGCCTGCTTTTCGCCGGGCGATGCGAAATCGACCTACGGCACCGGCTGCTTCATGCTGCTCAACACCGGCGCCGATCCGGTCGCCTCGGCCAACGGCCTGCTGACGACGATCGCCTACCAGCTGGACGGCAAGCCCATCTATGCGCTCGAAGGGTCGATCTTCGTCGCCGGAGCGGCGATCAAATGGCTTCGCGACGGCCTCGGCCTGATCACCCATGCCTCGCAGACCAACGACATGGCGACGCGCATCTCCGGCAATCACGGGGTCTATATGGTGCCCGCCTTCGTCGGCCTGGGCGCGCCGCATTGGGATGCCGACGCGCGCGGCCTGATCTGCGGCCTGACGCTCGATGCGACCGGCGCTCACCTCGCGCGTGCGGCGCTGGAATCGGTCGCCTACCAGACGGCGGACCTCGCCGATGCGATGCAGGCGGACGGAGCGGCGGCGGCGCGCCGGATCCGCGTCGACGGGGGCATGTCGAGCAACGACTGGTTCTGCCAATTCCTCGCGGACATGCTCGAGGCCGAGGTCGAGCGGCCGGCCTGCGTCGAGACCACCGCCGCCGGCGCCGCGTTCCTCGCGGGTCTCGCGGTCGGCATGTGGGACAGCCTCGGCGACGTGGCTTCGGCCTGGCAGCGCGACCGGCTGTTCGAACCGGCGATGGCCGGCGCCGATCGCAAGCGCCTCAAAGCGGGCTGGGCCGACGCGCTCGCCCGCGCGCATTCGAGGAAGCCCGAAGCAGCGCAGGACTGACGAGGGGCCGCGCTACCTCGAAGCCCCCGTGCCTCCCGCCGCAGCCGGCGCCGGGGCTGCCGCCGCCGCCGCGGGCTCGGCCGCTGGCTTCGGGGCAGGGTAGGGCGGGGCGCTCCCCAGGGTGCCGAGATAGGCGAGCAAATTGGCCCGGTCCTTGGGGTTCCTGACGCCGTTGAACGCCATCTTGTTGCCCGGGATCGCCTTGGCGGGGCTGGCGAGGTAGCGGTCCAGCTCCTCCCAGGTCCAGGCGCCGCCATGCGCCCGGATCGCCGGCGAATAGGCATAGCCGCCCTTGCCGCCGATGCGGCGGCCGACCACGCCGTGCAGATTGGGTCCGACCCGGTCCGCGCCGCCCGGCTCGAACGTGTGGCACGATCCGCACACCCGCGCGCTGCCCTTGCCGCGGTCGGCGTCGGCGGCGGCGAGGAGGGTGCCGAGGTCGACCGGCGCGGCCGGCGCCGCCGGCCCGCCCGCGCCGTCGGCCGGCACCGTCAGCACCGCTTTCTCGATATTGGCCATGTAGCCCCTCAGCTCGTCGGTGTCGCCCGGATCGCCCAGCCCGTTGGGCCAGGCGCGCTGGACGGCGGCGAGATCGACCGGGGCGACCCCCTCGACCGCATAGCCGCGCCGCTCGGGATAGCGCACGTCGATCGCCTGGCCGCCGAGCCAGGCGCCGCCGAGCGCGACGAACAGCGCCGATACGATCGCGCCGGTGACCTTGGTCCATTCCCACCCGTCCACGTCAGGCTCCCGCGTCGAAGAACAGGATCCGGGTCCAGAACGTGTAGTCGGACTCGATCAGCATCAGCCACACCAGCGTGCCCAGCGCGAGCGGCGGGATCAGGATCGCGTAGATCAGCGCCATCCGTTCCCAGGCCAAGTGCATGAAGATGGCGACGATCAGCCCCGCCTTGAGCAGCATGAAGACGATGATCAGCAGCCAGCGGACGATCCCCTCGGCCTGGAAATAGTCGACCGCGTAAGACATCGCGCTGAGCACGAACAGCAGCCCCCAGACCTTCAAATACACGCCGATCGGATGGGTCGGATGATCGATCGGATGCGGCGGCGCGGCGGCGGCGTGGTGGGCGGCGTCGTGGCTGGGCGCGTGGTTCATGAAGCAGCTCTCACCAGAGGTAGAAGAAGGCGAAGATGAAGACCCAGACCAGGTCGACGAAGTGCCAGTAGAGGCCGGCGATCTCGACCGCGCTATAGTCGCCCCGCCGGTCGTAATGGCCGCGCAGAACCTTGGTCGCGACGATCAGCAGCATGATCACTCCGGCCGAGACGTGCAGTCCGTGGAAGCCGGTGATCATGAAGAAGGAGGCGCCGAACTGGGCCGCTCCCATCGGGTTGCCCCACGGCCTCACGCCCTCATGGATCAGCTTGGTCCATTCGAACGCCTGCATGCCGACGAAGGTGGCGCCGAGCAGAGCGGTCGCGAACATCAGCGCCGCGGTGACCTTGCGGTTGCGGCGGTAGCCGTAATTGACCGCCATCGCCATCGTGCCGCTCGAGCTGATCAGAACGAAGGTCATGATCGCGATCAGGATCAGCGGGATCGACTGGCCGGCGATGGTGAGCGCGAACACCTCGCTCGGGTTGGGCCAGGGCACCGTCACCGACGCGCGCATCGTCATGTAGGAGGTGAGGAAGCAGGAGAAGATGAAGGTGTCGGAAAGCAGGAAGAGCCACATCATGGCCTTCCCCCAGTGGACGCCCTTGAACACCTCCTGGTCGGTCGCCCAGTCGTTGGCGAAGTCCCGAAGCGCCTGCGGAGGCCCGGCCTGGGCGGCTCCCGTCTCTCGCAGCGTCGCGTCCGACATCGTCGCAGTCACTCCTCTTCAGGTCGAGATCAGCAGCCCCAGCATCACGAGCCAGACCAGCAGCAGGAAATGCCAATAGGCAGCGCACAGCGGCACGGCGCGCGCCGCGGCCGCCGAGGTTGGTCCGTCGAACGCCCGCTTGGTCGTGCGCGCCCACGCCGCCACGCCGCCCGCGATGTGCAGGCCGTGAAGCACCGTGATCAGGTAGAAGAAGGCGACCGCCGGGTTGCCGGAGCGGAACTGGCCGGTCGGCAGCGCCAGCGGATCGGCGACGCCGGTGCAGATCCCCATGTGCAGCGCCAGCACATATCCGGACGTGTCGAGCTGCCGCCAGACGAACACCTGGCCGATCAGGAAGGCGGCACCGAGCCCGCCGGCGGCGATCAGGCTCGCGCGCAGCCGCCGAGCGTCGCCGGCCCGCTGCGCCGTCACCGCGCTGTGGAAGGCGAAGCTGCTCGCGACCAGCGCGCCGGTGTTGAACCACAGCAGCGGCGGCTCGCTCAGCCGAACCCAGTCGCCACCGCCGTGGCCGACCGGGCCGTGCACCCCCATCCGCATCACATAAGCGGTGGCGATCAGCGCGAAGAGCATGGTGACGACGCCAAGCAGCACCACCAGCCCGACCTTCGCCGCCGCCGGTCGGTAGCTTGCCGGGTCGGCCAGGTGGGCGCCCGGCGCGGCGGGCTCCCAGCTCTTCTCGGTGAGACGTCCGATCAGGCTCATGTCGGATGGTGCTTCAGCGCCGGATCGTGCGGCTCGTTCTGGGCGATGAAGTCGCGCGGCGCGCCCGGCACGCTATAGTCATAGGCCCAGCGGTGGACGACCGGCAGCTTCTCGCCCCAATTGCCGTGCTTGGGCGGAACGTCGGGGGTCTGCCATTCGAGCGAGGCCGCGCCCCACGGATTGTGCCCCGCCCGCGGCCCGCGGAACAGGCTCCAGATCATGTTGACGAAAAACACAGCCTGGGCGGCGAACACGACCAGGGCCGCGATCGTGATCACCTGGTTGGCGACGTGCGCGGATTGCGGGATGAAGGCGGTCTCGCCCAGCGCATAGTAGCGGCGCGGAACGCCCAGGAAGCCGAGATAGTGCATCGGCAGGTAGATCACGTAGACGCCGATGAAGGTGATCCAGAAATGGATCTGGCCGAGCGTCTCGTTGTACATCCGGCCGGTGATCAGCGGGTACCAGTGATAGATCGCGCCGAAGATGACGATGATCGGCGACACCCCCATCACCATGTGGAAATGGCCGACGACGAAGAAGGTGTCGGATAGCGGCACGTCGACGCTGACGTTGCCCAGGAACAGGCCGGTGAGGCCGCCGTGGATGAAGGTGAACAGGAAGGCGATCGCGAACAGCATCGGCACGCGCAGGTGGATGTCGCCGCGCCACAGCGTCAGCAGCCAGTTGTAGACCTTGATCGCGGTCGGGACGGCGATGATGAGGGTCGAGGTCGCGAAGAAGAACCCGAAATACGGGTTCATCCCAGACACATACATGTGGTGCGCCCATACGAAGAAGGAGAGGGCGCCGATGATCACGATCGCCCACACCATCATCCGGTAGCCGAACAGGTTCTTGCGTGCGTGGACGCTGATCAGGTCTGAAACGATGCCGAACGCGGGCAGCGCGACGATATAGACTTCGGGGTGGCCGAAGAACCAGAACAGGTGCTGGAACAGGATCGGGCTGCCGCCTTCATAGCCGGGATTGTTGCCCATCGACATCAGCGCCGGCATGAAGAAGCTGGTCCCGGCCAGCCGATCGAGCAGCATCATGATGCACGCCACGAACAGAGCCGGGAAGGCGAGCAGCGCCATGATGGCGGCGACGAAGATGCCCCACACCGCGCAGGGCATGCGCATCAGCGTCATGCCCTTGGTTCGCGCCTGCAGCACCGTCACCACATAGTTGAGCCCGCCCATCGTGAAGCCGACGATGAACAGCGCCAGGCTGACCAGCATCAGGATGATGCCCCAGTCGTTGCCCGGCGTTCCTTCCAGGATGGTCTGCGGCGGGTAGAGCGTCCAGCCCGCGCCGGTCGGTCCGCCCGGGACGAAGAAGCTTGCCACCAGCACCAGCACCGCGAGCAGGTACACCCAGTAGCTGAGCATGTTGACGTACGGGAACACCATGTCACGCGCGCCCACCATCAGCGGGATCAGGTAGTTGCCGAAGCCGCCGAGCAGCAGGGCCGTCAGCAGGTACACCACCATGATCATGCCGTGCATGGTCACGTACTGGAGGTAGTTTTCCGGCTGGATGAAGGCGAAGGTGTCGGGAAAGCCGAGCTGGAGCCGCATCAGCACCGACAGCACCAAAGCCACCAGCCCGATCGCGATCGCGGTCAGCGAATATTGGATCGCGATGACCTTGTGGTCCTGGCTCCAGACATATTTTCCGATCCAGGTGGTGGGGTGGTGAAGCGGCGTCAGGTCGTCGGCTAGGGTTGGATGCGTTACAGTCGCCATTCAGCGTCCCCCGATCCCTGGTGTTGCGTCGGCGCGGGCGAGCTGCGTCGCGCGCGCCGTCTCGTTCTGCGCCAGGACCTGGCCGAACGTCATCTGCTCGGCCATCCACGTGTCGAACGCCGCCTGCGGCTCGACCACCACCGTGCCGCGCATCTCGTGATGGCCCACGCCGCACAGCTCGGCGCACAAGATCTCGAACGTTCCGGTCCGGGTCGGGGTCATCCAGAAATAGGTGACGATGCCCGGCACCAGATCCATCTTGGCGCGGAACTGCGGCACGTAGAAATCGTGCAGCACGTCCTTGGATCGGAGCACCATCTTGACCGGCCGGCCGATCGGCATGTGGAGCTCGTTGGTCTCGATCAGCACGTCGTCGCGGCCGTGCGGGTCCTTGGGGTTTATGCCGAAGGGATTGTCCGGTCCCATATGGGCGATGGCGGCGGTGCCGAGCACGCCGTCGCGCCCAGGGAAGCGGAAGCCCCACTGCCACTGCTGTCCGGTCGCCTCGATCACCGTGGCGTCGTCGGGCACGGTCACATATTCGTTCCACGCGATCAGCCCCGGCGCGAGCATCCCGGCGATGCCGATCCCGGTCCAGAGGGTGAGCTGCTTTTCGAGCCGCGCATTCTCCGGCTCGTAATGGGCCTTGTGGCCGGCGCGCGCGCGGTACTTGAGGATCGCCAGCGCAAGGAACAGGTTCAATCCGACGAACGCGACCGCGCAGATGTAGAGCGTGATGATCAGCGCGGTGTCGATCGAGCCCCAGTTGGAGGCGATCGGCGTCAGCCACCAGGGGCTCAGCACATGGAACAGGATCGAGCCGAGCACGAGCAGGGCGATCACGACTGCGACGGCCATCAACTCCCCCTAACCGCGGCGCAGGCCAGCGGACCGGGGGGAGCCAAAAGGTTCGACCCGGCACGCGGGAACTCACCGTCTCTATTAACCTGGAGCATAAGTCGGAACGAAGGCGCCCTTCAAGCCTCCATTTCCGAAGCCCCGCCGAAGCCCCGCCGAAGCTCCGCCGAAGCCCGCCGTTCAGTCCTTGCAGATGTCGAGCACGCTGCGGTCGACGACATGGGTGTAGAGGTGCCATGTCGCATAGCCGAGCCACGGCAGCACCACCGCCAGCCCGAGGAACAGCGGGATCGATCCCAGCGCCAGCAGCAGCGCGATGGTGAAGCCCCAGCGCAGCATCACCGCCTTGTTGGCCATGAACGCGCGCACCGAGGTGTCGACCGCGGCGCGCGCGTCGACGTTGCAATCGACCAGCATCGGCAGCGACACCGCGCTGACCGCCAGCGCCACCACCGCGAACACGAATCCGATCGCGTTGCCCGCCACGATCAGCGCCCAGCCCTGCGGAGTCGTGAACAGCCGCTCGAGGAAGTCGCCGATCGAGGGCGGCGCCTCCATCCCCATCAAGGCCACGTAGAGCCCGCCGGCCACCACCACCCACAAAGCGAAGATCGTCACCAGCAGCGCCGCCACCGCGCCCAGCCCGTCGGCGGAAGGCCGCTTCCTGACGTCGAAGAAGTGCGACCAGTCCGATTCCAGCCCCTCCTCGCGCCGCCGGGCGAGCTCGTAGAAGCCGATCGCGACGATCGATCCCAGCAGCGAGATCCCGGCCGCGATCGGAAAGAACAGGGGCAGCAGCGATCCGCCCAGCGTCACCACCGCCGCGACGATGCCGATCAGCGGGTACAGAAGGCCCAGGAAGATGAGGTCGCCGCGCATCGCCATGAAGTCGTTCCAGCCCTCGCGCAGCGACAGGTTGAGGTCGCTGACGCTGATCGTCCGCACCGGTATCGCCGGCGCGGCGTTCTGGGCGGTTCTGGCGGGGGCAGGGGCGGCATTGGTCACGGCCATGGGCGTCCTCCCGAAGGGGGGCGGCTGGCCGGCGTGGAGCGGACCGGGCCGCCACGAGCGACTCGTATAGCACAGGATCGCGCGGAGCCATATGCAGGCGCCGGCCCCGTCCCGG
>DASWSP010000097.1:0-10078 GCA_036402575.1 Allosphingosinicella sp. | reverse complement strand
ATGCTCGAGAAGCCGCTCGGCGGGCGCGGGATGCTGCTGGGCGGCGTGCCCGGCGTCGCGGCGGGCAAGGTCATGGTCATCGGCGGAGGCGTCGTCGGCCAGAACGCGGCCGAGATCGCCATCGGCATGGGCGCCGAGACCTATGTCTACGACCGCTCGATCGACCGCCTGCGCGAGCTCGAGGTGCTGCTCAACGGCCGCTGCTCGACCTGCTTCGCCTCGACGCTGGAGATCGAGCAGCGCCTGCCCGAGATGGATCTGATCGTCGGCGCGGTGCTCATCCACGGCGCCAAGGCGCCCCGGGTCGTGACCCGTCAGCAGCTCGGGCTGATGAAGCGCCACGCGGTGATGGTCGACGTCTCCATCGACCAGGGCGGCTGCTTCGAGACGTCGCGCCCGACCACCCACGAGAACCCGGTGTTTGTGATCGACGGAGTCATCCATTATTGCGTCGCCAACATGCCTGGTGCCGTGGCGCGCACCTCCGCCTTCGCGCTCAACAACGCGACGCTGCCCTTCGTCCTGAAGCTCGCCAGACACGGCGCCGAAGCCGCGATGAAGGCCGACCGTCACCTCGCCAATGGCCTCAACGTGTCGGGTGGCAAGATCAGGCATCAGGCGGTGGCGGAAGCGCTCGACCTCCCCTTCGAAGCGGCGGCCTGATCGGAACAGAAGTGGAACATAGGCGTTGACGCGGCAAAGCAATCGCCGAGGAAACACCATGTCCGCTTCGCAGAACAAGTCCCCCGACCCGCTCGAGAATGCCGCGAAGGATCCTGACGACTGGGTCACGGGAGACGAGCAGATGACCGGCCCGCAAGCCTCCTATCTGAAGACGCTCGCCCAGGAAGCCGGCGAGGAATTCGACCCAGGCCTAACCAAGGCGGAAGCCTCCAAGAAGATCGACGAGCTTCAGCACGAGACCGGGCGCGGCCTGGATCATTGAACCCTCCCGCTTTGCGAGGCGACTAAGGCGAGGGGCTGTCCGAAGACGGGGTCTGCCCGTTTGCCACGGCCCCTCCCCCAACCGCTCCCGCAAGCGGGAGGGGAGTTCCCCGCGCCTGCGCCAGCAGGGCGAGCCGCTCCTCGACCATGCCGCGCCATTCGGCGTCCTCGGGTGCGCCTTCGAGGAGCCCGCGCCAGGTCGCCTCGGCTTCGTCCAGCTTGCCACCCTGGGCGAGCGCGAGGCCGTAGAAGAATTTCGGCCCCGGATGCTCCGGCGCGAGCTGCGAAGCGCGGTTGAAGGCGAGTTCCGCGGACGGCGTTATCATACCGTCGGCGTGGATCACCAGCGCGTTGCCCAGGCCGACCCACAGGTTCGCGTCATTGGGGTTCCTGCGAAGGCCGCTGCGGATGATGCCGACGCCGCTGCGCGTATCGCCGCCGCGCTGGTAGGATTCGGCCAGGGTCAGCCACTGCGAGGCGGAGTCGAAGCGGCCGAGCATCTGCTCGCGCGCGCCGGCGAACTCGCTGTCCGGAAGCTCGACCCGCGCCGGCGGCGGCACGGGTCGGCCAGCAAGGCCGGGATTGCCCTGCAAGGCATAGCCGGCCATCGCCAGCAGCAGCCCGGCGCCGACAAACTGCAGCGCCGTCCGGTCGAGACGCCCGAGCTTCCACAACGCGATCAGCACGAGCGCGGACAGCGCCAGGATCAGCAGCCAGCCCATCAGGAGCGCTTCCGCCGGAAGCGGCCGCGGGCGAGAAACGCGCCGAGCGCGAGCAGCAGCAGCGGGGCGGCCCAGAGCGGCCAGGTCAGCGGTTCGACCGGAGGCGCGTAGCTCACCCAGTTGCCGTAGCGGTCGACCAGCCAGCGACGGATCGCCTCCGGCCGCTCGCCCGCCGCGATCCGCTGCCGCACCAGCGCGCGCATGTCGCCGGCCATTTCGGCATCGCTGTCGGCGATCGACTGGCCCTGGCAGACGATGCAGCGCAAGGTCTCCATCAGCGCCTTGGCCTGCGCCTCCTGCCGCGGGTCGGCGAGCTGGGTGTATGAATATTCGGCCGGCGGCATCATCGAATCCGCGTGAGCGACCCCGGACATCAGCACCAAGCCGAACATCAAACTCGTTCGTGCCGAGCGAAGTCGAGGGGCGTTGCTTGGAGTCTGTACCCGCGCCCCTCGACTACGCTCGGGACGAGCGGATCTGTTGGCCCTGCCCCGATTCACTTCGCCGCCTCGTAAGCGCGGATGATGTCGGGGATATGCTCCGGCCTTATGTCGCCGATATGCTGGTGGCGGATGATGCCTCGGCCGTCGACGATGAAGGTCTCGGGAACGCCCGAGGAGCCGAGCGCGATTTGCACCTGCGTCTGCGGATCGCTGGCGATGCGCTCGTACGGGTCGCCCCATTTTGCCAGGAAGGTGGCGACGTCCGCCGGCCGGTCGCGGATGGCGATGGCGTCGATCGGAATGCCGCGTTGCTTGAGCGCCATCAGCTGCGGCGCCTCCGCGATGCACGGCAGGCACCAGCTCGCGAAGACGTTGACCAGCCGCGGCTCGCCGCGCTTGAGCATGTCCGACGAGAGCGGCGGGTGCGACGGCACCGCCGGCCCCAGCGTGAACTCGGGTACCGGCTTGCCGATCAGCTTGGACGTGATCTTGCGGTCGGCGGGCGCGTAGAGGCCGATCGCCACCGTCGCGACGAACACCACGAACACGACCAGCGGCGCCCACAGGATCAGGCGCTTCACGCGTAGGCCTCCTGCAGCGGCGCGCCCCGGCGCTCGCGGCGGACCCGGCCGATGATCGCGAGCAGCCCGCCGAGCGCGATCAGGATGCCGCCGAACCAAATCAGGGTGACGGCCGGCTTCCACCACAGCCTGAGCTGCCAGCGCCCCTGCCCGTCGCCCTTGCCGAGCACGGTGTAGAGCTGGCCGTTCCATCGAGTGACGATGGCGGCCTCGCTGGTCTCGGTCGGCGGCGAGCTGAACATCCGCGCCTGCGGGTTGAGCGTGAACGGCTCGCCATCGCCCTTGCGGGCACTGAGCTTCGCCTCGATCGCCGTCCAGTTGGGTCCCGCGACCGGCTCGAGCGCGTCGAAGCGGATCGTGTACGGCCCCACCTCGACCACGTCGCCGATCCGAGCCGCGACCAGCTTTTCCCGGGTGAAGGCGCTTTCGCTAGCCATGCCGGCGAGGCTGACGGCGATGCCGAGATGCGCGACCACCATGCCCCAGGTGAAGAGCGGCGTGCGCCTGAGGTTGCGCTTCCACAGCGGCGCCACGCTCGCCGCGGCCGTTCCCGCCGCGAGCACGAGCCCGAGCAGGGGCAAGATGCGCACCCCGGGCGCAAGCAACACCGCCGCGAACAGCCCGGCGGCGGCGATCAGGATCGGCAGCGCGATCCGGCCCAGGAGCTCGCCCACCTTGTCGCGCCGCCAGCGGATCAGCGGCCCGGCGGCCATCACCGCCACCAGGACCAGCGCGATCGGGCCGGCGGCGGTGTTGAAATAAGGCGGCCCGACAGACAGCTTCTCGCCCGTCACCGCTTCGACGCCCAGCGGGTATAGCGTGCCGACGAGCACGATACCCAGGATCGCCGAGAGTAGCAGATTGTTGGCGACCAGAGCGCCTTCCCGGCTGACCGGCTCGAAGGTGGCGCCTTCCTTCACGGTATGGACGCGCAGCCCGAACAGGGTGAGCGCGCCGCCGATGTAGAGCCCCAGCAGGACCAGGATGAAGGCCCCGCGCTGCGGGTCGACCGCGAAGGCGTGGACGCTGGTGAGGATGCCCGAACGGACGAGGAAGGTGCCGACCATCGACATCGAGAAGGCGACCACCGCCAGCATCACCGTCCAGGCGCGCAAGGAATCGCGGGTGGCGAGCACGGTCACCGAATGGAGCAAAGCCGTCGCCGCCAGCCACGGCATCAAAGAGGCGTTCTCGACCGGATCCCAGAACCACCAGCCGCCCCAGCCGAGCTCGTAATAGGCCCAGTAGCTGCCGGCGGTGATGCCGAGGGTAAGGAAGATCCACGCGCCGAGCACCCACGGGCGCATCGCCCGGGCGAAAACGGGGCCGACGTCGCGGGTGACCAGCGCTCCCACGGCGAAGGAGAAGGCGACCGAGATTCCGACATAGCCGAGGTAGAGCGTCGGCGGATGGAAGGCGAGGCCGGGGTCCTGGAGCAAGGGATTGAGCCCTTGCCCCTGCGCCGGCGCCGGGTTGAGCCGCTCGAACGGGTTCGAGGCGAACAGCAGGAAGGCATAGAAGCCGAGGCCGATCGCCGCCTGCGCCGCCAGCGTGGCGATCAAGGTCCGCTCGTTGAGCCGCCGCTCGAGCAAAGCGACGGCGCCGCCCGCCACCGCGAGGATCGTCACCCAGAGCAGCATCGAGCCCTCGTGATTCCCCCAGGCGCCCGCGAACTTGTAGAGCCAGGGCTTCAGCGAATGGCTGTTCGCCGCAACCAGCTTCACCGACAGGTCGGTGCGCAGGAACAGCTGGATCAGCAGCAGGAACGACAGAGCCGCGAGCAAACCCTGCGCCATCGCCGCCGGCCGCACGGCCCGCAGCAGCGCCTCCCCGCCCGGGCGGAGCGCGGTCGCTCCGAAGAAGAGCTGCAGCAGCGACAGCGCCGCCGCCAGCCACAAAGCCGCCAGGCCGGCCTCGGCGATCATCGAAGCGTCTCGGTCTTGTGCTTGGCGCCGTTCAGGGCAAGCTCGGGCGGCATGTAATTCTCGTCATGCTTGGCCAGGATCTCGTCGGCGACGAACAAGCCGCCCGGCTGGAACCGCCCCTCCGCCACCACGCCGCTATTCTCCTTGAACAGATCGGGCGCGATGCCGGTGAAGCGAACCGGGATGGTGGCGGGGCTCTGATCGGTGACGAGGAAGTCGATGGTCACGCCGTCGGGGGCGCGGCGGATCGAGCCATCCTTGACCATGCCGCCGATCCGCACCGGCCGGTCGAGCGGCAGGCCCTGTTTCGCCACGTCGGCCGGCGCATAGAAATAGGATGCCTGGTCGCGGAGCGCCGACATGGCGAGCAGCACCGCGCCAAGCACTGCGGCGATGGCGAGCACGAGCAGGGTCAGCCGCTGATTCTTGGCTTTGAGCCCCGTCACCGTTCGCGCCTCAACGCGTCCGCCCCGCTTTCCGCGCGGCGCATCGCCAACCAGCTCCACAGCGTGACCGCGGCCGTGCCGAGCAGGGCAAAGGCGTAGGCGCCGAGGATGAAGGGCCAATGGTTCACGCGGCCTGCTCCGAGCTCGTCGCGGTCATCCTGCGCATCCGCGCCTCCACCTTCTGGCGCGCGAGCGAAGCCCGCATCCGCATCAGCACGATCGCGCCGAACAGCAGCGAAAAGCCGATCGTCGAGAGCAGCAGCGGCCACAGCATCGAGCCGTCGATCGACGAGCCGGTGAGGCCGATGCTCTGCCCCTGGTGGAGCGTGTTCCACCATTCGACCGAATATTTGATGATCGGGATGTTGATTGCCCCGACCAGGCCGAAGATCGCGGTCACCCGCCCCTCCCCACCCCGCTCGCGGTCGGCGTCGGAAAGGGCGACGTAGCCGATGTAGAGGAAGAGGAGGACGAGCATCGAGGTCATCCGTCCGTCCCATTCCCAATATGTCCCCCAGGTCGGGCGGCCCCACAGCGAGCCGGTGACGAGGCAGATGGCGGTGAACAGCATTCCCGGCACCGCCACCGCCCGAGCGGCCACACCCGCGAGCGGGTGCCGCCAGACGATCTGCATCAGGCTGGCGATCGCGATTCCGGTCCAGCCGCCCATGCCGAGCCAGGCGGCCGGAACGTGAACGTACATGATGCGGACGCTGTCGCCCTGGAGATAGTCCTTCGGCGCCAGCAACAGCCCGCCGGCCAGCGCGATCGCGATCAGCACGGCTCCGCTCCAGCCCAACCAGGCGGTCAGCGGGCGCGCAAGCTTCAGAAATCGTGCGGGATTGGCGTAGATGTGCATGGGGCCCTGCGCCTGTTTAGCGAAGGCGGGGGCGGGCGAAAAGGCGAATGCGTACGCGGCCTTGCCCTTTTTTGGCTGACGCAGCATGTCCGGGTCGCCGATGTCAGAGCCTCCCCCTTCCAAGCCGCCCCGGCAGAACCGCCTGCTCGGTATCGGCCTGCGGCTGGGCGCGATGACCAGCTTCGGCGTAATGGCGGCGATGATCAAGCTCGGCTACGAGGCTGGCGCTTCCGTGGTCGAGCTGGTCTTTTACCGGCTCGCGCTCGGGCTGGTTCCGCTGTTCGTCTGGATCGCCTGGTCGCGCAATTACGGTGCCTGGCGAACGACGCGGCCGCTCGCCCATCTGCTTCGCACGGCGCTCGGCCTCGCGACCATGACGGTCAGCTTCACGGCGCTCCACTATCTGCCGCTGGCGGAGGCGACCACGATCAGCTTCGCGGCGCCGCTTTTCTCGGTCGCGCTCTCGGCGCTGATCCTGAAGGAGCCGGTCGGCAGGCACCGCTGGAGCGCGGTCGCGGCGGGCCTTGCCGGCGTGCTGATCGTGATGCAGCCCGCCGGCGAGGAGCTCCCGACGGTCGGTCTGGCTCTGGCCGTCGTCGGCGCGCTCGGCGTCGCCTTCGTGACCATAACGATCCGCACGATAGGGCGCACCGACACGACTCAGACGACGGTGCTCTGGTTCACCGGTCTCGCCGCTCTCGCCATCGGCAGCGTCATGCCCTGGCACGCGCAGGCCCACGATCCCGCCACTTGGGCAATCCTGATCGCGCTCGGCCTGTTCGGCGGCGTCGGCCAGTTGCTGCTCACCGCCTCGCTTCGCTTCGCTCCGGTCGCGGCGGTCGCTCCGTTCGATTATCTGCAGCTGCTTTGGGCGGTGCTGTTCGGCTGGCTGATCTGGCAGGTCCAGCCGCCGGCGAGCACCTGGGCAGGCGCCGCGGTGATCATCGCCAGCGGCCTCTACACCCTCTACCGCGAGCATCGGCTGGGGCGCGAGAAGGCGCGGGTGGCACCGCCGCTTTAGGAGACCCCGCCGGGGCAATCTTGGCGGGATCCCCCTTTAGCCGCGCCCGATCAGGCGCTGGGCGATGCTGTCGGCAACCGCGGCGGGATCGCGGCCGGTGGCCGCGCTCTCCGCCCAGATCTCCTCGAGGCGGGTTGGAATCTGCTCGATACGGCGCTTTACCCCTTCGACGTCGGTGTCCTTCAGATACTCGGACGAGACGTTGATGATGCCGCCGGCGTTGATGACGTAATCGGGCGCATAGAGGATTCCGCGCGAGAAGAGCCGCTGCCCGTCACCGGGAGTGGCGAGCTGGTTGTTAGCGCCGCCCGCGACGATCGGCACGTTGAGGGCCGCGATGCTGCTCTCGTCGAGGATGGCGCCCAGCGCGTTTGGGCTGAGCACGTCCGCCTCGATCGTCATCACCGCGCCGGGATCGACCACGGTGCCGCCGACCTCGTCCGCGACCCGCTGCGCCCGCTTGCCGTCGATGTCGGCGATGCTGATGCGGGCGCCGTCCTCGGCGGCAAGCCGGGCGAGGCCGCCGGCGACGCTGCCGGCGCCCTGGATCGCGAGATGGACTCCCTCGAGGCTGTCCTTGCCCAGCTTGGTGCGGACGGCAGCCCTGACGCCGAGGAAGACCCCGTAGCTGGTGTGCGGTCCCGGATCGCCGCCGACCGCACCGGCGGCAACGGGCAGGCCCGCGATGTAGCGCGTGTGCTTCGACACCGCGACGAGATCGGCGACGGTGATTCCGACATCCTCGGCGGTGACATAGCTGCCGCCCAGCCGTTCGACGGCACGGCCATAGGCGGCCAGCATCTCCGGCGCCTTGGCCCGGCCTTCGCCGGCGAGAATCACGGCCTTGCCGCCGCCGAGCGGAAGCCCGGCCATCGCATTCTTGTAGCTCATGCCGCGCGACAGCCGCAGAGCGTCGCGCACCGCTTCGCCGCCTTCGGCATAACGCCAGAAGCGGACGCCGCCGGCGCCGGGCCCGAGATGAGTCGAATGGACGGCGATGATCGCCTTGAGCCCCGATGCCCGATCGGTGACGAGGTGCACGACCTCGTGGTCGTCAAAATCGGGGTAATCCCACGGCGACTGCATAGCTTGGCCCTGAAGTTTGGTGACAGTGGAGGTGGGGCGATCGACGGGACTTGAACCCGCGACCCTCGGTACCACAAACCGATGCTCTAACCAGCTGAGCTACGATCGCCGCATGTGAGGTGAGCGCGCACATAAGAGCCGCCTCCCCCCAGCGTCAAGGAAAGTCGCTCCCCGACGCGATGGGAACCAGCGCGCGGCTCGCTCGCTTTGCGCCGCGACAGCCGAGGAATATGACATGGCAGAGGACAAAGCGAAGATCAGCACGGGGCCCAACGAAAGGGCGCGCAACGAACCCATCGCCGGCACCGCCCCAGGCATCCCGGACGATGCCCGGGCGCCCGGCGAGGAGCTTCCGGAGCCGCCCAGCGACGCGGACGTGAAGCGTATGGCGGAGAAGCTCGGCGCCACCGGCGGCAGCCGCGAACAGACCTGAGGAAGGCGAGCTACCGACACGGCGCCGCTCTGGGACGACGAAGATGCCCGCCCGCGCTTTCCGGCTATTCTCGAGGTGGCGTCCCACTGCGGGGACGAAGGGGCGTGGTGGGCGCGGCAAGGATTGAACTTGCGACCCCTGCGGTGTGAACACAGTGCTCTACCACTGAGCTACGCGCCCACGCCCTGATCCGCCGCTGTGGTGGCTCGACGGAGAAAGGCGGCCTGACCGCCTGTCGGCCGCCCTCTAAAGCGCTGCCGGAAAACTGTCCAGCGCCGCCCTGGCAAAACGAAAGGCCGGCGCGCCCGTCGGCGCCGCCGGCCTTGCCTGATCAGACGTTAACCGAGTCCTTCAGCCCCTTGCCGGCCTTGAACTTGGGCTGGGTGGATTCCTTGATCTGCATGGGCTCACCGGTGCGCGGGTTGCGGCCCGTCGACGCCTTGCGCTTGGAACAGGAGAAGGTGCCGAAGCCCACCAGGCGCACCTCGTCTCCGCGCTTCAACGCACCGCCAATCGCGTCGAACACCCCCTCGACGGCCTTGCTCGCATCGCTCCTGCTCAGACCCGTGGTCTCTGCCACCGAGCCGATAAGCTCCTGTTTGTTCATGCTCCCAGAACCCCTGTACAATGGATTGCGGCACGCCGAGGAATCGCGGTCACTGCCGAAATTCCATCTAAAGGCAGGTCTGCGGCGCGAGTCAAAAGGAAAAGCGCGATTTTCCGGGGAAAATCGCGCCTCCGACCGATTAACGTATGTTGCAAAGCAGCAATTAGTGCCGACTTGAAACACCCACCACGTCGCCGGGCGCAGCCGCCAGATCGGTGCGCGGCAGCGCCGCCAGCTCGTCAGCCTCGGTCCACTCGATCGGCACCACCGGGGTCGCCAGCGCGTGCCCCAGCACCTCGTCCACATGCGAGACGGGAATGATGGTGAGCCCCTCCGTGATGGTGCCGGGGATCTCGGCGAGATCCTTCTCGTTCTCGGCCGGGATCAGCACCATGGTGATGCCGCCCCGCAGCGCCGCGAGCAGCTTCTCCTTGAGCCCCCCGATCGGCAGCACGCGGCCGCGAAGAGTCACCTCGCCCGTCATCGCCACGTCCCGGCGGACCGGGATGCCGGTGAGGGTGGAGATGATCGCCGTGACCATGCCGACACCGGCAGACGGACCGTCCTTGGGAACCGCGCCCTCCGGCAGGTGGACGTGGATGTCCTTGCGGGAGATCAGGCTCGGCTTCACCCCGTAGCTCGGCGAGCGCGCCTTGACGAACGAGAAGGCCGCTTGGATCGATTCCTGCATCACCTCGCCCAGCTTGCCGGTGGTCTTGATCAGCCCCTTGCCGGGAACGGTGACGGCCTCGATGGTCAGCAGTTCGCCGCCGACCTCAGTCCAGGCGAGGCCGGTGACGGCGCCGATCTGATCCTCCTCCTCGCCGATGCCGTGGCGATATTTCCTGACGCCGGCGAACTCCGCGACGTTGTCCGGAGTCAGCTCGACCTTCTCGGTCTTGCCTTCCAGGATGCGCCGCAGCGCCTTGCGCGCGACCTTGGCGATCTCGCGCTCGAGCGTGCGCACACCGGCCTCGCGGGTGTAATGCTGGACGAGCGTGTGGAGACCC
>DASWSP010000096.1:0-3604 GCA_036402575.1 Allosphingosinicella sp. | reverse complement strand
CATCGCCGGCACCGAGCTGCGCAACCCCGATTTCGCCGCCCTCGCCCGCGCCTACGGCGCCTATGCCGAGACCGTGGAGAGGACCGAGGAGTTCGCCCCGGCGCTGCGGCGCGCGGCGCGCGAGCCGGGCGTCAGGCTCCTTCACCTCAAGACGGACGTCGAGCAAATCACGACAGCCACCACGATAAGCAAGTTACGCGAGCGCGCCCGCCCGCTATAGTAGGGGTCCCTCAACCCATTGGTGCTGCAAATGAAACCATTGAGATACCTTGTCCCGGTCGCGCTCCTGTTCGCCGCCGCCGCGGCGCCGGCGCAACAAAGCGACGCGACCCTGACCGCCCGGCTGGAAGCGCTCGCCGCCCAGGGCAATGCGGAGGCGGCCTATCATGCGGGCATGGCCTTCCACATGGGCCTCAACGGCGCCGCCAAGGATCCGGCCAAGGCGTTCCAATATTTCAAGCAATCGGCCGAGGGCGGCGATCCGCTCGGCGCCTACAAGCTCGGCTGCTTCTACGACGGCCAGGGCGAGGGCGTGGTGGCCGACGACGCCGAGCTGGCGCTCAAGCACAAGCTGGTCGCCGCCAAGGCCGGCTATTCGCTGGCCCAGCACGATGTCGCCAAGTTCTTCTACGCCAAGGGCGAGACCGACCAGGCGGTGGAGTGGCTGACGGCGTCGGCCAAGCAGGGATACAAGGAGTCGCTGCAGGCGCTCGCGGCGCTTTACAGCGGCGAGGGCAAGCTGCCGAAGAACATGGGCAGGAGCTACGCCTATCTCGCGCTGACCCAGGGCGGCGGCTCGCTGGACAAGGCGCCGGAGAAGGCGCGCAAGCTGCTCGAGGATCTGCGCGCCAAGCTGACTCCTGAGGAGAAGTCGGAAGCCGACGCGCTGATCGCGGGCTGGAAGTTCAAGCCGACCATCCTCACCATGCACGCACTGGCCGGCCAGCGCTCCGCCAGGGCGCTGCTGGAGCGGCCGGCGGCGCCGGTGAAATCCGCCGAAGTGCAAGGACCCAAAGACGAGTAGCCGCGCGCGCCCGCCGCGCGGAGGAAATCAAAGTCCGAACGGATAGGTCTCGTCCTCGCCGCCGGCCTCCTTCGCGCCGGCAAGCGGAGTCACCGCCTGGGTCGTGTCGAACCAAACCCAGGCGTCGAACTGCCGGGGCAGCACCGCCTGCGAATAGTGGCTCCAGCGCTCGGTCTCCGGGCGGTAGATGACGCCGATGAAGCGTTCCAGCCGCGGCTCCATCAGTCCCTCGACCGCCGCCTCGCTCTGCCCTTCGCGCAGGTCGAGCAGGAAGCGCTCGACGCCCGCCTCGTGCGAGACGCGCTCGTAGCTGCCCTCCAGCGACGGGCGCACGCGCTTCACTTCCATCGGCTCGTCCCAGTCGCTGGCCGCGGCGACCGTGCCGCTATGTGTGCCGAAGCCGATCAGCCGCGCCCGATCGCCGAACCGCTCCTTGCACAGCTGCCCGAGGTTGATCTCCTCGCGCACCTGCCCCATCTCGGTATGGGCGGCGTTGCCGATATGGCTGTTGTGCGCCCACACGACCGCCTTCGCCCCGGCGCCCCTCGAATCGAGCAGCTGGCAGAGCGTCTCGAACATGTGGGTGTCGCGCAAATTCCAGCTCTCGGCGGCGCCGTGGTACATGGCGCGGTAGTAGCGCTCGGCATTCTTGACGAGCCGCGCATTGGCGGCCGCGTCGAGCCATTCGTCGCCGTCCTCGCCGCCATATTGCAGCCGCTTCTGGTGGAGCTCGCTAAGCATCTGGACGACGGGCTGCTCGCACTGCGCGAAGCCCTGGGTGATCGCCATTCGGCCGTAACCCTGCGGGTTGTTGCTCCACGGCTTGAGGCAGCCGTAGCGCTCGCGCGCGACCCGCGCCGCCTCCGGGTCGACGTCGTCGAGATAGTCGATCACCGCGCGCATCGAGCTGCCGAGATTGTAGAGGTCGAGGCCGTAGAAGCCCGCCATCGCCTCCGCCGCCACGGTGCCGTTGCGGCTGCGCAGCCAGCGGATGAAGGCCTGCACGTCGGTGTTGCGCCACATCCAGGTCGGGAAGCGCTGGAAGGCGGCTTCCTCCCCTTCCCGCCTCGGCCGGTGGCGGACGTAGCGGTCGATCGCCGCCGCGTCGGGCCAGTCGGCCTCGACCGCGACGATGGTGAAGCCGTGCCGCTCGATCAGCCGCTTCGAGATGGCGGCGCGCGCGCGGTAGAATTCGGACGTGCCGTGGCTGGCCTCGCCGAGCAGCACGACGCGCGCGTCGGCGAAGCGGTCGAACAATTCGCCGAACGCGGGGTCGTCGAGATCGGGCAGCGGCTCGGCGGCGGCGGCGATCCGCTCGGGCAGCGACTGCGGCGTGGCGCGTCCGCCCTTGGCGTCGTGCCAGCCATGCGCGCCGATCAACGGCACGAACCGCACCGGCCCCAGATCCTCCTGCTCATAATCGTCCTCGCCGACGCGGGTGACCTTGATCAGCTTCTGGACCGCGCCCGGCTCGCCGACCGGCATGACGAGGCGGCCGCCGATCGCGAGCTGCCGGAGCAGCGCCTCGGGCACGTGCGACCCGCTCGCCGCCGCGACGATGGCATCGAACGGCGCCTCCTCCGGCAGCCCCTCGGTGCCGTCGCCCTCGAGGATGTCGACGTTGGTATAGCCGAGCCGCTCCAGCCGCTTGCCGGCGAGCTCGGCAAGCTCGCGGTGGCGCTCGATCGCCAGCACCTCGCCGGCGACCCGGCCCATCACCGCGGCGGCGTAGCCGGAGCCGGCGCCGATCTCGAGCACCTTGTCGCGCGGCTCGATCTGCGCGGCCTCGATCATCAGCGCGACGATGTAGGGCTGCGAGATGGTCTGATCGGATTCGATCGGCAGCGGCGAATCCTCATAGGCGAACTCGATCAGGTGGTCGGGCACGAACTGCTCGCGCGGCACCGCGCGCATCGCCTCCAGCAGGGACCTGTCCTTGATTCCGCGCGCGGCGATCTGCCGCTCGACCATCTTCTCGCGTGCAGCGACGAAGTCTGGCATCCTGCAGCCTCCTCGAAGATCATCAACCAGCAGCGCGGGAGGGCGTTCCGATGAACTCCACAGACGCCGTTTTCGCAGGGTCGATCCCGTCCCTCTACGACCGCTGCCTGGGACCGCTGCTGTTCGAGCCCTATGCGGCCGACATGGCAAGGCGTCTGGCTCGGCTTCGCCCGAAGCGGATCCTCGAGACGGCGGCAGGAACAGGGATCGTGACCGAAGCCGTGGCGCGCGCCGCCCCGGACGCGGAGATCGTCGCGACGGACCTCAACCAGGCCATGCTCGACCTCGCCGCCGCCCGGGTCCGGTCGACCAACGTGACCTTCCAGGCTGCGGACGCTCAGTCGCTTCCGTTCGGCGACCAAAGCTTCGACGCCGTCGTCTGCCAGTTCGGCGTGATGTTTTTCCCGGATCGCGTCCAGGCCTATCGCGAGGCGCTTCGAGTGCTGAAGCCCGGCGGCCGCTTCCTCTTCAATGCCTGGGATCGGCTCGAGGAAAATCCCGTCTCCGCCATCATCGCATCGGCGGTCGCCGCGCTTTTCCCGGGCAGCCCG
Organism: Allosphingosinicella sp.; assembly: GCA_036402575.1. Taxonomy (GTDB): domain Bacteria; phylum Pseudomonadota; class Alphaproteobacteria; order Sphingomonadales; family Sphingomonadaceae; genus Allosphingosinicella. The sequence goes on along the minus strand of DASWSP010000096.1, from coordinate 28 downwards.
CCCAGTTTCCTGAGCCGTGTCCCGTTCG